>JBBRCR010000543.1:0-5616 GCA_038204695.1 Opitutales bacterium | reverse complement strand
AAATGAACGCGCGAAATATTATAGACGTCGTTTTTGCCGCCGCTCGGCCTTTTTCACCCCGTCAATCGCCCCGTCGGCGAGCCGATTCTCTCGCGTTCTCCCGTGAAGAATTGGTCGGGATCTCTTCCGGGACAGACTCTACGTAGCGGGCCCAACGCAGCAACCCTCGATTGCTGGGCGCTGCACGCTTCATGGGTGTGCGTGCATGTGTCGTATGATCGCTTACCCAAGTCTGCGTAGCCACCGCCCGTATTCATTTGTCATACCGTTAGTTGGATCGTGAAAACAATACGAAAGCTTGGGGCCAAATTCTTTTTCTTTCGCCGGCATCTGCGGAAAGGAAGCTTCTAGCCGCGACGGTTCGTGCAAACAACATCAACCAACCCTCCCATGATTTCGACTTTCGAGTCTCCTCGCGCAGCAAGTGTCGTCGTTGCCCAAGAGAAGACGGTCATTGCGGTTCGTGCCGCCCGTGCAGAACTGTGCCGAATCGAGGCAGAACTCTCCGCCTTCGAAAACGCCGCCCGGCGAGGCAACGGGAACTGGGGCCATGCGGGAAGTGCGACTCATTTTCTCTCTCAGCTGAAAACTCTTCGGTCGGCACTACATGGTTGAGGGTTGAATGAAGGGAAGTCCGTGGCGCATGACGACAACCCGGGGCCGCGGCGGTTTGCATTTCGTCGCCATGCAATTCCAACGGAGGCACGTCAGCCGGTCGACGGCTGAGTGATTAAGGCGATTGCGAGCGACCGCAGAAATTGCGGCGGCAGATAAGGGGATTGGAGATTGGCGGTCTCCGAACCGCGCGCGACCCACCACCGAGGAGCAATTTCGCCGATCGGGACGCATTATCCCGTATTCGGTGGAATGTCTTTGCGAATTAGCGTTGAGCTGCGTGCTGCGCAGTGTGCTATTCGTTTCCAGCGCTCTGTCCGGTTTGTCTTGCGGCGCCGCCCTTCGCAAAGCGTTCCCGGCTGAGACCTCATTCGCCCCATGCCCTCCGCTGACGTTTTTTCCGCCATCCCGCTCCACCTCGCTTCGCCAGACGATTTTGCGCAGGTGCGCGAATTTTTTGCCAGTACTGGGTTCAGTGATACGTCGCTGTGTCAACACCTGCGGATCGCCGACATGAGCGAATTGGGCTTGGTGCGTTGGGAAGAGATCGGATTCGACACCTGGACGGCGGCGCTGGCCTGGGCGGTGCGGGTTTTTGTCCGTGGCCAATCGGCCGAGGAAGGCGAATCTCGCCTCGTATGCGGCGAGGACGTGTTTCGTTCGTTGGGCACGCTCGGCCTGATCCGTACCGCGAAGAGCAAGCCTTCGCATGTGCTGAGCCCCGTCTGGGTGTATCCTGCTGCCGGATTCGTCATCGTTTCGGACCGCCGGGATGATCCGGAGGGCGGCGTGTTCGCGCCGCCGGAGGACGTGGTGTTCCCCGCGATTTATGCGGGCACGTTGCGCTTTCTGGAGGTACTGCCGCAAGCCCGCGGGGGTGACGCACTCGACCTATGTGGCGGCTCGGGAATTGGCGCGCTTCAGTTGTCACGGACGGCGCGCAACGCGGAGACCGCCGACCTGACGGAACGTTCATGTTTCTTTGCGGAGTTCAACGCGCGTTTAAACTCGCGCGCCGTGCGCAGCTGGTGCGGCGATCTGTATGCTCCCGTGGCAGGTCGGCAGTTTGATCTGATCACGGCGCATCCACCCTTCGTACCCGCGACGAACACCAACCTGGTTTACCGGGATGGTGGCGAGAGCGGGGAGGCGGTGACCAAGCGCATCATAGAGGGGTTGCCGTCCCATTTGAGGGCCGGCGGCACAGGTGTGATTCTCTGCATTGCGCGCGACACCGAAGAGAAAGCGTTCGAGCAACGTGTCGCAGAGTGGCTCGGGGAGGCAGCGTCGGAGTTCGACGTCGTGTTCGGTTGGGAAAAAATCCTGACGGTTGAGGAAGTGGTCGAATCCATGCGGAAACGCGGCATGGCCATTGATGATCAGGAAGCCCGTCAGCTGTACCAGCGGCTGCGCGGACTTGGCACCCGACACTTCGTGTATGGGGCAACGTTCATTCACCGCACGACCAATGGCCAGCCGGTCGGAGTGCCACTGCGCGTGCGGCTCACCCTGGATGGCACCGCCGCGGATTTCGAGCGCCTCATTGCGTGGCGGCGATGGGCACGGTCAGTGGAATTTCCTCGCTGGTTGAGGGAAGCGAAGCCCCGTCTGGCCCCGAACTTGGAGTTGACCGTGCGTCACCTCATGCAGGACGGCGGACTGATGCCCGCCGAGTTTGTGTTCAGCATCACAGGAGGATTTGAAGCCAGGATGCGACCGGACGGTTGGGTGGTCCCGCTGGTGGCGCGTCTCGATGGACAACGGAGTGTCGAGGAGGTTTTCAATTCGGCTCTCGCGGCTGACGAGCTGCCAACGGGCTTTCCGCTCGCGGCATTCTCCGACCTGGTGGGGAAAATGATTGAGCGCGATTTCCTTAGGGTTGAACTGCCGCCGGTACCGCCGTTGGCGACGGCAGTGAGTCAAGGTTAAGCGGTTCGCGATTCACGAATCGCTGGTTCACGTTCTCACCGCACCAGCTCGATATAACGAAAGGCTGTCGGGATGATGTATTGGACGCCGAGGCCAGCGAAATAGTAGCGTCGGTCGTCGGTCCAGATTTCGGGGGCGGGCGCGCAACTTGACTCCAAAACCGAGACCAGGCTGGCGACCCGATATTGCCTGAATGTAAGGGCTAAAGGATTCACTCCCAGTCGGTCGATGCCGGCCTGCGCTTTCGTATAGTATAAATTAAGGGGATCCTCGTTACATTGGCGGAAGGCGGCTAGGGGGAATGGTGGAAACAGTGTGAGCACTCTTACGACCTTGCTCAAATCCATGCCCTTTAAAAACGCGATCCGCAACGGTCGGGGCAGTTCAGGCACGTAACGATCAAAATAGGCGAGCGCCGTCTGGATGCCCGCCCGCGGCATCCGTGCATTGGTCACTCCAATCTCGGCCATCCATTTCGCCAGTTCGGATTTCCCCTTGTTCATGTTGGAGAGCGCGCCGGAAACACTCGTTCAGCTTCGCTGGCTGGCGGCTAATGCAATGCTCACGATCCGCGTTATGCGGGCAGCGTCGCGACCTTTGACCGAGTGCAGTGTGGTCACGCCACGCGCCTCGAGCACACTCGCGGCGCGCTCCGTCAGCCAGGCTTCGGCGCAGGGTTTCACCGTGGTTTCGCCGTCTTGAGTAAAGCGATACAGCGGCAGGCCCCCAATTTCCCCGCCCGTGAAATTGCGCTTTGAACTGCCGCCGTGGACAAATTCCGCGGCGAGCACGTGCGCACAGGCGAATGCGGCGTTACCCCAGAGAAAAGATTCATGGGACAGATTTGGCGGCAGTTCCTCGAACGCGAACGACTCGATCGCGTCGCTCCACTTTCCGTACGGTTGGCGCAGAAGAAGGCGCGGCGCCGTCAACACCACGTGCGTCGCCGCCGTCGAACGGCGCAACGTCTGCCAGGCGCCGTCCACCTCGGTGGGAAGGGCGATATCCCAATTGTCCGGATCGGGCGTACGGGCGAACGAATCGCATCCGGCTAGTTCGGGCCGGGCGCCGGCGAGGATTTGGGCACCACTCGTTGCCGTCGCTTGCGCCAGTTCGGTCAGCAGCGAAATGTCACTGGGATCGGGGCCAATGGCGAGGTCCGTCAGCACGGCATGGCATCCGTATCCACGGAGTAATGTCGCAAATTCGGCGGAGTGACCGGTCAGCTCGTGGCGGGAGGCGTCCACCAACAGGAGCTTCACGGCGCCGCCATCGCCGAAATCGCGCACGAGTCGTTTCACCCCGCGCCAGACCGCTTCCAAGGCCTGAAAGTCCGGATGGTGGAGGACCGCACGCAGCCCGCTGGTGAGTTCCAGGTCGAGCGCGGCAAGCTCCACGCTTGGGTTCAACGCCGCCGCCCCTGATGTGCTGGCGTCCACCAGCGTTTTCACGAGGGCGTTGACCGGGTTTATGGCTGCCGCGGTGCGTCCGACCGGTTTATTTCCGGCGGGACGATTCAGCAGGCGGCCAAGAGTATCCGAGTCGGATTCGGCAACGGATTTTTCCTCTGTGACATTTGCCGTGGGCGGGGCAGGGGAGAGGAGGGCGCGCAACTTCGCGGCAGCCGCGGCAGCACTTCCGGGCCGGCTGAGAGCGCGGCGCAACGACAACAGCTCCGCGAGCGGTGCCACCCGCTGCATCAGTTCGTCAGGATGAAAATGTTCGAAGCTCTCCAGTCCGATTTCGGTCGTCGCCCCTGGACGCTGGTATGCCGGCAGCGAAATGCGCACGCCCAGCTGCGAAAAAACATCGTCGAAATTATCGATATCGACTCGGAGTGCGCGCCGGTCGGCCAGTGGTAAAGCGGCGCTCCGCGAACCGCGGCCGCTGAAATCACCGACCACTGCCAGGGTGAACGGGCCGTCCGATCTGCGTTGCAGCGTTGCCGCCTCGGCGCGGCGAGTGTCGACGGCGAATTCCAGAGCCGCTGCGGGTTGTTTTCGAGGAGATAAGACCGTTTCGAGCGCGATATTCGGTCCCGTCGAACTTGCGACTGGCATCGGCGTCCGCTGCGGGATGACCAGATAGGCGGGGATCGATTCGCGAATGTGGTTCAGCTCCTGCGGCCCAAGATAACTTACCTGTAGCGCCAGCTTGTTTTTCACCACGTCAAAAATCGTTTGGGAAATACAAATGCCGCCGGGTGCGGCGCGCGCCTGCAAGCGTGCGGCAATGTTAACGCCATTGCCGAACATGTCGTGTTCAGAGACGAACACATCGCCCAAATGAATTCCGATGCGGTGACGTAAATTGAGGCGGTCGGGCTGCACACGGGCGGCGTCAACAATGGCGAGTTGGATTTTTTGGGCGCAAGTAACAGCGTTAACCGCGCCCCCGAAGTGAGCGAGCATGCCATCGCCCATGGTCTTGAGCACCCGTCCGCCCGACTGCGCCACCATCACGAATATCAATTCGAAGTCGCGCTGCACGGCGGCGAGAGTGCGTTCTTCGTCTTCGCCAACGAGAGTACTGAAGTTCACGACGTCAGTGAACATGATGGCAGCGAGCCTGCGTTCGCCAAACGGTGCCGAGGTGGTGTCGAGCAGGGGCATATTCAGTCCTTGGGTATCGAAGCCGTGGGGGAGGGATCAATCGCGCGAGTGGCCGGACAACGCAACGCCAACTTCCCGCGCCGTGTGCTTTCAAGCTCGCATTTATATAAGCTTGCACAAACTGATCCAGCGGTTCCCCACCCGCCGCATGCAACTCGACGCGCTCAAGGATAGGATCAAGGAGATCAGCGGCATTGCCGCGAGTGTACCAGAGGAGTTTCGCCAGAAGTGTTTCGAGTTGCTGATGTCGCACCTGCTCGGTGGAAACAACGCCCCGCCGACGGCTGCCCTGTTGCCAGCCGCCTGGGGTGCTGGCGCATCGGTGCCAGCGACAGCGCTTGGTTATTCCGGCGCCCCGCCGATGACGGCGCTGCTCAGCGCCTTCGTCAAAAAAATCGGACTTACGCATGAGCAATTCGGACGGGTCGTGGGCTATCTCCACGGGAATGTCATTTTCTAC
>JBBRCR010000542.1:0-5619 GCA_038204695.1 Opitutales bacterium | reverse complement strand
GGTGATCGTCGACCAGCAGAACCCGGGCTTTCTCGAGCGCACCGGGATTCGTTTCAGCGGCCAGCGGGGTGGAAACAGACCCAAGGGGAAACGTGGAAGAACCGGGGAATTTCATGGAAAAGCGAACCCACTTGCCGGATTGGTTCCGATCCATGGTCCGGCGTTCCCCCTCGGGAAAAGTATGCGGAATATCCTGACACACCGTGGGAGAATAGCGGAGACGTCGATGTGGCCCGCGCCGTAAAACATGCGACGCCAGGATAGCAGGGGTCCGTCCTCGAATCGATGCGGCCAAAAAAAGAGGAAAACCCCGTCGCTCAAAAAAAACGAGGCGCCCCGCAGGGCGCCTCGCGCAACTCGCGAAAACTGAGATCAGACTTTACGAAGCCGCGATCCCGCCCGACTGCATTTGCGGAATCTTGAATGCGCCGCGACCTTCGCGCTTCAGCAGCGGGCACTTGTTCGCTGCGTCGACAATCGTCTTCTCGGAGCCGGCGAACCTTTCCTTCGGGCCGTCGATCTTCAACAGCGGGCCGACGACGGTCTTCGTGCCGTCCGGATCGACATTGTTTGCCTTCAGGTGGTCGAGCATCCGGGCGAAGGAATCCTTCGTGTTCACATCCGACTTGATGGCCTCGGCCAGGGCCGCGTTCGTCTTCTCCGCACCGACCAGGTACGAAACGTTCGAAAGGTGACAGAGCGCCGAGGAATAATGGCACTCCTCGACCACGCCGACCACGACCTTGCGGTTCTGTACGGCCTTCACGAAGTTCGCGCGGTGCTGTCCGAGCGTGTTCTTCGCAAACTGCTGGATGCGCTTCTTGTCGTTGTCGTACACGATCGCGCCGCCATTCGAACCGATGGTGACGTAGCCACCTTCACACTGCACAACCACACCCACGTCGGTGCCGCGATACTTGTCCATCGCACGCATGCCGGCTTTCATCGGCAGACCGCGCACTTCGAAGATGAGCGGCGCTTTCGGGTAACCGAGCACCGAGATCAAGGTGTTGGGCGTCTCGGCGTCATCCAGATAACCGAAACGGCCACCAAAGCTCATCACCGTGGGCGGCAGACCCGGCTCGCCAAGGAACCAGCGGGCGACGTCCATCTGGTGAATGCCTTGATTGGTGATGTCACCACCACCGTAGTTCCAGAACCAGTGCCAGTCGTAGTGAACCGGCCCATTCTTCGGAGAATTGCGACGCGGGGGCGTGAGCGGAGCGGGCCCGGTCCAGAGATCGTAATCGATGCTCGCGGGCACGGGCTGCGGGCCGGTCGTGCGACCGATGGAATCGCGCTGTTTGTAGCAAAGCGCACGCGCCCACTGAATCTTGCCAATCTTGCCGGAGCGAACGAACGCGATCGCGTCCATGACGTCCTCGGACGAGCGATTCTGCGTGCCGGCCTGGACAATATTCTTCGTGTATTTCTTCGACGCTTCCACGGCCTGGCGACCCTCCCAGACGTTGTGCGAGAGCGGCTTTTCGCAGTAAACATCCTTGCCCGCCTGGAGACCCCAGATGGTCTGCAACGAATGCTGGTGATTCGGCGAACCCAGGACGACGGCGTCGATATCTTTGCTCTCGAGAAGCTTTCGATAGTCCTTGAACGTCGCGACCTTGACGCCGGCTTTCTCACACTCCTGCTGACGCTTGGTGAGCACATCGCTGTCGACATCGCAAATCGCCACGAGCCGTGCGCCGGGCAATTTGTTGAGGTAGTCTCGCATGTGGCTCGCGCCCTGCGCATTGATGCCGGCGACCGCCACGCGGATGTCGCCGTTCGCACTGCCGCTACGCTTTGGCGCAGCGCCGTAGAGCCGGCCTTGGCCAGCAACGAGAGTGGCGCCGCCGCCAACCAGCGACGCTTTGATGAACTCTTTTCTTGTCCAGTTTTTCATGAGGTTATTTCGGGGAGGTGACAAACGGGCGGGCGCGGGATTGAGAAGGAAAATTGAAACGCAGACGGAAAACTTTCACCACACGAACGCAGAGGTCAATCTCAGGTTCCTCATTCCCGCCGGGAAGAAAGGGCTCCCGCGTCGGATCGGCCGTGGGCGACACGGGAGCGGGTAATTGACGCACCACCTCCGGGGAGGATACGCGACCCATTAAGAATAGCTGGAGAAAGTGAGGACCAGGGCGAACTGCTCGAAGGCCTGACCCGGTTATCCGCCAAGCGCCTCTGCCCCAACGTGGAACGGGGCTGAGGCCCACTCGTGTGGCCGTGAGCGCACAACCGGATGTCGAGGGCGAAGAGTCTGCGGCCGCGGGCGCCTCCGAACTGCCCCTGTAGAATCGGGTCAATCAGACCCATGAAGACGCCAACTGCACATCGCTCCACGTCAATCTGGATGGCCACGGCATCCCGACTCGAGTTTCCCGCGCTCTCCGAGAATCAGAACACTGACGTTTGCATCATCGGTGCGGGAATCAGCGGGCTATCAACGGCGTATCACCTCGCCCGCGCGGGAAAGTCGGTGATCGTGCTGGAAGACGGCCAGCTCGTTTCGGGAGAAACGGAACGGACAACCGCGCACCTGACGAACGCCCTCGATGACCGGTACTTCACGTTGGAACGTCTGCATGGAGAAAAGGGCGCGCGCCTCGCCGCGGAAAGCCATGTCGCGGCGATTGCCACCATCGAGCGGATCGTGCGGGCCGGGGCCATCGACTGCGATTTCGAGCGGGTGGATGGGTACCTCTTCAACGCTCCGAATCAGCCCGCCGATCTGCTCGACCGCGAGCTGGCCGCGACGCATCGGGCCGAACTCACCGCCACGCACATCGTGGAGCGCGCGCCACTCGCCTCGTTCAATACCGGCCCGGCCCTGTGCTTTCCCCGCCAGGCGCAGTTCCATCCCTTGAAATATCTTTCGGCCGTGGCGGACGCGATTATCCGCCAGGGCGGACGGATTTACACGCGCACTCATGCCACGCAAATCAAGGGCGGGAAGCAGCCCTTCGTGGAGACGAAGTCCGGCGCGCTCGTGCATTGTGATGCGATCGTGGTGGCCACCAATACGCCCGTGAACGACCGGCTCGCGATCCATACAAAGCAGGCGCCGTATCGGACCTATGTCATCGGGGCGGTGGTGCCCGCCGGTTCGGTGCCCCCGGTTCTATATTGGGATACGGAGGACCCGTATCATTACGTGAGGCTCCAGGCCGGCAAACCATCGGCGTCGGGTTTTGCTCATGATATACTGATCGTCGGCGGCGAAGACCACAAGACCGGGCAGGCGCAGGATGCGGAGATTCGTTATGCCAGGCTCGAGGCGTGGACGCGCGACCGGTTTCCCATGCTGCGTGAAATTCAATTCCGCTGGTCGGGGCAGGTCATGGAGCCGAACGATGGCCTCGCCTTTATCGGCCGGAATCCGGCGGATCACAATAATGTCTACGTTGCGACGGGCGACTCCGGCAACGGGATGACACACGGAACCATCGCGGGCATGTTGTTGAGCGATCTCATCCTGGAGCGCGAAAACCCCTGGGCCGATCTGTATAATCCATCGCGCGTCACGCTGGGTGCCGCCCGGGATTTCGCGGTGGAGAACGTCAACATGGCCGCGCAATATGCGGACTGGCTGACGGCGGGAGACGTCGAAAAGGACACGATGATTCCGCGGGATTCCGGTGCCATCGTCCGGCACGGCCTGACCAAGGCGGCGGTTTATCGCGATGCCGATGGCAACTTTCACGAATGCTCCGCGATCTGTCCCCATTTGGGCGCCATCGTGGCCTGGAACGGTGCCGAAAAATCCTGGGACTGTCCCGCCCACGGCTCACGGTTCGATCGCTTTGGCAAGGTGCTCAACGGGCCGGCCAACGCGAACCTGAAGCCGATCGGCTCACACGTGCATCAAGCGTAGCGGCCAGCGCAACGCTCCCGTGGCTGCGAGCGCGGCTGCGCGCGCCCGCAGCTCGAGCCCGTGGCTGCGAGCGCCAGCGAGTGGACCTGCGGCACGTAATCCGTGCTGCGCCGCGATTCCCCTTCTTCCGCGAGTCGGTGCGTTTTCATGCGCGGGCGGACCGCGAGTGGTCTTGTGTTGTCCCGATGCAACGCCCAATGAATGCGGCGTTCAACCGTCACCGCTTCGGCAGAAACCCCAACGCAATATGCCTACTTCCTCCACGAGCCGGCCACTCAGCCGCCGCCACTTTCTTCAGGTCGCCACCGCCGCGGGCGTGGGGGCACTCGGCTTCCCGGCCGTGCTGCGCAGCCAGTCGCCTGGTCGGCGGCTCAATCTCGCTGTCATTGGCTGCGGCGGCCGCGGCGCCTCCAACATGGGAGAAATGCTCGGCGAGAACATCGTCGCGCTGTGCGACGTTAACGAAAAAAATCTGCTCGCCGCGGCGGTGAAGGCACCCGGCGCGAAACACTTTCGCGATTACCGCAAGATGTACGACGCGTTGAAGGACTCCGAGTTCGACGCCGTCGTAGTGTCCACGACGGAGCACACGCATGCGTTTGTCACCCTGCCCGCTCTGAAGCGGAAAAAACACGTGTATTGCGAGAAGCCGCTGACGCGCGATGTACACGAGGCTCGCATCATCACCGAAGCGGCCCGGAAGGCCGGAGTCGCCACCCAGATGGGCACGCAGATTCACGCCGGAACGAATTACCGCCGCGTGGTCGAACTGATCCAAAGCGGCGCCATTGGCACGGTCCGGGAAGCGCATGTGTGGGTCAACCGCACCTGGGGCTGGCAATCGCCCGAGGACGCCAAGACGTACCAGGATCGCGTGAGCACGCAGGAGCGGCCGAAAGAGGCGGAGCCCGTACCGCCGGAACTCGACTGGGACTTGTGGATCGGACCGGCCCCCTTTCGACCGTTCAACAGTGTCTATATTCCGGGAAACAAATGGTACCGCTGGTGGGATTTCGGCAATGGGACCATGAGCGACCTCGGCTCGCATTATAATGATCTGCCGTTCTGGGCGCTCGATCTCGACGCGCCGCTCACGATCGAGGCCAGCGGCCCGCCCCCTCACCCGGAGATCGCGCCAGCGACCATGAATGCCACCTATCATTACGGCGCACGTGGCTCGCGCCCGCCCGTGAAGCTCGTCTGGTATCAAGGCCAGATGAAACCGCCGGCGTGGATGGAAAAACAAATTCCGCAGTGGCCGGACGGGCATCTGTTCATCGGCGACAAAGGCATGCTCCTGTCGAATTACAGCAAGCATGTGCTGCTGCCGGAAAAGCAGTTTGCAGGTTTCACGCCGCCGCCAAAGACGATCCCGGATTCCATCGGGCACCACAAGGAATGGCTGCACGCCTGCAAGACGGGCGCTCCTACGACGTGCCATTTTGGATACAGTGGCCCCCTGACCGAGGCGAACCACCTCGGCAACGTCGCTTATCGTGCCGGCCGGAAGATCGAGTGGGACGCAAAAGCCATGCGGATCAAGAACGCACCGGAAGCCGAGCGCTTCCTGCGGCGCAGCTATCGCAAGGGCTGGACCCTGACCTGAGGAACCGCGGGACAGCGAGTCGTGGCTGCGACTCGTGGCTGCGAGCCGTGGGGGGGGGCGCCCCCCCGGGGGGTTTTTTGGTGAAATATTTGATAATAAAAACCCCAGGGCCAGGCCGCCCCCAAAAAAAACACAC
>JBBRCR010000541.1:0-5642 GCA_038204695.1 Opitutales bacterium | reverse complement strand
GGAACCAGGAGCAATGCCGATGGAACGCCCAATCCTGTCGGTGATTACTTAAAACCGCCCTTTCAATATAGCACCGCCGTTGATCGGAATGGCGACGGGCTTATCCGAACTTCTCGGGGTTTGACCAATATTCTGAGCTGGCTCAATGGCGGGGGCGTGGATTCGAATGGTGGTGTTTCGACCGCGGAGGATGAATGCATCATCAATTATACGCGGGTAACGGGAAGCGGCGCCCGCACGGTGGCGGTCGATGCCAACAACGATGTATGGGTTGGCGGCCTGAATGATCAGGATCACGAAAAACTGAGTGGCGTCTCGGGGAATCCCATCGCGGGCACGCAGTTCAATTCGGGTGCCGGTGGATATGGTGGCTTTATGGACGCCAGCGGCATCCTGTGGTCGGCTCGCGGCGGCAGCGGATTGATGCGCTTTGTCCCCAACGCCGTTCCTCCACCAGCCGGCACCTGGACAATTACTGCTCCCTCTGACGGATACGGGCTGGGCTTCGATTCGGTGGGCGGCTTCGTCTGGCACAGCGCTCTTTCGGGGAACGCACTGTATAAGATTAACCCCGCCACGGGTGCGGTCATGGCGACCTATTCGCATGGAAACTACTATGCCCAAGGTGTGACCGTTGATAAGATCGGGAACATTTGGGTGGCCCACTCATTGATCGGTGGCTATACAACCGTCGGCCACGTACGGACGGACGGCACGCTTGTTGGCAATGTCTCCTTGGGCGCCGACGGAAGTGGTCCCACGGGCGTGGCGGTCGATGCCAACGGCAAGATATGGGTGGCGTGCTATTACAGCAATACGGCGAAGCGAATTGACCCCGCAGCGGGCCTCATCGGCGGCGGAGGCTTCCCCATCGGCGCGGTGGATATGACGGTAAGCCTGGGAGGTGGAGCGAGTCCCTACAACTATAGCGACATGACGGGCAGCGTGCTCTTCGGTGCATTGTTCCAAGGCAGCTGGACGGTTGTGCGCGACAGTGGCGTCGCCGCAACGGAATGGGGCAAGGTCTGGATGACCAAGTCCACGCCGGCCAACACAAGCCTGAGCCTGCAAGTTCGCGCGGCCGACAATCAAGCCGCTCTGACCTCGCAGCTCTTTGTTCCAGCCACGGACGGCGTGTCATTTTGCGGGGCAGGCGTCGTCGGCCGCTATATCGAGATCCGGGTGAATTTATCGGGGCACGCGCCAACCCAGACCAGTCCGATACTTTATGATCTTACAGTGGCGCAGTGCGATAGTGTGGCGCCGACTGCGTCGGCGACCTACACGCCGCTGGCGTCCGGTTATGTCGCGACACTCGGCGCGACTGACAACTGTGATTCGAGTCCGGACATCTTTGTCAAAGAATCGGCCGGGGCGACGCCGTTTCAGGCCGGTCCCTTCAATCCCGGCGCCAAGCTGGTGGTGCGCGTAAATCCGAACCAGGCTCCGTTCTTCCGGCCGGCGGCGAGCGGACCCTATATTGGCACGCTCCAAGTGCGCAATTTGCCGAATATGTACGCCACGGATACGGCGGGGAACACGTCCCCGACCGTTCCCTGCCATCCATAACCAGAGGAAGAAATCGGCTGCGCGACCTTGGACGGTCGCGCAGCATTTTATTAAGCGGGTGAGCGGCAGGGCGGCGTCCTGTCGTTTCCACGCTTTTGTTCATGGAAAAAGTCGCATTACAGGCTGCGATTGCACGGATGAAGAGCGCCCCAATCGTCCTCACATTTTCAGCGTTACTGTTCGTCGGCTGGATTTGTCACCGCTGGGCTTCGTCGCCTGCCGCTCCGCCCGCTGAGGACGCGCGGCCGCCCGATGTCTCGGCGCACGTCCCGGCCTCTGCCGGGGCAAGTTCTGCCAGCCCTCGCGACACCGTGCCGGCCGCAGGCGGTTTCGATCGTTCGGCGCTGGAAAGTCTGTTCGAGGCAGCGTCGCAGAACTCGAACGATGAGGACCGCCGGATGGTCCTGCGTGCCTTGGGCGAGTTTCTCGCCAGGCATGATCTGGCGCGGGCCAGAGATTATATTACGCGGCTGCTCCAACTCCGGAAAGGCGGCACCGATGGGGACGCGGTCGCGTTGACGCAGGCATTTGCCGAAGCGTCGGCGGCGAAGAATCCCGCGAGGACGGTCGAGTGGGCCGAAGAACTTCCCATGGCGCTCAAGCTCATCATCTATCAGTCAGTGGCGCGACACTGGGTGGATAGCGACCCAATCGCGGCGACGCAGTGGCTGTTCGCCGTGAAGTCGCCCGCGCTCCGGGAATCCGTGATTCGCGTCATGAGCCAGCAGCTCCAACAGCATCCGCGGGATGAGTTCGCATGGGGATGGGCCGTTTCCCTCGCGCAATCGCAGGACGGTCCGCGCTGCAGCGATGTCGTCGGCCAGCACTGGAGCCGGCGCGATCCCGATGCGGCCTGGCAATGGACGCGCGTGCTCCCGGATCCGGAAGACCGCAATCGCGGCATGATCGCGGTGATCACGTCCGTGGCGGAACAGAATCCCACCCAGGCACTGGAATGGGCGGCTACGCTGCCAGTGGGGGAAAGCAGGGATCGCGCCCAGGAGGCGGCGGTCATCCGGTGGGGCGCGACCGACCCGGCGGCCGCGGCGGCCTGGATCGATCGCAGCGCCACACCTGCGTTTGCGCAAGTCGGCGCCCTTGCACTCGCGGTGCCGTGGTTGCGAAAGGATCCTGCGGCCGCGTCGGCCTGGCTCGAACGTGCGGGCATAAGCGCGCAATCGCTGGATTACCTGAAATTGAGAGTCGGGCCAGACTCGCCCTGAAATCCAGACCACGTCGCATGAAGCGCGATTCATCGATCCCTCTGGCTCGGTCGTTTCCGCAATATCGCTCCGCCCAAGAGAAGCGAAATCCACCCTGCAATCGAGACGACCCGTTGACGCTGGTACGATGACGACGCTTCGTGTGATCACTGCAGTCACGTTCCTGGCCGTTGCCCTCGCACGTGCAGCGCAGGCGCTGCCCGATCCGGCGCCGCTCGACAAGATTACGGTCACTGCCACCCGACTCGAACAGGGGGTATTTGTTGTGCCCTATACGACGCACGTGTTGGAACGCGGTGATTTCATCGACCTGCGCGCCGTGCGCACGCTGACCGACGCGCTCAGCGAGACACCGGGAGTGATGGTGCAGAAAACGAGCTATGGACAGGCATCCCCTTTCATTCGCGGGTTTACCGGCTTTCGCACGCTGATGCTCATCGACGGAATTCGGCTCAACAACGCGGTCTTTCGCGAGGGGCCCAATCAATATTGGGCCACCGTGGATCTGCTGACCGTTGACCGCCTGGAGATCGTCAAAGGCCCCAGTTCAGCCCTGTATGGGAGCGACGCGATTGGCGGCACGGTCAACGCCACCACCGTGCGACCGCAGGTGCGCGATTTGGCGGGGACATCGACTGAAACGACCGGGGCTCCCTCGTTGCAGAACTCAATGTCCGGCAGCGGTGGTTTCTTCCGTTTTTCCTCGGCGGAAAGATCTCAGGTCGCGCGCGGCCAATTCTCGGTGGCGGCTCCGCACCTGGGGTTGCTGGCGGGGGTCACGCGCAAAGTTTTCGACGACCTTCGCGGCGGATCGGTCACCGGCGTCCAGCCGGGCTCCGGGTATCGGGAGATCGATGCTGACGTGAAGATGTTATTCCGCCCACTCAAGAACCTCGAAATCATGTCGGCTTACCATCGTGTCAGGCAGGACGATGTGCCTCGAACTCACGCCACGATTTTTGGGAAACCCTTTGCGGGAACCGTTCCGGGAAACGATCTGCGACGCGATCTGGATCAGTCCCGTGATCTCGCCTACGTCCAGGCCACGCTTCGGGAGCCCGCGGCTGGGCTGGCCAAGGCTCACGTGAGCCTCTCGTGGCATCGACAGGGGGAGGAACAAGATCGCATCCGTTTGAATCGACGGCGCGAAATCACCGGTTTTGTGGACGATCAATATGGCCTATTGCTGAACTTCGAGAGCCGGTCACCGTTCGGGACCTTGTGCTACGGGCTGGAGTTCTATCGCGACGAAGTTGACTCCTATGGCACAGATTTCGCCGCTACGGGAGAGGCGCGAGCGCTGCCCCGCGGTGGCGTGGCGGACGATGCTCGGTATGATTTACTCGGTATCTATATTCAGGATCAATTCCGCTTTGGCGATCGGCTCGAGGTCACCGGGGGCATCCGTTACAGCCGCGCCGCTGCAACCGCCACCCGAGTGGATCCTGATCTGACCGATGCCGCGGTGTTCGGACCCCTGAACAAGAGATCAGACGCAATCACGGCCAGCCTGCGCCTGCGATATGATGTCGCTCGATCATGGAATGTGTTCGGGGGCCTGTCGCAGGGGTTCAGGGCGCCCAACCTCTCCGATTACACGAGTTTTGAACTGGCGCGGAGTGGGGAGCGCGAGACGCCTGCACCCGACCTCACGCCGGAAAAATATCTTTCGTGCGAGATCGGCACGAGGGCCCGGATCGCATCGCTGCGAACTGAGGTTTACGGGGCGTTGTTCCATACGATTGTAGGCAATCAGATCACGAGGTTCCCGACGGGCCGGCTTATCGCGGTCGAGCGTGAAGTGACGAAGGCGAATATCGGCGACGGTTACACGCGCGGGATCGAGATGGGTGCCCTCGTGCAGCTGGGCGGCGGTTTTTCGTTTTTCGGAAACTTCAGCTACGTCGACGGAAAGGTGGACACCTATCTCGGGAATGACCTCGTCCGCGAGCCGACTTCGCGCATGCAGCCGGCAACCGTGCATATGGGGCCGCGCTGGCATTCGAAAAACGCCCGGATCTGGTTTGAAGGGTCAGCGACATTTGTTCGCCACCAAGGGCGTCTTTCGTCCGGTGACAGTGCCGATACTCAGCGAATTCCTCCTGGAGGCACGCCGGGATATTCTGTTTATGGCATGCACGGCGGTTGGAGGATGAATCGCCACGTCACGCTCACAGCAGCAGTGGAAAACCTCTTGAACGAGGATTACCGCACCCATGGGTCCGGCATCAACGAACCGGGAATCAACGTGGTGACATCAGTGCAGGTGGCGTTTTGACGGCGAGCAACTGCGCGCTGGCAGTAGGGTGGCGTTTCGAACATTAGGCGGGGCCACGCAACGCGCGCCAGAGACGGGCCTCGGGCGGAGCAGCTTGTCGCGACTCCGCACTGGCGCCGTCACCACCCACGCGATCAACACGTGAACCCTCTCCCCGCCGAAGCGTTTGAGTAATAGGGCCCCGCTCGGGTCGCGAAATGTGCACGCCATTTTCGCCGGCAGCGGCTGGTTGAGTTCTCCAATTTCACCGGTGGCGAAAAGCGTGGCCGATGCGATTTCCTCCCGACCGCAAGCGGTGGGCCCGTGAATTTGCGGCCGGCGGAGACTTGGCGAATTTTCCTTGCCGTTGACTTTTACACAGGCGTAGTAACGTCCGCTCTGCCCGTTTGCGCCAGAGATTGCTGACGTTGTTTCTTGTCCCAGATCTTTTTTTTCCCTTCATGACCCGTTGAGCGGGTTTGCGTGGAAACAGAGGATGTTGCAGGAGTCGTATTTCACCAATCCGAGGCCAGCCTAAGTGCGGGAGACTTCAGTGGTAAGGCGCGGTAGCCAAGTGGTAAGGCCGAGGTCTG
>JBBRCR010000540.1:0-5659 GCA_038204695.1 Opitutales bacterium | reverse complement strand
ACTCGTGGCTGCAGGACGTTCAGCAAAACCATTAAGTTGCTCGGGACGCCCTTTTTGTACATTTATGCCGATCGCGTATTCTATAGACTTGGAGAAGAGCGTTAATCTTCGAAGTGTGGACGGGCGATATTACCGCTGACGAGCTCGCTCTTTACTGGACGCAATATCTTAAGGATCCGCAGGTGCTTTCGATCCGGAGGACTTTGGTGGACTTACGGGAGTCCAATATTCTATTCCGGGGCGAAGTCTTTTCGCACTTCGTCTCCACGATTGTCGAACCGGTTCTTTCCGGCCGAGACTGGAAAACGGCGATTGTCGTCAGCGAGGCGGTTCAGTTCGGCGTATCCCGACAGTACCAAGTGTTCGCGGATAGCTTCAGCCGAGATTCTATTTTCTATGACGATGATTCTGCTCTCGAATGGCTCATTCAGCAAAAATTGAATCCGTAGGCCGTAATCATCACCGAAGCCTCTGTATTAGACAGCCGCAGAGCGAAAAACCAATATCGTAGCCCGACGAGAAACAACGCCTCGCCTCCGGGACCGAAACCCCGGATCGCAGAACATTCAACAGGGCCACGCCACCTACCGTTTATCTCAATGTTATCCTCCCCTTCCTAACGTTTTACGGCCTGACGCTATAGGATCGCGTTGTCGCGTTCTCTATATGGCCGCAACCGTGGCGGAACGCTTTAACCCCAGCTGTGGATTGGCCGTGAGCAGCACAAACTGGCGCAGTAAGCTCTTCATTTGTGCTGATCGAGCCAGTCGAAGACCAGGGTCTGGGTTTCTTTGGTGAAGCGATTGAAGTCTTCGGGTGTCTTGAGATCCACGTTCGAGAAAGGCCGCGCCAATTTCCTGAGCTCCCCCAGATCGGCCAGGCAATCATGCGTCGGAGCCACCATCAGGATTGGGCGGGGCCCAATCGCCCGAATCACGTCGTCGTAGTCCAGCGGCAATGCGCCAGGCGAATCGGCATAAAAACCCAGCCGCGGGAGCAGGCCGTGAAGATGCGAATAGGTACGGATGCTTTCGACGTCCCGCGACGTGCGCAACGGCGTGACGCCCGCCACCGAGACAACCGCCGCTGGCAGCGGATCGAAAGCGGCAGTCCAAAGCGCCACCTTCGCGCCCAAGGCGTAGCCCACGAGATAGATCCGGGCTGGATCTATCTCCTTTGACTCGCGAACGGCGGCGAGCGCGGCGCGGGTGTCGGTGACCATCTTGCCGAGGAGCGACCAATGCGGGTACCGGCGGTAGAAATCCTTCGCGTGCTCGATGCGGGTACCATAGCCAATGTGATCGAAAGACAGGACGGCGTAGCCGCGGCGGGTGAGTTCGAGGAACGGCGCCTTGGCATTGTAGACATAACCGCTGGCATGGGCATACGGGTGCAGCCAGACCACCAGCGGTTTCCGGCCCGCACCCTTCGCCGGTAGATAGAGATCGGCCTTGAGGTCCACGCCAAACGGCACGGTAACCACCTTCATCCTGGCATCGGCCGGGAGCGGGGCCATCGCCCGGATCCAACCGTCGCCGACGACGAAGCTGTCCGGCGAGCGCGACGGTTTGCTGATCGGCACCTGGGGAGGCTCATCGCCCAACGCCCAGCGCAGACGATCTTTCGCCGGCACGCGCGGTATCGTTTCGCCGGAGAGCGACTTCCAATCCTCGAACGAGTAGCCGAAGATCATCGCATCCGGCACCGGCGAGGCCCGGCGGCCGAATACCGCATCGGTGAAATCCAGATAGGCCTCAATGTCGCCGACGGTGGTGGCGTGGATTCCCGGCCGGAAGCGCAGACCCACGTTCTGGGGGGCGCCGAGAAAATTATAGACGCTCTTCAGCGACCGAAAATTCTGTTCGAAGCCGAGCGCACTGTTGGAATATTCGGTGTAGGCCGAGGTCAGGAGAACGGCGCGCGGCGCGATGAGCGCAAAGAGTGAGTTTTGATCGAAAGGCAGCTTGTTCTCGCGCCCAATGAAGAACCGCAGGCGCGGATGAAACCAGTGTGGATTCACCCCGATGATCCGTTCCATGGTCTCGTTGGCATATGGGTCGCTGGTGAAGCGCCACGGATTGGCCTCACCCGTGTTACCACTGGAGGGGATCGCCGCCGCGATGCGCTCGTCGAATGCCGCGGCGAAAGCGGCTTGCTTCCCGTTGCGCGAATGTCCGGCGATGGCGATCTTCCCCGCGTCCACCTCGGGCAACTTCACGAGGTAATCGACCGCCCTGCTCGCGGCCCAGGCCCAGCGCGCCAGACAGGAAAAATCGTAGTCGGGATAGACCTCGATAAACTTGTCGGAATCATCGTCCTCCCCGTAGTAGGGATCGGTCGCATAATAGATGCAGCCAATATAGCCGCGAGCCACCGCGGTGGCCGCCCAAGGTCGGGCCCGATTGTGGTTGGTGAGGAACACCGGCAGGCGCCCTTGGTGGGGAGGAATGAGAAGCTGGATGCGCAGCGTCGCCCGATGGCCCGGCCCGAACTCCAGCCGGACGTCGCGGACGAGCACCTCTCCCTCCCGGCGCTCGCCAGTAATCACGGCCCGCAGATTATCCGGCGCCGGCGGCATGCGCCCGGTGAGCCAGTGCTCCAGTTGCGCCCGAATCTCCTGCCGGCGCACCGTCCACTCTTCCGGGGTGCGCACGCCCGCCAACGGATCGGGCAGGAAGGCATGGGATGGCATAGAGGCAAAATCCGGCGGCAGTTCGCCCGTGCGTTTTTGCCAGCCCTCCCAGGTTTCATCCACGGCGTTTATCCGGCCCGTCTTCGGTTTTAGCGTGGGACTGAGGACCCGCATAGAAGCCAAATCCTCCTGCCGCCGGTCCTGGCCCGCCAACGGCGGGCATACGGCGGCGACCGCGAGGCAAAATAACGCTCCGCGTCTCAACAGGGCGGGACGCGCCAGATTCATTTCTCAACCTCCACCGCCAGATGTCCGATGGCTTTATGGCCGAATTCATTCTCGCGCTCCACCGTGACAATATACGTGCCGGGCCGGGCGAAGCGGTGCGTGGTGACGGCGTAACCATCCTTGGCCAGTTGCTTGACGTTGCCGTCGGACTTCACCGTGACCGCCGCCGAACCGTCGCCAAAATCCCACGACTCGCTGCCGTGAGTCGTGCGAAAGCTGCGGACTTTGAACGTCACGGGAGCTCCGGACTTGATTCCCATCGTCGGCGCATAAGTGGGATGAATGGCGGGCGGCAGTTTATCCAGATTCGCGGAGTCAATTACCTGCACGATGGCGAAATCGTACGCCACATTGCCGCGCGCATCGGTCACTTTCAGCACTTCGCTATATGCGCCCGGCTTGCGGTAGACGCGCTCGATCGTGGCCCCACTGGCCTGCTGACCGTCAAAAAAGGTCCAGTCATATTTCACGATCTTCCCGACCTCGCACCACGACTTGGTTGCGTCCAGGATGAGCTTCTCACCCACGGTCACAAAGTGATGCGGGCGCGCAACCGCCACAATCTTCGGCTGGTATTCTTTGCGATAGGCTTCCCAAGCATACGCGTAGGCCTCCTCCGTGCCCCACCGGCCGGAAGGCTGCCGGCTCACAATGCCAAAGTGCAAATGGCTCCAGCCGCCGCTTCCGCCCTCTTTCCCCAGCACGCCCACTTTCTGCCCGCGCTTCACCGTTTTGCCCGGCTGGATGGCCGGATCGATCGACTCCATATGGCTGTACCGATAGTACCAACCGCGATCGTCGAGCAGATAGACGACATCGTAGCGCGGACGCGCCGGCGTGTTTTCATAACCCGGCAGAGTCTTGTTCGCGGCGGAGACCACGAGTCCGTCGGTCGCCGCCACGATCTCGATCAAGCCCTCGCAGCCGCCGAAATCGAGGTCGTTGTGGTAGTAAATTTTCTTGCGCTGGGGCTGGTCGCTGCCGTCGACATACGTCGGTTCATTCCCCATCTGCGTGCTCGTGGCGAACCACTTTTGTTTGAGCGGATAGCCGAACGTGCCCGGCTCCATCAGCGGCGAGCCGGCGGGCCAGAGCCGCAACCGCGCATCCTTTTCCAGCGCCCACGAGTCGCTGCCGGAATTGCTGTTATAGGCCTTCACCACCGAACAGTCGATCTGCACGCCCGCCACGGTGACGGGCAGATGATACGTCGCACAGCCCAGCGTCACCGGCGTGCCATTGACCTCCACGTGCACGCGCGCCGAACGGACCGCCTCGCTCATGGTGTCGCGCTGCACGCTGACATCCACCAGGCGCACGGTTGCCTTCGAGCCGTTGGCGAGCCGGATCTCCTGCGATTCACCCACGTTCAAGTCGGCCACCCGTCCAAGCGGCTGGCGGGTCGGTTCCGGTGGCGCCGCGGCCAGCAGGCGGACCAACGTCAGAGCCACGATCGTCCGCAGCAACCAACGCCGACTAAGGCGGGAGCATGCAGTCGACGTGCGTTCTCCCTCCGAAAACGAAACCACTGAAAGGTGGCCCGCGTTGACCCCAACGCGCGTAAAACGCACCCTGGCAAAAAGCGCGTTGCTGCGGCCAGAGGCGCACAAGGGCTTGCTCGCCTTAGGCGAGTCAACGCGCTCCACCGCGACTGCATGGATACGACCGAGACCCGGTCCATTCATGAATGTGCGTGTTTTCATCGTGCTCAAAACCGTCCCTGCAATCCCGCCGCGATGCTCGGATACACCATGCGAACGTTCGCCACCCGGTCCCGGTAACCGCGCCAGTTGTTCACTTCCGGTTCGCGGAAAACATTGTCCCAGTTGAAATACACGCTCGTGCCCCTCCCAAAGTTGTAGGTGAACTTTGCGTTGGTCATGGTCCTCGGCGCCGCGTACGCGAGCAGGGCGGCGTTCGTGGAAACGGTCGTCAAGTAGGTGTCGAGCCAGTTGGTCTGAAGCCGGACCTCGTATTTACCCATGCGATAGTTGAGGGAGATATTGCCGGTGCGCGGCCTGAATCCCGCCACCTTCGTGGTCGCGATTATGCCGCCGTAGTCCCCTTTCGTTTCCAGCTGGGTGTAGTTAATGTTCAGCCCGAACCCGCGCCAGAACCCCGGCAGAAACGTGAACTGCTGCTGGTAGTTCACTTCGAAGCCGCGATAGCGCGCCGAACCTCCGTTCGCCGAGGTCGTGATCGCGTAGCCTTCGTACTGGCCGTCAAAACCATTGCTCGGACCAGTGCCGACAAACCGGCTGCTGTCGGTGTAGATAAAGTCGCTGACTTCCTTCAGAAAGAAACCCATGGATAGAAGTCCGGTGGGCTCGAAGTAATACTCCAGGCTGACGTCGAAGTTGTTTGATCGCTGGGGCTTCAATCCCGCGTTGTTCACCGTCACCCGTTCCCCCGGTTCGTTGACCGTCAAGCTGGGAATGATCGAGGCGATGCCGGGGCGTCCGATACTGGTGGAATAGCTCGTCCGGGCCAGGAGTCCCGAAGCATGCGCATACTTGAAATGAATGCCCGGAAAAACATTGCGGTACTTGCCCTCCGCGTGGGTGCGGGAGCCCCAGTCATAATAGGCGCGGCGCTTGATTTCCTCCTCCGTGAGGGTTCCCACGAACGCCGCGCGGCGGGCCGCTTCCGCCGGATTGACCGACTTGTTCACGGGGCCGTTGCCCATCGTCTCCGTTTCCTCGACGCGCAGGCCTGCCAGGATCCCCAGACGCCGGGATA
>JBBRCR010000539.1:0-5675 GCA_038204695.1 Opitutales bacterium | reverse complement strand
CCAAGATTTCCTCGGGCTTCGGGCGGATGACGGCACTCGGGCCGCGCGGTGTCGCCACGTCACTGCGCCAGTGTATCACCGCCACCGTTCCGCCCGCCCGGACAACATCGATTGCTGCCGAGAGCACGGAAAACGGCTCCTCACAATGCAGGATGTTAAAGAGGAGCGCCGCGTCGCAGGAAGCTGCCGGCACGCCGAATCCGTCCGTCAAGAGATCGCGCGCAACCGGATGAACGTTGACCAACCCGGCGACGGCAGCCCGCCGTTGCGTGGCTGCGACCATCGCGGGATCGAAGTCGCTGCTGAACACCCGGCCGGAAATGCGCTGCGCCAAGGGAATCGTGAACGTCCCGTAGCCACATCCGAGTTCCGCTACATCGCCAGTCGAACGGCCGAAGCCGAAACGATCCAGAATCAACGGAATATCAAACAACGTCTCCCAATAATCCTGCGCTGGCATTCCGCTTTCACGAAAAATCATAGGCGCCGTTCATTTGGTCGGTGAAAATATGGAAAACGTGGCTCGCAAGAACGGTTACGGAAGATGACGCCATCCTTGAATGACAAAGAAGGTTGCCAGCACGGTCAGCAGCGCCGCCGAGAGATACGGCGCACGCCGCGCGAACTGGCCGAAATTCTTGAAGCGCTTTTCAGCGTGACGCACGCCCCAAGCCGCGAGCACGCCCGATGCGACCATCGTGATGGCGAGGCCCTAGGCTGAAACAGCCGACCAAGGCGAAGCCTAGCGTGAAGCGTTTCAGTTGCAGACAAATCAGAAGAATCGTGAACGCCGCCGGGCAAGGCATTAGTCCGCCCGTGACACCGAACCAAACAATCTGCGGCGTGGTCACGGTGCGATTGGTAAAACGCTTTGCAATGTCGGCGGCGTGCCTGTTTTCGCCGGATTTCAACCTGTTGCCCACTGTTGTTTCCGTCACTATCATCAGGCCGAAGGGCGTTCACGCCGCGAAGAACCGGCGGGAACGACAGCGCAAGGCGCGCCGCCGCGCCGAGAACCGTCGCCTGATTGTGGTGGAAAAGGCGCACGGATGCTGGCTTTGCGGCCGGCGGGACCTGCCTTTCGACCGCCTTCATTTCCACCATCTCCACCAGGCGGAAAAGAAGGACCATGTCGCGCACCTGGTCAGCCGCTCGACCACGGCGTTTCGGGACGAAATAGATCAGTGCCGGTTAATCTGCTTTGGCTGTCACGAAAAGCATCACGAGATCCTGGATTCCGAGGCCTGGCGAACCGGAGGTTGCTATGATCTCTGACCACGAATTCTCCCTTGGGCGCAGTTGCCCGGTCAAAGTCCTGCACTCCCGGGCACGGTTGCCGCGGAATGACCGAGTCGGCGGAATTGCCGACTGGATGCACACCGAGAATGGCAAGGTGAGGGCGCTGGCGCTGCAGCTCTTTTCGGATGCCGTTCAGTTTGGCGCAAACGGGCCGACGGCAGCCGAGACCGGTGAACTGATCGCCGCCGGGAAAGCAGTGGCACGGGGCCGGTTTGCGACCGACGCCTTCACCTGCGAGGTGGACTTCGTCGTGCCCGACGGAGCGACGCTCCGGATTTTTCAGGTCGCCACTCGGGCGGTCAGTTCGGAGCCGCAGCGCCGGAAGCAGGAGTTTGCCGATACCAAGGGCAGGGTCTCCGCGGATTGGCGACCGGCGCTCGAGCGTTTGGCGTTTCGCTGGCAGGTGGTGCGGGCGCTTTGGCCCCGGCACCGCGTCCTTCCGTTCCTGGTTGTACCGGTGC
Source organism: Opitutales bacterium (assembly GCA_038204695.1). Lineage (GTDB taxonomy): Bacteria > Verrucomicrobiota > Verrucomicrobiia > Opitutales > Opitutaceae > ER46. The sequence goes on along the minus strand of JBBRCR010000539.1, from coordinate 3,915 downwards.
GCGGACGTTCGGCCAGGATTGAAGGACTGCACGGTTTCTTCTCCGAGACCGCCGAGGGCTGGGATTTTGCGTATCCCTCGGCGGACGCCGAGGCGAGGCATCTCCTGACGACTCTGGGGGTGACGGAGGAATGCCGGTCGCTGGAAGCGGACGTGGTCCGCAAGGCCGCGGCGCTTCAGCAGTGGCAGCGGAACCCCTGCGCGCGTGTCCTCGGCTACGCCTGCAAGAAATGTCAGTTCAGGGTGGAGGGACAGGCGAGCGGCTTTGAGCGCTGCTGGGGCCCGCTCGCCCGCGTGACCCCGCACATGTTCGACCTCGCGTACATGTATTTTATCAAGGAGGAGGACGGCCAACCGGTCGCAAACCGGCTGGCCCGCGAGGGGAAGGTCAGTTTGTGGGACATTCCCGTGGACCTGATCGACGGGGATCACGCCGACCGCCAGTTCCTCCAATTGGACGGAATGCGCAGCGGCCGCGTCATCATCGATGACGAGTTGAAGGACGAAATGGCGCGGGTGACCTATCCGCTCCACTTCATTGATGTGGAATCCATCGAAACCGTGGTGCCGCCTCACCGAGACTGCCGGATTGGTTCAGTGAATATTTTCCAGCTGAGTGTTCACCGACGAGACCTTGCGGACGCAGACTTGATCCATACCGAGTGGCTTAACACCGAGCGGGAGGCGCCCAACCGGAAATTTCTGGGGGCACTCCGGTCGATGGTGGGCGACCACGGGACGGTGCTGGTGTGGTCGAACCATGAACGGAAATGTTTCAACTCCCTGCTCGCGGAACTCATCGATGCAGGCGACGAAAACGACGATCTGTTCTGGCTGAAGCGGTTTCTCAGCGGGCCACGTCTCGTGGACATGCATCAGATGGCGTATCGGCATGTTTGGTACCCAGGGATGGCCGGCCGCACGTCCCTCAAATGGGTCCTGCCGGCAGTCTGGGCCCAACCGACACCGGTGAAGGCCCGGGAGCCCTATGCGCAATTCCCGGCGGATACCGACCCCTACACCGTGTTAACGGCTTCCGGGCAGGTCAGCGAAGGATGCGCCGCGATGAAAACCTACCTTGAGATGCAGTCCAGCGAAGGGGAGGTCCGGGCCCGGTTGGTGGGCGAGCTACTCGAATACTGCGGCGTCGACACGCTGGCGATGGCCTTCTGCTGGGACGTTTGGGAATACGAAATTGCGCAACGGGAGACCGAACGATCTGAATCGCCGAGAGAGAGCGCCCTCGGCGTGACTCCAGCCGGATCCATGGAAGAGCGCAGCGCATTGCCCATCGGATTCGTGGCGCTGGGAACGGGAGGCGCGGCATGACGCTCCCGCCGACCTCCCCGGATCCGAAATCGCCGTTGCCGCGGGAACCGGAAATCGTGCTGCCCTGCTACGAGGGAGCGAATGGATTGCCGACGGAGTTGACCTTCTCGAATACGGAACTCTGCCGCAGCCTCCTCCTTCTGGGCAGCACCGGGTCAGGCAAGACGACGGCGCTGCGGGCGATCTGCAGGAGCCTCATCCGCCAGCAGCCTTTGGATTCATCGCTCAAGCCCGCCTTGGTCTTCTTCGACTTCAAGGGCGATCGCCAAATCATTGAAGCCATCACCGGGTGGGCCACGCAGGCCGGCAGAGGAGAGGACGTTCGGGTGCTGTCGCTTTCCAGTGACCGCGCCTATGACTTCTTCGCCGGGTTTGGTGGACTTGACGACGTCCAGGAGTACGCCGAGCGCCTGCAATTCGGCTGCGGGCTGACGAGTTCGCGCGATGTATTCTGGGACGAGTACCGCAGCGGACTCTTCGCGACGGCCCTCGTCTTCAGCCACTTCCTCCAGTTGCCGCGGGATTTTCCGGCGTGGAGCACGCACGCCGCCTCCTGGCTGCTCGCTGATTCGCTGCCGGACGATGTCAGCCGGGCGTTCAGGGATTTCCAGCGAATCGTGGACGCTCTGCCACCATCGACCCCTGGCTGGGCGGTGGCGCAGTTCGCGAAATCCACGATCCGGGATTGGGAGGGTGGGCTTGATGGCCGCACTCGGTCGAATGTCCGGGCGACGATGGCCAACGCGCTCCGGCCGCTGCTGGACCCGAAGGTGCAACACGTGTGCCGCGTCTCGGCGGCGGGATATGTCAGCATCGCCGAGGCCATCACGCTGGGTCAAATCGTCGTCGTATCCCTCCCCGCGTTCCTGAACCCGAATCTCGCGCGCATGATCGGCAAGGCGCTCAAGGCGGATTTCTACAAGGCGGTGTTTTCCCGCTGCGACAGCCCCGGAATACGCCACCGTCTGGCCCTGCTCGTGGCCGACGAGTACCACCTGAGCGCCACCGTCGGGGGTGCTCTCTTCGATGATGCGGCGGCGCTGCCCCTTATCCGGGGCTTTGGCGCGGGGGTCGTGGCGGCGACACAGACGCTCGCCAATCTCGATCACATGATTGGACGCAGCGCCCGCAACGTGCTCCTGCCGAACTTCAACTCGGTCCTGTTTTTCCGAAATGCGGAAACAGAAACGGCGCAGTGGGCCTCGGGACTGTTGGGGACTCGCCAGGAGGTCGTCGAAGTGCACGTGAAGCCCCGGGACCACGAACTCGTCTTCGGCCGTCCCGGTGGGGAGCGGGTGATCCTGCGAAAAATCGAGCGTCCGATTTGCACCCTGGCCGAACTGTCCCGGCTTGAACCGGGACAGGCGTTTGTGCACCGGCAGTTTGAGCATGCACCCGGCGGGCCGGTCTGGCTGGCGGGCGACGAGTGACAACCGAGGGCGTCGGGTTGAGGTGATGGTGATGCCAAATTTATCCGGCCACGAGCAATGGCACCGCGATGGATTCAAGCGACGCCCCCGCCGCGAATCCGCATTCCCGTTGTTAGCTGGTTGGAGAAGTGCTGCGCGGGGGACGACGCTTGCCCAGCGCCTGCCGACACTTCGATCAAGCCCCGGCGAATTCTAGAATAAGAAGTAGGCACACGACCAAGCTCTCCGTCCTGCAGAATTGGATTTGACCCGCGTTCATTTGTGTATCTCTTGTGTTGACAATCCCAATCATCCCATGGCCACTGCCACCGCACAAATTCACCTCCGCACGCCGCCCAAAACAAAGTCGCTGATCTCCCTTGCGGCCGAACTCTCGGGCGCGTCCAACTTGACCGACTACATCTTGCGAGCTGCGGTCGAAAAGGCCCAGTTCGACTTGGGCAACCAGCAGACCTTTGCCCTGAAAAAGGGACCGTGGGCCGAATTTGCCAAACGGCTCGATGCTCCCGCCAAGAACCTGCCAAATCTCCGTAAGCTCCTGACCAAGCCCGATGTCTTTGACCGCTCCGCTGCATCGGCCTGAACCAATCGGCGCTCATCATCAGGTTGCCGCCTTCGATTGTGGTGCACCGGCGCTGAATGACTTCCTTACACGGCACGCGTTGACGAATCACCAGTCGGGCTCGGCCAAGACGTTCGTGGCCACGTCCGACAGCCATGTCGTCGTCGGCTACTACAGCTTAGCGGCATCACAGGTTATTTATGCGGACGCGCCGCCCCGTCTGCAAAAGGGAGTGGCACGGCATCCAATCCCCGTGGTGCTCCTCGCACGGCTGGCGGTTGCTTCGACTTGGCAAGGGAAGGGCTTGGGCCCGGGACTTCTGAAAGATGCAATCCTACGTGTGCTCAGCGCGGCGGAAGGAATCGGAGTCCGCGCTCTCCTTGTTCACGCCAAGGATGAAAAGGCGCAGGCATTTTACCATCACTACGATTTCGAGCCGTTGCCGGAATACCCGATGCACCTTGTTTTGCTGCTAAAGGACGCCAAGAAGATCGCTGGCGGCGTAGCGTGAACGAAATCGTTTTAAAAGCTCCGGGAAAACGGAACCATTTCCGCGGATGCACGCTCGCGCAGACGAGACCCGCGGAGCCTGGGG
>JBBRCR010000538.1:0-5683 GCA_038204695.1 Opitutales bacterium | reverse complement strand
GTGGCGGCCGGTGCCCTCAACACCCAGGCGACGTACAACCTGCGCCGCTGGCCCGAATTCCTCGGGCCGCCGACCCAGACCTGGGATCGGCCGGGTGAGGTGCCCGCCTTCTACGGCAGGAAGTCCGACGCCGAGCTCGATTCGGCGCAGGCCGTTCTCGACGACGTCGACATGCTATCGCTGATCACCCCGGACGATCCACCGGTGTTCATGTTCTCGACCCAGCCGGATGGCGAAGTCGCGAATCGCGGACACTATCTGCATCACCCGAATCACGCCCGCACGGTGAAGCAGGCCTGCGATGCCGCCGGCGTTCCCGCGACGATGTTTTTCGCCATGACGGAGCCGCGGATCGCAGGCGACCACTTGACGGCCTTGCGAGAGTTTCTATTTCGAAACCTGAACGTGAAACCCGCGCGCAACTGAAGCACGCCACCCGCGCCTGAATCCGCAGAGGCGCGGTGTGCAAATTAAAACTGCGCCCGCCAGGCGATCGTGCCAAAAGGTGCGTCCGCCGTTTTAATCCGGAAATTGCGTTCGTAATAGTCGAACGTCCGGTTCGTCACGATGCCGGCCTCGAACCGCAGCGACGCGGCCTTGCCCAGCGCAATGTCAACGCCTCCGCCGACGCGGATTTCGTAGTAATCGAGATACGTGCGGCCCAGCGCGGGAGCACCGGCGACTCCCCGCGGCACCTCCGCTGTCACCCGGTAATTTCCGCCCTGCACTCCGACGTAGCCGCCGGCGGACACCCGCTCGTTCGCGCGATACGTTAGTCCGGTCCGCGGGAATGCCAGTTCGAAGGTCCACGCCGGCGCAAATTGCCAGCGTACACCCGCGAACGGCAGCAACTGCTGGTCGGCAAAGCCGTCGTAGCGCGCGCCAAAAACCCAGGCGAGTTCACGGCTTTGTGCATAGATGCCCGTCAGCAGCACCGGCACGTTGAACGTCCCGCCACCTATTTTCGCCTCGTCACCATACGTCCCCGGCTGCGCCGACACGGCCAGCGACCACTGGGCGGAAAGTTGGCGCGTATAGCCGAGCTGAAGCGCATAGGCCTGCAACTGGTCCGGCAGAGGCAGCGCAGCCGTGAGATCGAGCCACGTATTCTGCGCCAGGATACCGATTCGCAATCCGGATTGTTCGTCCAACTTGAATCGGTGTGACGCTTGAATACTCGCGCGCTGCACGCCGAGTTCGGCCGCACCGCCGGTTTGGCGCACATCGCTGCTCCCCGAAAACGAATACGTCGCTTCAACACTGTTGCCCTCGGTCGGCGGCTGGGCGAGCGCGCTCGCGGAAAACAGACCGAGCAGGATCACACTCCGGACAAACAGGGAACGCGTTAACATCATGGGTCGGTTACTCGCGAAAAGTGATCGGCTTCGCAAGCGGCAACCGCGTGGACGACACGCCGTGGTCGCGTCACGTTCACAGAATTCTGGGCCGCGGACGCCAGCGAGTGGATGACCGCCGGCTCGATCCCCGTGGTGAGAACGCGAGGGATCGGACAACAACCGTCCACGCTGCTGACCAGGAAAGCGTCAGCCCTTCTTCTTCTTCGCCTTCTTCTCAGCCGCCGCCGGAACCCCCACGGAGGGCGCCGTCGGCGACCAAGCGGCCGGCAGCGGATTGGCCACGATCAGCGAATCGAGCGGATCGCCCACTCGTTTCATTTCCGCCGTGAGCGAGGCCATCATGGCTTTCAGCCGCGCAGCGTGTTCCGGCTGCGCTGCCAGATTGGTGATCTCCTCGGGATCGTTGCGCAGGTCAAACAGCTGCGTGCGATCCACCTGCGGATAACGAATCAGTTTCCAGCGGTCGTCGCGCAGCGCCCGCTGGATGTCGCGGAATGCGAACATCAGGGTCGAGCGCGCCGGCGCCGCCGGATTCTTGAGCGTCGGCGTGAGGTTGATGCCTTCACTGGTGGCCGGGCCAGGCACTCCGCACAGTGCGCCGAGAGTGGGCATCACGTCGAAGAGGTAGCACATGGCGTCGGTCCGCCGGTCCGCTGGAATCCCCGGGCCGGTCATGATCAACGGCACCCGCATCGAATGCTCGTACATGTTCTGTTTGCCAATCAGCCCGTGGCTCCCGCGGGCGACGCCCGAATCCGCGGCGAACACGACGTAGGTGTTTTTTGCATGCGGCGATTTGTCCAGCACGTCGAGCACGCGACCCACGAGCATGTCGAGGTAGGAAATATAACGGTAATAATCCGCCAGCATTTCGCGAATCGCCTGCGGCGGGCGCGGCCAGGGCAGCAGTGACTCGTCGCGGTTCTTCATCCAGCCGTTGTCCCACGGATGCTGCGGCAGGAAATTCGCCGGCAACGGCATCTTGGCTGCATCGTACCGAATCGGAAAATCGTCCGGCACAATGTGCGGGTCGTGCGGCCCGTCGAAGGGGATGTAACAGAAAAATGGTTTCGTGGACGGTTCGCGCAGCAACGCGATGGCCTCGTCGGCGAACGCCGCGCACGCATGCTGCGGACTGAGCTTGGGCGGCGTGATTTCACCGTTCTCGAGGTGACTGAGTTCCGCGTGCATGGGATCGGCCATGCCGGCGACGAGCATCGAGCGGGCGCGCTGGAAACTTTTCGGAATCGCCGGGGCGCCATTATGCCATTTCCCGCTGAGGAAGGTGGTATAGCCTGCGCGACCGAAAGCGGCGGGCCAGGTTTCGTCGCGCATCAGCTTCTCGTCGACGTGAAACAGGGACCGCCCGCTGAGCAGCATGGCGCGTGACGGTACGCAGGTGGCACCCTGCATTCCGCCCATCATGTAGGCGCGGTTGAAGGCGACACCGCGGCGCACCAGCCGGTCGAGATTGGGTGTCTTGATGAGCGAATTGCCCAGTGCCGCAATCGTGTCAGCGCGCTGGTCGTCGCAAAAAAAGAAAAGCACATTGGGTCGCGTCGGCGTCGCCGCTCTGGCGGAAAAGCCGAAGGCGAGGCTGACCAGAAGGGCGATGGAGAGGAAGGTCTTCATAAAAAAAAGGGACTGACTGGCGCGGGTTGTCCGGTGGCCGGCTGCTAGTTGTTCGCGAATCAGAGACACGGTCAAAGACGTTCTGCGCACCGGTTGAAAGGCGCCAGCGCCCAATCCTTGGGTCACAGAGCGCAGGTCGAACCAGAGGACACAGAGGAGGCCAGACATACCAACATCTGCCTTTCTTTCTCTGTGACCTCCATTCCCCCTCCGTGACCTCTGTGTCTAATCCAAACGTTTCCTTTGGTTGCGGCGCCAGCCGCGGTGCGAAATCTTTCGCGTTAGGAGCCGCCGATCGACCTTGGCGCGGAAGGGCGCCGCGTGCTACGCATGGCGGTCATGAAAGCTTCGTTCCGCTTTTCCACTCTCGCTCTTCTGCTCCCGCTTTTTTTGTTCGCCGGCGCGCTGCGGGCCGAAACGTGGCACGTTTATTTCGGCACGGGTGGTCCGGGCGCGAAGGGGATCTATCGGGCGACTTTCAATCCCGACAACGGCCGGCTGACGGCCGCGGAACTCGCCGCCGAGATCGGCTCGCCGGGCTTCCTCGCGCTGCATCCGGATGGTGACAAGCTTTACGCCAACGCGAATTTTCCCGGCGGCGCGGGCGCTGCCGCGTATCGAATCGGCAATGACGGCGCGCTCACCCCCATCAACACCGCTCCGTCCGGCGATGGTGGCGGCGCACACGTGGCGGTGCATCCCTCCGGCAAGTTTCTGCTCACCGCCCAATATGGCGGCGGTTCCGTCGCGCTGTTTCCCCTCGACGCGTCGGGTCAGATTGGCACCGCGAAATTGACGCGGCACCAGGGAGGCTCCGGTGTCGCCCCAAAACGGCAGGACACCCCGCATCCCCACATGGCTGGATTTTCGCCCGACGGCCGGTTTGCATTGGTGCCGGACCTTGGGCTCGACGGCATCGTGATCTATCGAGTGAACGTCGAGGCGCCGTCGATCGAGCGGCACGGATTCGCCGCGTCCATACCCGGCGGCGGTCCGCGTCACTTTCGATTCTCGCCCGACGGAAAGTTCATCTACCTGCTCAACGAACTGTCATCCTCCGTGGCCACGTTTGCGTGGGATGCCACCGCGGGCACGGCGCGACGGCTCGCGAATGCGCCGGCCCTCAGCGAAGCCGTAAAGGCGAAAGAGGTCATGAACGCCGCGGCCGAGATCCTCGTGCATCCGACGGGGCGCTTTGTCTATTCCTCGAATCGCGGAAACGACACGGTGACAGTTTACCGCGCCGATCCGGCTACCTCGGCCCTGCAAGTGGTCCAGGTGCAACCGGTGCGCGGCGCGTTCCCGCGCAACATCGCTCTTGCACCCGGCGCCGGCTGGCTGCTCGCCGCGGGAGCCGATTCGAATACGGTTTCCGTGCACCGGGTGGATCAAGCCACCGGCGAACTGACGTACCAGACCAAGGGAGTAATCAACGTCCCGGCGCCAATCTGCATCCTCTTTGTGAAACGGTAGCCCGGATAAGTCGCACGCGACTCCGGATCGCAACCAAAGGAAGAGGGCCAAACTTTTAACCGTGAAATTTCCCACCCTGTGCGCGCGTTTCACCCGTAGCGCCAGTCTCCGACTGGCGGAACGCCGGTCAAAGACCGGCGCCGCTTCCGGCGACTGCCCCAGCGTGTGGGATGTTCTCATAGGAGCTGCGAAATTTCCGGGTTAGCCATGGATGGCGTAGATAGCGCGCGGCCAACCCGAGAAGACCGCGATTACTTCGGCGGTCGTTGTTGCGCGAACATCCAATCCCACAGTTCTTCGGTGGCATAGGCTGCTGACCAGCTGTTGTGGCCGACGCCCGGATATTCCGTGTAACGCGGTGAGGCGCCGGCCGCCTTCAGTGCTTGAATCATTCGGCGACTTCCCTCCACCGGAACCGTAGGGTCCTTTTCACCGTGAAACGCCCAAACGGGCACGCGCACCATCTTTGCTGCATCCTCCGGCTGCCAGATGCCGCAAACGGGCGCCGCTGCGGCAAAACGATCGGCATGCGATGCGAGCATTCCCCAGGTGCCGACGCCACCCATCGACTGACCGGTAACGTAAACGCGATTCACATCGACGGGCAGCTCGCGGATCACCGCATCGAGTGCGCCCAGCAATTCCGGCAGCAAGCTGCGTTGTTCGGTGGGGCGAAAGGGAGTGGCGACCCAGCGCGCGGTCTGGGTGTCGCAGCCCGGCGCCATGACAATACATGGATGTTTCGACTGCTGCGGCGCGGCCGCGAGGACCTTGGCGGCCTCGGTGTTGCCGCCCGCGCCGTGTAGACAGAGCACGAGTGGAAGTTTCTCGCCCGGTTTGAGCGAGGGCGGCACGAACAAGCTATAATCGAGTGTCTTCCCATCTTTCGCGGTGTACGTGCGGACTTGAAAAGAATCCGGCGCGCCGCCGGGTTTGTGCCCGGCTGGAAGCGTGCGGGCCGCGTTCCGTTTCGCGGCTCCGCGCTTTGTTTCCTTGGTGGGTGTTGAAACTGACGCCGGCTCGGCAGCCGCCTGGCCGAAAACCGCCAGCGCAACAAAGCAGCAAGCAGCCAAAAGGATTCTGTTCATTCGGTGGAAGCAGCCGGGAAGCCGCGCTACTGGCAATGGTGATTTGCGAACGACTTAACCTACCCAAGTGGGACCGCCCACATTCGCGCGCTAGTTAAATTTAGCGAACGCCGCGGCTGGCGGCGTGGGCCT
>JBBRCR010000537.1:0-5688 GCA_038204695.1 Opitutales bacterium | reverse complement strand
ACGGCTGCACGTGGTAGACGCCGCCGTACGTGCGCGAGGTGCCCGCGGTCGAGACCGCCGGCGTGGGATCAAGCGGGACCGCGCGTGAAGGCAGGTAGTATCGCTGCAACGGATTCGTCGCCCCGCCGGGCACCGCGGGATCGATGAACCCGCGCGCCTCGGGAACGGCGTAGCTGCGGGTCGAGTCGCGGCGATAGCCGACCACCGTGACCAGCCGGTCCCGCAGCCACTTCGCCTGCCAGCCGAGCGACAGCGAGTCGTCCGTGAACCGGCTCTTGGTGGGATTCAAAAACTGCCGCATGGCGAGATTGACCGGGGCAGCATCCGCGGCACTGCCGGCGAGGAACGAGGTGCCGTTCAGCTCCGCCGCGCGCCCAATCAGCTGCTGCTGATCGGGCAGAGGGTACGGAATCCGGCCATTCACGAAGTACGTCCGCTGCCGCATCGTGTGCACCGCGGCGAGCGCGTCGGGGCTGAAGCCGGCGCGGCCGACCGTCGCGAGATTCACGACGTGGAAGATGTCCTGATCGCTGTCGCTGCGGCTGCGCTGGCCGAGCACGCTCAGGTTGTTCACGCCGAGCCAGCGGTGGAGGGACGCGGCGTTGAACTCGTACGACAGAGTTCCGCGGTACTCGCGCGAGCGGTTGAGCTGATCGCGGTACTGTCCCTGATGTTCCGAATATGGGACGAGGAAGCCCGGGTTGGGTGTCCCGTCGGGCAGGTAACGGTCGACATCGATCCGCACGGTCGTGAGGAAGTCGGGCGAGAACGAGCGGGCGTGCCGGGCGACCTGGCCGGCGAGCTCGAGGTGGAGCCCGGGCAGCAGTCGCTGCTCGACGAAGACCTGGCTCCAGCGGCCATGCTCCTTCTGCGAGGGGTCATCCCCGGTGCCGCCGTAGAGGTTCGCGTTGCGTGAAAGACCGAACAGCGACCACGGATCGGGCGCATTGTAGATCAGCTGGCTGCTGATGCCCCCGAACATGTCCGCGCGCTGCTGGGTCTGGTAGCGCATGTTGACCATCGGATTCGCGAGATTCAGCCCGGTGACATAGGTCGGCGATTGCGCGGCGATCTGGCTGAGCGCCTGCCGGGGATCGAAGTCGGCGGTCGCATCGATGAACCCGTCGGGATCATTCACGCCCGGCAGGACGCGGACGGGATTGCCCTGCGCATCGACGAACCGGCGGCCGGCGGCGGCCCACGTGCGGCCTTCCGGCAGGAAGTTGACGGTAGGCGCGCCCTTCGCGAGCCACTGGAGCGCGCCGCCGTCGAACATCCAGGTGAGCGGCACGACGTTCCGGTGCAACGTGTAGCTCTCGTGACTTACCGTCACGTTCGTGTGCTTCAGCGGCCGCCAGGCGACGCCGCCGGTGACGCGGTGCTGCTCGTTGCCCTCGAAGATCCGGTACTCGCGCTTCTGGGCGGACAACGCGTTCAGGCGGACCGCGAGCTTCCCGTCGACAATCGGCTCGTTGTGGTCGAGCGCCACCCGGCGCGAGCTCCACCGATCGTACTGCAGCTGCGCGTAGGTCCGCCGGCGATCGAGCCGCGGCCGCTTGGTGGATGAAACCGCGACGCCCTGCGCCCCGCCCACGCCGAAGAGCATGGCGTTCGGACCGCGCGACAAGGTCACCCTCTCGACGTTGTAAAGGTCGTTCGCCACCAGAGCGGAGAAGAAGTCGTGCGAGGCGTCAGCGCCCGCCGTGAACCCACGGATCGAATACGCCTGACCGTTGCCATAGCGCAGGAAGCTGCCGCTCGACCGGTTCGTGCCGTCGTTCTCGCCCTCCACTGCATCGATGCTCGGCGTGAAGAGCAGCGCGCGGTCGAGCGACGTCACCCCCAGATCCTGGATGAACTCGGGAGTGAGCACCGTCAGCGACGCGCCGACGTCGCGCAGATCCGTCCGCATCCGGGTGCCGGCGAGGGTTTCGGTGGCCGCATAGCCGCGATCCTTCTCCGTATTCACCACGAACGGGGAGAGCTCGACCACCTCACCGCTCGCGGCGGCCGGAGGGACAACGGTCGTCTGGGCGGGCGCGGCCGCGGAGGCCATGGTGGCGGCGATCAGGAGGGAGAGCGGGGGCAGTTTCATGGGACAAGAAAGGCGGCCGCCCGCGGCGTGCCGGGGCGGAAGTGAAGAGCCTGACCGGACCAAATTGGCGGAACGGAACCGAACGAAACGCAGCGCCGTGGGCTGCGCGGGTGATTCGCCGGGTGGAAAGAACGTCAGTGGCTGCGGGCCGGCCCGGCGGCGTTCAGCGTCTCCGCGTGGCTGAAACGCGACCAGCTGAATCCGTAGAAAGCGACGAACGCAAAGCACACGAGCGGCACGATGAAGGCGCGCGACATGCCGTAGTGGTCGCCCACCGCGCCCATGAGCTTCGGCAGAATCGCCCCGCCCATGATCGCCATGACGATGAACGCCGAGGCCTTCTTGGCGCGGGCACCCAGTCCGTGAATGCCGAGCGCGAAGATCGTCGGGAACATGATCGACATGAAGAAGTAGCTGGCGAACACGCACGCGACGGAAAGCCAGCCGAGCTTCAGGAATACCAGGCCGCACGCCAAAACGTTGAGCAGGCCGTACAGCCCGAGCACGCGGTGCGGCGTGAAGCGCTTCAGGATCAGCGCCCCACTGAACCGCCCGGCGAGGAAGCAGCAGAAACCCAGCGACGCGAGGTATGCCGCGCCCTGATCACTCAGCGTCACCCCAGTGCCCTGCCCCGCTTCGAACCAGTTCGCCAGCGCACCCGTCCGCCACGATTGCGGCACCGCCGGCACCTCCGAGGTCATGTAGTTGATGAAGAAACTGAAGATGCCCGCCTGCGCCGCGACGTAGAGAAACTGCGCCGCCACCGCCAGGACGAAGTGCGGGTGCGACCAGATCGAGTGGGAGCCGGGCGCAGCCTCATCCTCGAGGTGGTAGACGTCCTCCGACTTGATGTCCGGCACCTTCGCGAAGACGAACACGACGGCGAGCAGGACGACGACCACGCCGACGGCCGCGTACGGAATCCAGAGCGTCTGCGCGCCGGTGCTGGCGCCGCTCGCATCCTTGCCGTAGAAGAACATCCCGCCGGCGATCGGACCGAAGATCCAGCCGATGCCGTTGCACGACTGCGCGAGGTTGATCCGCGTGGCGGCAAACTCCGGCGGACCCAGCACCGTCGTGTAAGGGTTCGCCACGGTCTCGAGAAACGTCAGTCCGGCGGCGATGATGCACACGCCAAGAAGAAACGCCCAGAACGCCGCGATCTGCGTCGCCGGAATGAACCAGAACCCACCCACCGCGACGGTCAGCAACCCGACGATGATGCCGCCCTTGTATCCAAGTTTTGTCGCCAGCCAGCCCGCCGGCAGCGCCATGAGGAAGTACCCGAGGTAATGGGCGAACTGCACCCACGCCGACTGCGCCAGCGAGAGTTTCAGCTCCTGCTGAAAATGCTTGTCCATCACGTCGATCATCCCGTTGCAGAACCCCCAGAGGAGGAACAACGAGCTGACCAGCGTGAACGTGACCACCACGTTGCGGCCATCGGGCAGAACGAAGAGGCTGCGGTTGCGCGAGCCAACGGCAGGGCCGGACGGGTCGGCCGTGTGGCCGAGGGGGGCGGGGCTGGAGTTCATGGCGTCAATATTGACTGGGTGCCGGGGAATCAGAAGCTCGCCCCGTCGGCTTTTGTGCCGCACAGGTTGACCTCGAGCCCGAGTTCCGCCGCGAGCGCCGCCTTCGTGTACAACGCGAGATCCGCCTCGCGCGCCGAGTTGGCGTAAGCGACCTGGATGTGGTTCGCCTTGTGCCGGGCCATCATCTGGTCGCGGGTGACACCATACGTCACCGCATGCATGATCGGCCATTGGACGGTCGTCTCCTTCCAGCGTCGCTCGGTTTCCGCCGCCGGCAAACGGATCGCCTTGCCGCGGCCGAGGTCCATCTTCAGCCGGCCGCCCTCCACGAAAATCCGGCTCCAGACCAGTTCGCCCGGCCGAGCCACGCCGCGACAGGTCCCGCCGCCCAGCCGGAAGTACATCGGCGGCTGGCGCCGCGAGTCCGTCCCCTTGTATCCGTCCACATGATGCGCCGGCGGCGCCCCGCCCGAGATCAGGAAGACCCAGACATACTCGTCCGTCGTGCCGCTCTGGTCGCGGTCGCCCCAGCGCAGATCGTGGAGCGTGTTTTCGACCGGCTGCCCGAGCGCCGCGTGCACCCGCTGGGTGAAGATGCCATCGAGCCCCGCGCACTCGTCCACCTCGTTGAAATGCGTCAGCGGCTGTCCGTCGCGGATGACCGCCCCGGCGGCGTTCTTCACTGGCGGCCGCTCGCGATTGTTCAGGATGCCCTCCACCAGGTCGCTGGCGGGCATCAGGTCCTTCAATCCCTGCTGGTACTGGATGCCGATGGCATCGCAGCCGAACTCATCCGCGATCCGCAGCGCCGCGACGTACATCCGGCACTGGCCGAGCACCTGCGCTTCCGTCAGCTCCGTGGCCTGGTCTTTGCCGAGGTGGAACGTCATCCCGCGGGACGTCAGCCAGTCGTAGACCGCCCGCGCCTCCGCCTCCGGCACCTGCGTCGAGGCGTAGTACAATGCCGACTGCGACAAGCGTTCCTTGTACACGCCAGTTTGGAAAAGCAGCTCGTCGGGAATGATCGCGTTGAACATCCCCATGCAGCCCTCGTCGAAGACGCCCATGATTGCCTTCTGCGTGCGCAGCTCGGTCGCAATCCGCCGCGCCGCGGCGGCCGCCTTCGCCGGCACCTTCGCACGACGCCAGGGCCGGACGTGGTTCGTGCGGTGCCGCACGACGCCCGACTTGAGCCAGCTCGCCAGCCGCCCGGTGAAGTAGGTATCGGTGAAGTCCTCGCTCCATAAGGTCGAGTACTTCACGCCGGCCTTGGTGAGCGAGCCGTTGAGGTTCAGCATGCCGACCAGCCCCGGCCAGGTGCCGCTCCAGTTCGCGACCGTGAGAATCGGCCCCTCGTGCGAGATCAGCCCGCCCAGCAAATGATGCGAGTACTGCCACACCGACTCCGCCACAATGAGCGGCAGCCGGCGATCGAGCGTGGCAAAAACCGCCATGCCCTCTTTCTGTGAACTGATGAAGCCGTGCTTCAGTTCAGGCTTGTACGCATGGGCACGAACGACCGTGTATCCGAGTTTCGCGATCGCGGCGGTCAACGCCTGCTCCATCGCCTGCTGGGCGGGCCAGCACATTTCATTCGCCGACGGGCGGAGATCACCGTTCGCAACGAGTAGGACCTTTTTCGCGGATGGCATAGGAGATAAACTTGACCGCAGTTAAGTCACGAGAATGCGCTCGAAATGCTGTGGGGGGAATGGATAGTTGAGGATTTTCCATGGATAAAATTGGCGCACCGGAACGTTCCCGGCTGCTTTCGCAGCAGGTGTCCGCGGGTCGGTACTTCTTCCTCAACCTGGCGCCTGACGCCCGGCTCCCGCTGACGCTGGTCATGGGCGGACGGGAGCGCTGCGATTCCGACTATCACATCCTGCGCACCAGCTTTCCGTTCCACGTGCTCGAGTACGTCGAGGCGGGTTGCGGGACGGTCCGGCTTGAACAGACCACCCACACTCTCGCACCCGGCGTCGTCTTCGCTTACGGTCCGACCACGCGCTACGAGATCGTCACCGATCCCCGGGATCGGATGATCAAATATTTCAT
>JBBRCR010000536.1:0-5691 GCA_038204695.1 Opitutales bacterium | reverse complement strand
TGCTTTTCGGGTGGCGCACCTCGATGGCAAGGGGGCCTTGGCGGATCGAGAGCGGCTCGGCCAGCACGAGGTAAACCTGGTTTGCGACGCGCAGGTCCCGGGTTTTCAACGGCGCGTACGCCACGCGACGCTTGATGCCCACTTCTTTCACCGGCACCCGGCGGTCACCGATCCGGACTTCGAATTCCTGCGCGGCTGGCTGTGGTGGCCTCGTGGGCGCGTCGCGTCCATCCGGAGCGGTGATGAAGCCGAGTTCGAGGACGTTTGGCGCAATTACGCGCAGCCAGTGCTCTCCCGCGACCGGCACGTGCAACAATGTCTCTGGCGTTGCCGGCGGCAGGATCGCGCGAACAACACTGGCGACAAACAAGGCACAGAAGAAAGCAGTGGCGCGGACCATTGGTGAGTCCGATAGGTTGCCGGAAGGACCCGGCTCCGCCGAGTGGGTGTCTGCCGACCCTCGCGGTCGGGTTAGACCTGATATTCCGGGAGAGAGCCTCGCGGCGATCCGTGGCGGCGAGTCATGGCGGCGAGCGCCAGCCGAGTGGATATCGAACTTGAATTCAGTGTGTATCGACCCGCTGGCACCCGCCCCCACATCGCTGGCGCCCACCGCTTCAGCTGCTGGCAGAGACTATTTCATCAACGGTGCGAGCGCTTTTATCCAGATGGCGTAACCCTGTTCAGTGAGTGCCAACGTCCCCGGCGGATAGCGCAAACTACGGCGCAGGTAAGCCGGATTCACCCGTGCTCGCGCACGGTTTCAGCGGAGGGGCGACGGCAACGGACGGGCGACTTTCCAGTCGCCCAAGACCGGCCGGTCGAACGTACGTCGGCGGCTGGAAAGCCGCCGTTCCGTCGGAAAACCCACCGTTCCGTCGGAAACCCAGCCGTTCCGGTTGCCGTGGCAAACGCTTTGGCCGCCGCCATCACCCTACTCACTTCGCCATCGCAGGTGTCGGTGCGGTGTCCTGTGTTTCCAACTCGGCCGCGGGACGGAACGAAACGTACTTCGTGAAACGGTCGAGGTAGAGATACAGCACCGGCGTGATGTAGAGCGTCAAAAGTTGCGAAACAATCAACCCGCCGACGACCGCCAGCCCAAGCGTGCGCCGCGCTTCGGCGCCGGCACCCCAGCCAAGCGCAATCGGCAGCGTGCCGGCCAGCGCCGAAAATGTCGTCATCATGATCGGACGGAACCGGACCAGGCATGCTTCGACGATCGCCTCCTGCGCCGTCTTCCCGCGCGTGCGGCGCGCATCGAGCGCGAAATCAATCATGATGATCGCGTTCTTCTTCACGATGCCGATCAGCATGATCAGTCCCACGTAACCGTAGATGTTCAACTCCTGCTTGAAGAGGATCAACGTGAGCAGCGCCCCGAAAGTCGCCGCTGGGAGTCCCGACAGAATCGTAATCGGATGGACGAAATCCTCGTAGAGAATCCCCAGCACGAGATAAATCACCAGCACCGCGATGAGCAGCGTCCAGCCGAGTCCCTTGAGCGAGTTCGTGAAGGCCGCCGCGGTGCCCTGGAACATACCGCTGATCGTGGCGGGCAATTCCGTGCGGGCGATCCCCTCAATCGCCTCGGTCGCCTCGCTCAGCGACACGCCGGTTGCGAGATTGAACGTCAGCGTGACCGCGGGCATCTGCCCCAGATGCGCCACGCTCAGAGGGCCGACGGACTGGCTGATCTTCGAAACCGCCTGGAGCGGGATGAGTTTCCCCTCGCGATTGCGGAGGTAAAGCAGCGAGAGCGCGCGGGGGTCGCGCTGGAATTCCTTCTGGAGTTCGAGAATGACGAAGTACTGGTTCGTCGGCGTGTAGATCGTGGAGACCTGGCGCGCGCCAAATGCGCTGTAAAGCGTGTCCTCGACCTGCTGCGCACTCAGCCCGAGCGAGGAGGCCTTGTCGCGATCGATGTCGATGATCAGCTGCGGGCTCGAGATGAAGAGGTCGGAGTTGACGTCGATCAGGCCCGGCAGCTCGCGCAGTTTTTCCAGCATGGCGGGCGCCACGCGATAGAGTTCCTTCAGGTCCGAGCCGTAGAGCGTGTATTGGTAGATTGATGACGAGCTGCGGCCGCCGATGCGGATTCCCGGCGGCACTTGCACGGCCACGCGCACGCCGGGGATGCCGGCCAGCGCCGCGCGCACGCCAGGTGCAATCTCGGCGGCCGAGGGTCGCTGGTCACTTGGTATGAGGGTGGCATAGATCCGGCCCGTATTGCCGGAACCCATACTGCGGCTCGACCCTCCGATGTAGGCGGAGAAGTTTTCGACGTAGGGGTTCTGCGCCAGGATGTCGCCGATTTGCCGGCGATACCGGACCATTGCCTCGAACGAGACATCCTGCGCCGCCTCCACTGTGATCTGGAGCCGGCCGGTGTCTTCGGTCGGAATGAAGCCCTTCGGCACGATGACCAGCAGCCAAATCGTGAGGCCGAGCGTTGTGAGTGCAACCAGCGTCACGGTGCGCCGCCAGCGCAGCGCAGCCTTCAGCGTCCATTCGTACAGCCCAAGCGCGCGATTGAAGAGACTCTCGGTTGCACGGTAAAGTCCGCCGTGGTGCTCGGCGGCGCTGCGGGCTTTGAGCAACCGGCTGCACAGCATCGGAGTCAACGTCAGCGACACCAGGCCGGAGACGAGGATCGCGGCGCTGATCGAAACGGCGAACTCGTGGAGGAGCCGGCCGAGAATGCCGCCCATGAACAGCACCGGAATAAAGACCGCGACGAGCGAGATCGTCATCGACAGGATGGTGAACCCGATTTCGCGGGAGCCCCGGAACGCGGCCGTCATCGGACGTTCGCCATGTTCGATATGCCGGACGATGTTCTCCAGCATGACGATCGCGTCATCGACCACGAATCCCACCGACAGCGTCAAAGCCAGCAGCGAGATGTTATTGATGCTGAAATTCAGAAAATACATCACCGCGAACGTGCCGATCACGGCGATGGGGATCGCGACACTCGCGATGAGGGTCGCCGAGATGGAGCGCAGGAAAACGAAGATCACCATGACCACCAGCGCGACGGCGAGGACGAGGGTGAACTTCACGTCGTGCACCGAGTCACGAATCGAAAGCGAGCGGTCACTGTAGATATCGAGCTTGATTGACGCCGGGAGCTGCGCGCGGAAGGCCGGCAGCAGTTCCTTGATGCCATCGACCACCTTGATCGTGTTCGTGCCGGGTTGCCGCTGTACAAAGAGGAGAATCGAGCGGTCCTGCGCGATATTCTGGCCCGGCGGATATTCGTCGCTCGGCTCGATCTTGTTCATGAACCAGCTTGCCGCCTTGTCGTTTTCGACGCTGTCGCTGACGGTGGCGACATCGGCCAGTCTAACCGCGGCGCCGTTGCGATAGCTGACGATCACCTTGCGGAAACCGTCCGCGCTTTTCAGCTGGCCGGTGGCGATGAGCGTCGTGGCCTTGTCCGCCCCATCGAGCGTGCCGGCGGGAAGATTAGTGTTGTTGGTGTCGAGCGCGGCGCGGACTTCATCGATGCCGATGCCGCGGGCCGCGAGGGCACGTGGATCGAGACCGACGCGGACCGCATATTTTTGCGAGCCGAGCACCTGCACCTGGGCCACGCCATCGACCGTGGAGATGCGCTGCGCGAGGACGGTCTCCGCCCACTCGTTGACTTCGGAAAGCGGCTGGGTCGCGGAACTCAGCGCGAGCAGGAGGATGGGATCGTCGGCCGGGTTGCTCTTGCGGAACGACGGTGGGTTCGGCATGTCGCGCGGCAGCCGTCGCTGGACGGCGGCGATGGCGGATTGCACATCCTGGGCGGCACCGTCGATGTCGCGTTCGAGATTGAACTGGAGGGTGACCTGGGTGCTGCCGAGCGTGCTGTTCGATGTCATCGAATCGATGCCGGCAATGCTGGAGAATTGCTGCTCGAGCGGCAGGGCGACCGCCGAGGCCATCGTCTCGGGACTCGCGCCCGGGAGGCTGGCGGAAACACTGATGGTCGGAAAATCGATGTTGGGCAGATCGCTGACGGGCAGACGCTCGTAGGCCATCCAACCAAAGATCGTGATCGCGGCCGTGATGAGCGCGGTCATCACCGGTCGCCGAATGAACGGTTCCGGGATGTTCATGTTTCCTTCTTCTTGCCTTCCTTTTTCCGGACCTGCGCAGCATCGCCGGCCGTTTTCGCCCCGGGACTGGCGGCTTGCTTAACCTGGACCGGACGGCCGGGCACCACGCGCAACTGGCCGTCGACGACGACCATTTCTCCCGCTTTCAGTCCCTTCGCGATGACCGCGTCGTTTTCGAAGCTCCGTTCGACCACGACGGGCCGGAGTTCCGCCACATGATCAGCGCTGACGACAAACACATGCTGGCCGGTTTGCGACGTTTGCAGCGCGCTCGACGGCACGGTGAGGGCCTGAGGCTCCGCCAGGGTTACCGCCACATTCACAAACTGGCCGGGCCATAGCCGGTGCTCCTTGTTCGCGAAAGTGCCCTTGAGCTTGATGGTGCCGGTGCTCGAGTCGACGGCGTTGTCGATGAACGTGAGTTCGCCTTTCTCCGTCTTCTCGTTGTCGCCGGCTGGGATTGCCTCGACGGGCAGCGTCCGCTCGGCCTGAAAGCGGTGCAAAGCCGACAGGTGCTGTTGCGGCACGCCAAACGTGACATTGATCGGGCTGACCTGGTTTATGGTGACGAGCGGAGCGGGCTCGTTCGTCCGCACCAAGTCGCCTTCGTGGACATCGATGTGTCCCGTGCGGCCGCTGAGCGGGGCATGGATGGAGCAAAACTCGAGTTGGAGTCGGGTGCCGGCGACGCGCGACTCGGCGGCGGCGACTTCCGCCTCCTGGGTGCGGACATCGTCCTGCATTTTCTGAAACTGCTCCTTCGAGATCATCTGCTCGGCGTTGAGCGCCTGGTAGCGCGTCATCTGCGAACGGGCGTTCTCCAGTTGCACTTTACCCTTCTGCATATCGGCCTGGGCGGACTGGAGTGCATTTTGAAACGGCCGCGGATCGATCTCGAAGAGCAAGTCGCCTTCCCTGACGTCCTGCCCCTCCTTGATCGCAATTCGCATGAGGGTGCCGGTGACCTGCGAGCGGACAGAGGTGCTGCGCAGCGGTTCGACGGCACCGATGGCGTCGATGACGAGCGGCACTTTCTTGGTCACGGCCTCACCGACGAGAACCGGGGCGGCGCCACCACCGCCACGTCCACCTTTGCCCTTGGCGCTATTGCCATCGGCCTTTGCTTGTTGCGTTCCGCCACAGCCCCCAAGGAGCAGGATAAGCGACAATGCACTGGGCAGGGCGACTATGGGTCGGCGGAAGTGACACAAGATCATCGGGCGGCAAGGAAGACGGAGAATCGCGGCAGCTCATTCGGATCGTTTCGCGGCACCTAAAAGGTGGCCGGTAGGGCTGGCGTTTGTCAAAGTCGAGGAGCAAGACGCTTGAAATAAGAAAAGCGACCCGACTCGTCGGGAAAACTCGGCCGGCGCTTGCGGCCACCCAGATGGAACAACCCGTCTCCCAAGTCTCCCCAGTCTCCCATGTCTTCCCCGTCTTCCATGTCTTCCATGTCTTCTTCCTTGCTAGCGCCGGGAGCCGAGATTTCCCTCTGAGGCAATTTTGTCCATGAAAGTTCTCGTCGCCGACAAGATATCACCCAAAGGAGTCGCCTTCCTGCGCCAGCAGCCAGGCTTTG
>JBBRCR010000535.1:0-5728 GCA_038204695.1 Opitutales bacterium | reverse complement strand
TAATCCACTCGCTGGCGCTCGCAGCCACGAAGTCGCGACTCGCTCACGTTCGCTGCTAATTCGAATGGGCTCGCTGGAGCGCGTGCCACGCGCGAACCCACGTCCGTTCATCACCAAACGCGCCCGGTTTTACCGCCAGCCAGCAGCGGAGGCCACTGGTTGAACCCTCGGAAATGCCGAGTCCGGATTCAACCTCCGCCAAAAATCTCAGTGTTTCGATCCCCAGCGCACCGCAAATCGCAAAAGCGGTCTCGCCGCCGGTGATAAACAGGCGCGATACGTCGGCTCCCGAGATGACCTTCACGGCCGCCGTATTGATTGCGTGCAGTGCGGTAGTGGGCTCCGTACGGGCAGCCGCGATCAGCAGCGCGGCGCCACCGCGGGTTTCGAGTGCTCGTAGGGCCGCGTCCGCCGCCTCGTTCGGATTTTCGACGGAGACCTCGATTATCGGGACGGAACACTCGCGCGCCAATGTGCCCGCTTGCTCGCGGTTGCGGGGATGTGCGCTGCCGCCGACCATGAGGATGGGACCCTTGGGCGGTTCCGACGCGAACGGACGGAATGGCGAATGCCGCAGACCAAACCGGGCGACGGAGCGGGCCAGTGCGCCGGAGCCAACTCCGACCCATGGGCCGCCGTGTCGTTGCAGGCGGAGGACAGCTTCGTCCAAGTCGACCTCGCGTTCAGCGTCGGCGATGGTGACGCGCGCGGTCGCGGCTTCTTTGAGCAGGGCGCGGATCGAGCTTTCCCGCACGGGGCTTGCGGGATCACGGCCGAATTCGGTTTGGGCCACCGGCTTGCCGTCCAGCAGCAGAATGCCATCGCGGACCGTTCGACCGACGCCCGGGTTTGCCGGGGTGAACAAGACTTGGGAGTGGGGAAGGGCCGCCAGCAAGGCGGCGAGCTCCGCCGCGACGGGCCCGCGCAGGGTCGAATCGATCTTCTTGTACCAGAGCCGGCTGCCGGCGGCCTCGCCATGCGCGATCGCCCGAGTCACGGCGGCGGCGGCGAACGCGGGTGGGGCGTTGCGCGTTTCGGTGGTGAAGCCCACCACCTCGCCCGGCTCGGCCAGGTCCCATGCCTCCGCGGACCAGACAATACGCACGCGGCGGCCGGCATGATGAAACGCCGCCGCGGCATCGAGTGCACCGCTCAAGTCATCCGCGAGGAAATAGTCACCCATGATGTCGCCGGGTTGGCCCGGCGACTCGAGTCCGGCGGTGATTTCAAAATTGGCAACTGCGACGTGTCGACGCGTTCAACGGCCCTCACGGTTCTCGCGGGAAAAAACTTCCGGGCGGCGCGAACCGTTCCTTGTACGCGGCGTGGCGGCTGATGCGGAGTTCGTCGAGCGCACCGCGGAGCGGGCGGCCGCCCAGGCCGTCGAATCCAATTGATAGATACGATGCATCCCCATGGGGCAACGCGCTGAGCGTGGCCCGGCCGATGGCCTGCGGTGCGCCATCGATCAACAGCCGCAGCCTGCCGGCGTCGGCGGAATGCACGAGCGCCACATGGAACCACCTGCTCCGGGGCAGCGCCCGCCCGCTGGAAACGAGCGTGATCGATTGAATGCTGGCGGTGCCGGCGGGCGGTCCGTCGGCGACGGGAAACTCGACTCGCTTTGCCGCGAGATTCGGTGACGCGGTGTCGTCCATCGAGATTCCCGTCAGGGCGAAGGCATTCTCGGCCGGCAGAACGCCACCGGTCGATCGAAGGTAATGCGGCGGCAGGAATGCCGCCGATCCGACGGAGAAGCCGCCGATCCAGCGGAGAAGCCGCGGATCCGGCGGAGAAGCCGCCGATCCACCTTGCGCGTGAGCTCACGTGTTGTTCCGCGCGTGACTTTATGGGAGGGGCGACTTTCCAGTCGCCCGGGACCGGTCGGCCGAAGGTAATGCGGCGGCAGGAATGCCGCCGATCCAGCGGAGAAGCCGCCGATCCGATGGAGAAGCCGCCGATCCGATGCAGAACGGCTTGTCCGTGTTGTAGCATGGGCTTCCAGCCCATGTTGGCGGCGCGGAGCGCCGCCCACGGGCAAGATGCCCGTGCTACGTTGGCGACAACTCGGAAATGCGCCCTTGCCGCACCACCCCACAACTTGGCACTTGCGCCGGTTTTTCCGCTAACGTAACCACCTGGTTACATCAGCCATGTTCAAGTCAAACTCCACGACGGCCTCACGCCTGCCCTGTCCGCCGGACAAGGTCGACGAGTTCCTCAGTAAACCCTCCACCGCCGTCGCCGACGTGCTCGCCGGCACCCGCGGCAAGATCCTCGTGCTCGGCGCCGGCGGGAAAATGGGGCTCCACCTCACGATGATGCTCCGGCGCGGCCTGCAACAGGCCGGCGGCAAGGGTGACGCGGTGCTGGCCGTCTCGCGTTTTTCCACGCTCCGCGATCAGGACGAGTTCAAACGGCAGGGCATCCAGACGCAGGCGTGCGATTTGGCCGACCCTGCGGCGGTCGCCGCGCTGCCCGATGCGCCGACGGTCTTCTTTCTGGCGGGAGTGAAGTTCGGCACGGCGGCGGCGCCTGATCTGCTGCGCAAATTCAACGTCGAGATGCCGGCCATCGTGGCGAACCGATTCCGCTCCTCGCGGATCGTCGCCTTCTCGACGGGCTGCGTTTATCCCTTTGTGGCCCCCGACACGGGCGGCGCCACGGAATCGATGGCACCGGAGCCACCCGGCGAATACGCTGCCTCGTGCCTCGCGCGCGAGCATGCGTTCGCCGCGGTCTCCCGCCAGCATGGCACCCTCGTCGCGTTGATTCGGCTCAACTATTCGGTCGAGTTTCGGTACGGCGTGCTGGTGGATATCGCGACGAAAGTTTTTCACGGCGAGCCCGTGGATGTGACGATGGGCTACGTCAATGTCATCTGGCAGCGCGATGCCGTCGAGGTGGCCATCCGCGCGCTCGAGCTCGCCGGTTCCCCTCCCGCGCCGGTCAACGTCACGGGTCCACACATTCTCTCGGTGCGCACGCTCGCCCATCGATTCAGCGAGTTGTTCCAGCTTCCGGTGCAGATCACCGGGCAGGAGGCCGAGACCGCGTGGCTCAACAATGCCCACCGCGCCCATGAACGTTTCGGCGTTCCACCGACGGCGCTTGACGATGTCCTGGTCTGGACGGCGGAATGGGTCAGGTGCGGCGGGTCGACGTGGGGCAAACCCACGGGCTTCGAACGCCGCAACGGACGCTTCTAACAACTCTGCTGCCCTGTGACTCCCGACCTTCGCGCTCATCTGCTCGCCGGCCATGTCATTCCCGCGCTGCCCCTGGCGCTCCAGCGAAACCGCCGTTGGGACGAACTGCGCCAGCGCGGACTTGTCCGCTATTATATAGATGCGGGTGCGGGCGGACTTGCGGTGGGGGTTCACTCGACGCAATTCACGATTCGCGATTCGAAGATTGGGCTCTACGAGCCGGTCCTGCGGCTGGCGGCGGCGGCGGCCAAGCACTGGCTCGAAAAAGCCCCGCGGCCATTTGCCCTGATTGCCGGACTCTGTGGCCGGACGCCGCAGGCGGTCCGCGAAGCCCGCCTGGCTCAAGAAAATGGATACGACGCGGGACTGTTGAGTCTCGGTGCCTGGCCGCGCGATGCGGAGGACGTCGTGTTGAAACACTGCCGGGAAGTCGCGCGGGAGCTGCCGTTGATCGGGTTCTATTTGCAGCCGGCGGTGGGCGGTCGTGTTTTCTCGTTCCGGTTCTGGCGGAAGTTCGCGGAGATTCCGCAACTCGTCGCGGTGAAGATCGCGCCCTTCAATCGCTATCGCACGATCGATGTCGTGCGTGGTGTGCTCGAAGCCGGGCGGGAGGACGTCGCGCTCTACACCGGCAATGATGACAACATCATCGGCGATCTGCTGACACCCTTCGAGTTTGCGGGACGCACCCGCTACATTGCCGGCGGACTGCTCGGCCAGTGGGGAGTCTGGACCGAACGCGCGGTGACGCTCCTCCAGGAGATCAAAGCGGCGCGGGGCGCAAACCCGCTGGCAGCTTCCTGGCTGACGCGGAACGCGGCGTTGACGGACGCGAACGCGGCGATTTTCGATGCGGCGAATGATTTCGCGGGCTGTCTGCCGGGTATTCACGAAGTGCTGCGGCGCCAGGATTTGCTTGCGACGACGAGCTGTCTCGATCCGCACGAACAACTTTCGCCCGGGCAGGCGCGTGAGATCACGCGGGTGGCGCGGGAATACCCGTGGCTCGTTGATGACACCTTTGTCGAGGTGAACCGCGCGCGGTGGCTGGGGTGAGGGCACGCTCTCGGCGTGCCTGAACTGTGACCCAAAGCGCACGCGCGTGCATTCGCGTTCGAGACGATTCGCATGAAGGCGAGCGGGTGAACGATCGCCCTGCTCGAATCCACTGGCTCGTGCTCGCAGTCACGGAGGCAGCTTCGAGTTTCTCCATTCGCGTTTATTCGCGTCCATTCGCGGTTAACCAAGTTCGACCGATCACCGTTGCGCAGCGTACGGCAAGTCATCTTGAATGCGGGCGATCGTTTCCGGACGCGCCTCCCGTCGCACACCACTCCACTGACTCAAACTTCTCCCAATTTTTTGCCCATGAAATTCCCCGAATCGTTCACGTTCATCACCGACGAAGTGTCGCAGGATTTGCCAGACGTCGTCCGAATGGTGAAAGAGTTCAAGCTTCCGGGCATCGAGTTGCGCAGCATGTTCGGCCGCGCCTTCAAGGATCTCACGCCGGCGGATGTCGCCCAGGTGAAGCAGACCGCAAAGGACGAAGGCTGGAAGGTGTACGGTTGCTCGTCTCCGGTTTTCAAATGCGAATTCGACGATGGCGCTGCCATTCAGGCCCACGTCGAGCAGTTCAAACGCAGTGTCGCTGTCGCAAATGAACTCGGGTGCGACCTCGTACGCGTCTTCACCTTTTTGCGCCGGCCAGCGGGCGAAAATATTCCGCTGCTGCCGCGCGTTGCGGAGCATCTCCAGAAGCTGCGGACGATTGCCGCGGATGCACGCGTGCGGATTGGGATCGAGAACGAGCATTCCTGCATTGTGGGCACGGCGGTGGAAGCGGCGGCGCTGTTCCCGCATCTGCCGCAGGCCGAGTTCGGTCTCGTCTGGGATCCGTGCAACGTGCTCTACGTGCCGGGAGCGCCGGAGAATGCGACCGAGGGTTTCGCCCGCGTGCGCCCGCGCATTTTCCACATTCACGCAAAAGACGCGCGGCGGGTGACGCCGAAGCCGGGAGGGCTGTCGGCCGTGGCGGCGCCCGTCGGGCTCGGCGACGTTGGTTGGCGGCCACATTTCGAGGAAATCATCCGCAGCGATTATCAGGGCATGATTTCGCTGGAAACACACTGGCGGGTTCAGCAGCTGGCCGAGGAGTCGCTGCATCTGCCGGCTGGATACGGCTTCTCGCGGGGAGGCGAAGAGGCGACCCGCGTCTGTCTGCACAATCTGCGGATGCTGCTGCCGGATTCGGTGTGAGCGCGGCGTGACGTTTTACGGCTAGCCGCATAGCTGCGAGCGCCAGCGCGTGGACGGTGGAAGACGCAGAAGACTGGGAAGACTGGGAAGACATGGAAGACTGGGAAGACATGTAAGACTCGGAAGACCGGGAAGACCCTATGCATTCACGGGCGCTCGCAGCCACGGATCGATCGCCAGCGCCGGCGCGGGCGCGCCCTCGCCGGCCCGGGGTGCCCCACCGGACGATGCGTTTCGATGTCCCGATCGGGACATCGAAA
>JBBRCR010000534.1:0-5744 GCA_038204695.1 Opitutales bacterium | reverse complement strand
GGTAGCGGAGGAACGTAGTTGATCGGTTTCAATCCGCGCCCCGCTCGGGTGAGCGGGGCGACGCGACGGCACCACCGCCAAGAGTCAGCAGCACATGTTTCAATCCGCGCCCCGCTCGGGTGAGCGGGGCGACAGGGAGGCGCGGTGAGGAGTCACACCTGGCTGGCGTTTCAATCCGCGCCCCGCTCGGGTGAGCGGGGCGACGTGCCGCCCGCCGCTGGCGCGGGTGTCTGAGCCTGTTTCAATCCGCGCCCCGCTCGGGTGAGCGGGGCGACCCAATCCTACGTAGGGACTTATGTGATACAGAACGTTTCAATCCGCGCCCCGCTCGGGTGAGCGGGGCGACCGCGCCGATGTCCTGGCCATCGGCACCAGGTACTTAATGCGATGGTTCCGCGAAAGACTGTCAAAGAACAAAATCGATGCCTGCACGGCGCGGGGCCAGCCTTCGCTCCGATGCTGGTTACCAGCGACCTGCCTGCGATTGCGAAAGGGTCCGCTCTCCGCCGAGGCCCGTGGTTCGCACGGGCGTATCCGCAATCACAACACCAGCGCGTCGTCCACGACGTTCACCGGTCGCGTCACACCATAATGCTCGATGCGGTCCTTGCTGGATTGATCGATGAAGTACACCCGCAACGAATCCTGCGCCGGATCGATCTCCGCCAGCAGCCGCGCCCGCAACTCCACCCACTCCTTCTGTCCCAGCTGCATTTCAAAGACTGATTTTTGCACCCGCACGCCATACGACGTGCACGCCTTCGCCACCCGACGCAACCGGCGGGCGCCCACACGCTCCTCCTTCGTGGCGACATCGTAGGTGACGACGAGAAACATGATGAAGAGTCGGGCCTGGTTTGGGCGGGAAACGTCGCTGGTTTAGGTGAAAAGGTGCGGCGCATACGCTCCATCGCCTCGCACCGACCGCGCCAGGAGTCGCGCCTGAATAAACGGCAGTTGCCCATGCCGCACTTTTTCCTGGAAGAGCGGATGCGTGAGCTGCTCGGCTTTCCGCTGCTGGTAAGCGGCCACGACGTTCTTCCGGCCGGCGTCCGTCATTTCAAAGGCACCGCCGTCCCGCGCCGCAAAATCCGCCGGCTTGAGTTCACCCCGGTTTACGAGCGTGAGCGCGAGCCGCTCCACCCATGGCCGGAATTCCTCCATCAGGTCGAGCGCCAGCGATTCGCGTCCGGCGCGGTCGACATGCAGGAAGCCGACGAAGGGATCGAGCCCGACCGCCGTCAGCGCGGAGACACAATCGTGTCGCAGCAACGCGTAGAGAAACGACAACAGGCAGTTGAGCCCATCGCGCGGCGGTCGCCGGCTGCGGCCATCGAAGGGAAAAGCCGCGCGCAGCGCCGGCCGCAGGTGGAGGGCAAACACCTCGAAGTGCAGCGCGGCGGCGCGGCCCTCGACGCCGCGAATGGCGTCGGGGTTGTCGGGCGTTTTTTCAAGCTCCCGCAGCAGATACGCGAGCGACTCGGCCACGGTGCGCAACGCGTCCGCGTCGACGGGAACCGACGCATCGCGCGCACTGCGCGAGAGGAGCCACCGCGTGTTGTGCAGTTTGCCGGCGACGAAGGTGCGGGCCAGCGCGACGACTGCGGCCGGATTGTCGGCCGCGCGATGCTGTATCCGCCGCAGGAGGACGGAACCCTGCGGGACGCCCTCGACGCGCGCCTCGAGCCGGCCCCAATCAGTGAAGAAGCAAACGGACGCTCCGTGTTCCCAGCATAGCCGCAGGACCGCCGGCGAAAGATAGATGTCGGCGCCGAAGACAAACACCGATTCGAGATTGTGCACGGGCAGCGACAGCTTGAGCTGGCGCTCGTGTTCGATGCGGATGGCGAGCCCGTCGCGGTGGACGGAGAGTCCCGGAGTGAGGAGGTAGAGCGTGTTTTGAAGCGTTTGCGCCATGGCAGGTTTTTCACCGGCAAACCGTAGTCCGCATATTTCGCACCGCGGCTGCGGCCGCAAACAAAGATCTGTTGATGGGACACAGAGGGGGAATGGACGAAGACATGGGAGACGGGGAAGAGAATAAGACACGGAAGATTCCGAAGTCTTCCGAGTCTCGCGTTCTTCCATGTCTCGCGTTCTTCATCGGGGGCGCTCTGTGACCAAAGGATTGGGCGCTCAAAATCGTCGCGAACGTGCCCATTTTGGACCGATGTTTCCTGGCCAAAATTTTCCTGTCTCTTCCGGCTCAGCCGAGCCGGGCTCACGCGAAGCTCGCGAAGACCGCGAAAAAAATCTGGCTGCCTTTGAATTCGCGTCCATTCGCGGTTCGACTCCTGGGTTAGTAGAGAGGAATTTACCCAGCTCGTTCGGGGGTGAGCAAATCGGTTTAGGAATACGTTCGCGGGGTGAACAACGCGACGCCGCGGAGCCCGGCGGCTTCAGGCAGGCAGATTTCGTGCAGCGAGCAGCCCTCGCATTGGGGCTTCAGTTCGGCGGGTGGAATTCTGGACTCGGCTAGCAACGATCGAAGATTTGAAATCGCGGACAACGTCCGTTCGCGCAGCACCGCATCGAACGCGACCTCGGTACGCCGCGAAGATGCGGCGTGGTAAATCTCACCATCGGCGATCGAGAGACCGAACATCTCTTCGAGGCAGAGGGCCTGGGCGCAGAGCTGCACCTCGTCGTTGTTGAAGCGGCGTTTGGGTCCCTTCTTGTATTCCACGGGTCTGGCCTCGGCGATGCGCCGAGGTATCTCAAATTTGGAATTTGAAATTCGAGATTCGAAGTTCGCTACGCGAACTTCGACCAGGTCGGCCTTGCCGGTGAGGGTGAGCCGGTCCGAAAAGAGCGGCAGGGCACGGAGGAGTTCCCACCCGGCGCGCTGCTCGTAGCCGGGTGTGTCGACGTGCGCGTGGGCGAGGTCGCCGAGGAGGGTGTGTTCGTTGGTGCCACGCAAACCTTCGATGAACTTCAGCGCCGCCCGGCGTGGGCAGTAGAGGAAGTCGTTGAGGGCCGAGAGCGGGAGGGAGTCCACAAAGGTGAGCTCACCCGTTCGGATGGGTGGCTTCAAAAACCTGGCGGGCGATTTTCGGATGCAACGTCCTGTCCGGATGAAACGGCAGGACTACGCGATCAACGCCTCGCTGGTAGATGCGATGGCTGCCTTTGGAGCGGGAGAGGCTAAAGCCGGCTCGCAGCAATTCCGCTTCGGCCTCGCGGGCGGTCCAACGCGGCAGCTTAGGCATGGGCCATATCCAGTGTGGTGGTGATGACCGAACGGCTGAACACGGTCGACTTCTCCTCTTCGGAGAGAGTTTCGAGGTAAAGTTCGACGGCTTCACGCAGGTTGGCCAGCGCCTCCTCGAAGGTATCGCCCTGGGTGTGACAGCCCTTCAGTTCCGGGCAGAAGGCGTAATAGCCGTGTTCGTCGTGTTCGATGATGGCGGCGAGTTTCTTGTTCATATCGGGTGGGGCAGCTTAGCCACGGACGTGGGATTTCCAAGATGGGAGATGCATGGCGCGGGTGAGTGGAACAAGTGCAGAGGGCGATGAGACGCAGACCACGAGGCTACCGGCCCTCATAGTGCGGGTTCGGTTCCTTCACCATGTCGAGCGTATACTTGGGTTCGTCCGGCCCATAAGCCCGGGCAAGACATTGCGCGGAAAACGCGGCCCACTCCGGGCGCTCGCGTTTGAGGTCGTCCGGGAGGCTGCGTCACGAGCAGGCGGGCATTCTTTGGGATGGGGAAATCCTCCTGGAGCCGGATGCGTGCGCCGTCGAAGGTGGCGGCAAGGGTGATGGTTTTCATGCGATAGATCCTATTTTCATGCGCTGGATCCTAGGTCTGCGCTTGCCCCACAATTCTTGCCAAGCACGTCGGCATTCGCACCGGAGCGGCGGCTTTCCTGCCGCCGAGGTACGTTCGGTCGACCGGTCTCGGGCGACTGGAAAGTCGCCCTTCCGATCAACCGCGCCCTTGGCGCGACGCCATACGCGATGGCAAATCTGTGGGGCAAGCGCAGTCCTAGGTGGCGGCCGGTGGAAATCATTGAGCGCGGTGATCGGCCGATGCAACTTGCACAGGAGATCTGGTCGTCGCCGGAAGCCGGTGCCGGCGGGCGATGATCTGGAACCAGTACACTCATACGGAGCGTGCACTGGTGGCGAGGGGAGTGAACGGGTGAGGTGGTGGAATGTCCCAGATCAAGCGACGGGCGGTGATGACTGCTTGGGGCTGATTGCCGTCTTTATTCTCGGGCCTTGTGGACGTGCAGCCGGTGACGAGGCCGTATGGGTTTGTGACGGTGTAAATGTCGCCGTCGGGGGCGGTGCCGGCGTAGTCGTTAAGGCCTCGCGGGAAGTCGCTGGGCTCACCTTTCTCTTTTGTCGCACGCGCGACCTCTACGAGTGAGAAAAGTTTGTGAGCGGGTGCGTTGCCCAAGGCGGTCGAATGCTGGAAGTCGACCAAGCCCACGACGCGCATACCGCCGGGACGGGCGGAGGAACCGTCAACACCATAATCGCCCATCATGCGGGTGAGAGCGAAGAGGAAGTTGTCGAGATCGCCATATGTGAACCCGGTCTTGGCGGCGAAGGCGGGTGAGAAATGAATGTGGCAGCGATAGAGGCCGTAGGGCACGGCGTGCTTTCGGCCCATGGTGCGGTTGTCGTCTCCTTTCTTTTCGGCCTCGGCTTCGTTGGCGACTGCGCAGCGGGTGATGGAGAAATCGAGCTGGAGGATCTTGTCGAGGCTTTCGGCAAATGTGATTTGCAAGGGGCCACGAATCTGTCCGTAGAAACTGCCCTTCAGGGGTCCTTCGGTGGACACAACTTGTCCAAAATAACGAACGTCGAAGAAAGCACTGCAGAGAGCATCGCGATAAGCGCGATCACGAAATTCACCGAGGTCGCCACCCTTGGTTTTCTTGGCGGCATTTTCCTCGGGCTGCCCGGCATCAGTCTTATCTTTCTTCGGGGTCTTCGATTTTGTGCCTGCCTTTTTCCAGTCCTCTTCGGTTAATAATTTGCCTGCAACCGAGTATTTCAGAAACGCCTTTTTTGCGTCTTCATCGAGTGCTGGTGACTCCAAGTGTCGTTGGATGACGGCTCCTTCCTTGATGAAAAGGTGCTGAGTGGCCTCAGGTGAAGCAGTCTCACCGATTGCAGTGCCGTCCGTTCGATATTGGGCGAAGAAATTGCGGATTTTTCGCTTGAGACAGACGTCGGTCACGAGGCCTTTGAGAGTGTCGGGCTGAAGGCGGGGCATGTTGCCGGTGTCGGGGTCGCCGTTGGGATTGCAATTCGTCGCATCGAAGAGGAGCGCGATGTCGTGGCGCTCGGCGACGATGGCGGTGGGCTGCTTTCCGGTCGGGAGCGTGATGAGGTTGTGAAGAAGGCTCATGGTGATGTTGAGAGAAAATGTTTAGGTTACGGGTTGTTGAGCGGCGTCTGGAATGGACGGCGGTTCTTGGTGCTGTCGGGATCGTTCGTAGTAAAAGCCAATGGCGAAGCGTCCCTGGTCTTCAAAGGCTAGAGTCCGTGGCCAAGTGGCATCCTTTGCGAATTTGGCCACGACGCGGGTGAGATCGTGGTCAAGATCGCTGGCAGCCTTCGGGTTCTTGATTTTGTCGAGGTGGATGCGGGCGAGTTTGCACAATCGTGGAAAGACGAGGGCGGGCGTGCTGGAGGCCGATCCGTAGTAGCGACTGGCCGGGGAAGAGGCGGTGATTTTCTCGTGTGCCTCGTTGTGGATGTAGTCGAGAACGGCGAGCACCCGGCC
>JBBRCR010000533.1:0-5750 GCA_038204695.1 Opitutales bacterium | reverse complement strand
GTGCGGGCGGGTGGCGCGGGCGGCGGCCGGTCTGAAGGACGAGGTGCATGTGCACACGCTGCGCCACTATCTCGACCCCAGAACTATGTTGAGTCACGGGTATGTTCTCCTCTGAAGAGGAGGATTGTTACTCGACAAAGTTAAAGTATCGTTCCGGTGGTGACGATGGGTGCGCCCCGCGATTTGCGGCACCCATGGAACGATTTTTCAACGACGCTCACACGATTGCGCGCAAGCGCACAGGCCCGCTGGGACCGTATCTCGACCAATTGGCACAACATTTTGCCGATTCAGGCTATCGGCGTCTATACAGTCGTCGCCAGCTTCAGCTCGCGTCCGGGTTCGGGCAGTGGCTTGAACGACGCAGGGTGCCGTTCGCCAAGATCGAGTCGGAACACACCACGCGATTCTTACGACAGAGGCATAGGTCGAAGGCACGACACTTCGGCGACAGCGCGTTTTTCAAGCCGCTGCGTGATATCCTCATTCGGGACGGCGTGATCGTTCCTGCCGCTCAAGTCGCCAAGAGGCCGGTCGCAAAACTGATCGACGAGTTCACGCTGTATCTCCGGCAGGAGCGTCGTTTGGCGGCGACGACGACGGATCGTTACGCGACGTTCGTGGAGGATTGGTTGACGGATCGATTCGGTGACGGGTCGGCCACTCTCTCGACTGTTACTGCCGCCGAGACCGTGGGCTACGTCCGACGACGAGCACCAACGATGGCATGCAAGACGGCCAAGCTGATGGTGTCGGCGCTGCGATCGTTTCTGGGGCATGCTCGTTACCGTGGTTACATCAAACTCGACCTCGCGATCGGCATCCCGCCGGTCGCAGACTGGACCAGGACATCCATTCCGCGAGGATTGCCGCCGCAAGACGTGCGGTGCGTGCTTCAACATTGCAACCGCCGCCGCCCCACGGGTCGCCGCGATTATGCGATCCTCTTGCTGCTGGCGCGGCTCGGCTTGCGCGCATGCGAGATCGCTGAGCTCACCCTGGATGATATTGATTGGAAAAACGGTCTCGTCACCGTCCACGGAAAAGGAGGCGTCCATCAACTTCCGCTCCCTGCTGACGTCGGCAAGGCAATCGCCACTTATCTGAGGAGGGGGCGCCCAGCTTCGCAGAGTCGCAAAATATTCCTGCGAGGAGTGGCCCCGGTCATTCCCTTCAAACGCCCCGGGTCGATCGGAACGGTGGTCGCGCACGCGTTGAGACGGGCCAAGATCAATTCTGCCCGCAAGGGCAGCCATCAGTTCCGACACACCTTGGCGACCGAGATGCTCCGCCGTGGAGCATCGCTGGCCGAGATCGGCGAGTTGTTGCGCCATCGGAACGTTCAAACGACAACCATCTACGCCAAAGTCGACTTGACCGCACTGCGCACACTGGCGGTTCCCTGGCCGGGAGGTGGTGCTCGATGATCAATTGGACAAAAACGGTCCTGGATTATCTCTGCCTCCGGCGGGCGCTTGGATTCAAGCTGGAGTGGCCGGGGAAGGAGCTAAACGATTTTGCACGCCTGCTACGACGCGAAGCAGCCGATTACATTACCGTGCCGCTTGCGCTCAAGTGGGCGCATGGCACGGCGTCAACCCGGCGCTCGGGGGCGGCGCGCCGCTTGAGTATCGCGCGCGGTTTCTCCCGTTACGTTTCCGCCATCGATTCCAGAACGCAGATCCCGCCGGTTAGTTTGCTGCCATTCCGTCCCAAGCGCGCACGGCCTTATTTATATACGGACGGCGAGATTCGCGCCCTCCTTTCGGCGGCGCTGCAATTGTCACCGGATGATGCCCTGCGGCGTTGGACGTATTACGTGCTGTTCGGCCTGCTCAGTGTCTCTGGCCTTCGGATTCGGGAAGCGCTGACCCTGCGGCTGAACGACGTGGATCTGCAGGCCGGCGTTTTGCACGTGCAGAAGGCCAAAATGGGGCAGTCGCGGCTCGTGCCGCTCCACGCGTCGGCCAAGCAGCACCTCATCCGCTATGCCGTCCAAGCGTCTGGAACGACGTTGGAACGAACTCTCATGAAAAACGACTCGGATTTTTCAGCCCTCTTGCAGGGATTCTTCACTCAGCGACTCCGGCAACAAAAACAGGTGAGTTCGCATAC
Source organism: Opitutales bacterium (assembly GCA_038204695.1). Classification (GTDB taxonomy): domain Bacteria; phylum Verrucomicrobiota; class Verrucomicrobiia; order Opitutales; family Opitutaceae; genus ER46. The sequence continues at coordinate 3,635 of JBBRCR010000533.1, read as the reverse complement.
CATCGCCTCATACCGGGACACGTTTCGCATGCTGTTGCAGTTTATCCAGCGACGCCTGCCCAAAGAACCGTGCAAGTTGGCATTCGAGGAAGTCGATGCTCCTCTGATTGCAGAATCCCTTCAGGATTTGGAAAAGAGCCGCCGGAGCAGCGCTCGAACGCGCAATCTCCGTCTCACAGCCATCCGCTCGTTCTTCCAGTATGCCGCTTATGAGGCGCCCGACCACGCCGCTCAGATCCAGCGCGTCCTGGCCATTCGGAGCAAACGGTATGATCGCAAGCAAGTTCAGTTCCTGAGCCAGCCGGAGATTAAAGCGCTGGTGGAAACGCCGGATACCGCGACGTGGTCCGGCCGGCGCGACCGCCTGTTGTTATTGATCGCAATCCAGACGGGCCTGCGCCTATCCGAACTGAGCAAGTTGGCACGCAAGGATGTGGCTCTCGCCACTGGCGCCCACGTGCGTTGTATGGGAAAAGGAAGAAAGGAGCGGTGCACACCCTTGACCAAGCAAGCCGTGGCGCTCCTGAAAGGATGGACGCGCGAACTGCCGGCAGAGGAAAGCACCAGAGTTTTCCCCAACGCACGTGGTGGGGAACTCAGCGGCGATGGCGTGCGCTATATTCTTTCCAAACACCTCGCTGAGGCGGCGCGCGTCTGCCCGTCGCTACAGAAGAAGAAGGTCACACCCCACATTGGCTTCGGCATACAAGGGCGATGGAGTTGCTCCAAGCCGGCGTCGATCGCGCCGTGATCGCGCTTTGGCTGGGCCATTGATGTTGAGCTCAACATTACTGCCCCAGCTCGGCGGCTTTCTGCACGCCCCACTCGAACGGTTTGTCCGCGTGGCGGACGAATTCCAGGTTAATGCCCAGTTTGATGGTGCCCATGGTGGTGGTGGTTGGAGTTGCTGTGCAAAGATCGGCGCGACCGGTGGGATGGCGTGACGCGGGAGTGAGTCGGGGTGTCAGGGCAGGAGCGGCCGGGCGACGAGGATTAAAACCCCGGCGGCTGCGATGGATTCGTTTCTTTCCAGCCGGAGCGCATCCGTGCCGGCGATACGCTGCACCGGCGCGAACGCCGGACGCCAGGCCGGAGCCTCCCCCTCGGGCGCAATTCGGTAAAGCGCCCAGGATCCATCGGTGGGAATGCCGTATTCGGCGGGATCGATCGTGCAGGTGAAATCGGCGGCGGTGGTCCACACGGGGTTGTGGGAGTTGTAGGGAGCGGCGAGATTGCCTTGATAGACGTGCTTCGCCCACGAGAAGCCGAGGTTCTCGATGTAGCGGCGGAGGACGCGTTCGTTGTGCGCGAAGAGAGCGGTCGCCTCGGGCCCGGCTTCAAGGCCCGCACGCTTCTGATTTTCCCGAAATCCGTTTTCGCCCGCGTAGAACTCGGGAAGATCGAGTCGCGAATCCAAGTGAAATTTACCGACTCAGCCGGTTGCGTAGCCGGCGTCGCGCAGCACGCGGCCAACGTTCATCCCGTCGCGTTCGAGCGCCATGTTGAAGTTCGGCTCGCCCTGTTTGCCGGGGCCGCCGCATGCGTCGTCGTAGAGTTTGCCGTGGGAGTTTCCCGCGTAGCGCCCGGTGGCGAAGCTGTAACGCGACGGGGTGCAGACGGCGCTGCTCACATAGGCGTGCGTGAACTTCATGCCTTCGCGCGCCATCCGATCGAGCGTGGGCGTGTAGGTCTTTCCGCCGAAGGCTCCAATGCTGTCGCGATCCATGTCGTCGATCAGGAAGAGAATGACATTCGGGCGGCGGGCGGATTCGGCGGCCGATAGAGCGCCCGCGACAACGATTGCGAACGCGAATGCGAAGAGCGTTTTCATGGCGCAGTGAGGTGCTTGAGGAAAAACGCTACCGTGCGCTGGTTGATTTCGGCGACGGTGGGGCTGATGGCGTCGCCCCTGAACCCGTGACCGGCGCCTTTCGAGATGATGCATTCCACCGGCACGCCTTTTTTCTCGGCGACGTCGCGCAGCAACAGCGAGTGACGGTGCGACAACACGGCGTCCTCGTCGCCGTGCGCCAGAAAGATCGGCGGACTGCCGACCTTCACCAGCTCCACCGGGCTCAGCTTCACGGCGATGGCGCGCTTCTCTTCGACGAGCCCGCCGATGATCGGAATCATGCGCTGGGGACGTTCGAAATTGCTGCCCTTCATCACGTCGGGATGCAGGAAGGTCGTCGCGGGATAATACGCCGCGACGCAGCGAATCGTGGCGCGGTGCGCCTCGAGTAACGGGTCGCACGGATAGTCGGCGTCGTCGCCGAGCGCGGTGACAAGCGTGAGGTTTCCCCCCGCCGAACCGACAAACGTTCCGATGCGCGCCGGGTCGATGCCGTAATTTTCCGCGTGCTTCACCATGAACCGGATCGCGTCCTTGCAATCCGCCGCGCTGTCGAGGGCCGTCGCCGCGCCGCCGTCGGCGAGTCGGTATTCGATGCTCACGCACGCGACGCCCTGGCGGTTAAGCTCGCGCAAGACGGCGATGTTGTCCGGCCACCGCTTACCATGGTTTTCACCTGCGAAATCCGAATGTTGCGGCCCTGCCGGTCTGCTTCGCCGAAAACGAGGGGCCCGAAGTTGCAGCAGAGGATCGAAACGTGGTGGCATGGTTCGCTGCGCATAAGCCCGATGTAGTTCTCACCAGTGCTCCGCGCTGGATCGCCGCGATGCAGGCCGCCGGCTATCGCTGCCGCCGGGAGAACTGTTCCAACTTCTCCCGCTCCCCGCTTTCCGGCACGGCCAGCGCGGATCACGCCGGGGTCGTCCGCCGGGGCCGTCCCGCTTGCCATTTGGCCTCGCTTGCGCTTCCAGTCCGCGCGCCCTTTTTCAACCCTTCCCATTTCGCACCTTGCGCCCCGAGATGCCTCCGCAGCCCAAACACCACCAGTGGTTCGCCGAAGAAGTGCATCCGCACGAGCCCGCCTTGCGCGCCCATCTCCGCGGGCATTTCCCCACGCTCCGCGATATCGACGACCTCGTGCAGGACTCCCACGCCCGGCTTTTCCGCGCGCGCCACGCCGGCAAAGTCACCGACGCGCGGCCCTACCTCTTCGTCACCGCGCGCAACGCCGCGGTCGATTTTTTCCGCCGCCGCCGTGTCGTTCGCATCGAGGGCATAGCGGATTTGAGCCGCTTGTCCGTGGTAGAGGAGAGGCCCGACGCCGCCGAGGCCGCGACCGATGATCAGGAACTCGAACTTCTCGCCGATGCCATCCAGGCGCTCCCTGAGCGCTGCCGGCTGGTGCTCACGCTCCGCAAACTTCACGGCCTCTCCTACTACGAGATCGCGGCGCAGCTCGGCATCTCCGAAAACACCGTCGACGCCCAGGTGCGCCTCGGCGTTCTCCGCTGCCGCCACTATCTCCCCGCCCGCGGCCTGACAAAAACGAGCCGCGCATGAGCCGCGAATTCCCCTCCGAAGAATCCTCCGACCCCGGTCTCGCCGTCATCGAGGAACGCGCCGCCCACTGGCTAGCCTAGCGCTGCCCTTTGCCCACAAATTTCGCCATCGCGTATGGCGTCGCGCCAAGGGCGCGGTTGACCGGAAGGGCGACTTTCCAGTCGCCCGAGACCGGTCGACCGAACGTACTTCGGCGGCAGGAAAGCCGCCGCTCCGGTGCGAA
>JBBRCR010000532.1:0-5765 GCA_038204695.1 Opitutales bacterium | reverse complement strand
TCCTTCGGATCGACTCCGACGTCGCCGACCCCGCCAACCGTCTTTTCGTGGTCGCGCGTCAGTTTCGGCTTGGGGTCGAACGTATCGACGTGCGAGTACGCTCCGCTCATATAGAGCATGATCACCCGCCGCGCCCGTCCCGGAAAATGGGGCGCCTTCGGCGCGAGTGGATTCTCGAAGCCCACCGCCCGTTCCGCCGCCGCCAGCGCTCGCGCGGCCGGCGAGGCGGCGAGAATCCCTGCAGCCGCGTGCGCAATAAACCCGCGTCGCGACAGGGAGGCGGGCGAATGTCCGGGACAGCATGCGCTCATGGCAGGAAGAAAAATTCGTTGGAGTTGAGGACAACCTTCGCCAGTGCGGCCCACGCGGCGCTCGATTGAACCATGGCGCCTTCAGCTTCGACCGTCGGATATCCGGCGACAAAGCGCAACAAATGTTCCCGCTCTTCCGGTGCGGCAGAGCGGCCGAGTGCGAGTTGGAACGCGCGTTCGATCTTATCCTCGTCGCGGCCCGCTGACTCGAATCGTCGCGCGAAATGCGTGGCGCAGTCCTTGATGAACGGCGAATTCATCAGGAACAGCGCTTGCGTCGTGATGCTCGCATTCGAGCGCCGCGCGGTCGACGCGTTGCGATCGGGACCGTTGAACAAATCGAGCTCGGGATGAGGGCGCAGTCGTGGAGTCATCACGTAGACGCTCCGCTTCGTGGTCGCGTAGAAGCTGGAAAAAGGACGGTTGAGATTGAAGCCCGCAAAGCCCTTGTCCGAAACCGGCGGAAAAGGATGGGCCGCACCCGCCGTCGGATCGAGCTGCCCGCTCACGAACAAGAGCGCGTCGCGTATGGTCTCGGCATCCAGCAGCCGGCGATTGAAGCGCCACAGGTACTTGTTGTCCGGATCGCGTTCCGGATCGGCGCCGGGTCCGTCAGAGGAAAGTTGATACGTGCGGCTGAGCACAATCCGGCGATGCAGCCGTTTGAGACTCCATCCGTCCTCCACGAACGTGGCCGCGAGCCAGTCCAGCAACGCCGGGTGCGTGGGCGGCTCACCCATCCGGCCGAAGTTGTCGGAGGTCGGAACAATCCCCACGCCGAAATGTTGCTGCCATACGCGGTTCACGAACACGCGCGCCGTGAGCGGGTGCGCCGGGTCCGTCAGCCACTCGGCGAGCTCCCGCCGGCCGGACCCGTTTGTAATCGGCCGCGGCGGCGGACCCTTGATGATCTCGATGAACCCACGCGGCACTTCGGGCCCCAGGCTCTTCGGATCCCCTTTGCGATGCAGGCGCGCGTTGCCGGGTTTCGGCGCGTCCAGCACCGCAAACGCAATGTCGCCGCCGGGCTGCTGCCTCCCCAGCCGCTCCTGCTCCTTCTTCAGCCAGTCCATGCCGTGCTCGATAAACTCGCGGTCAGCGGGCATGGCATCGGCGATCTTTTCCTGCTCCGCGGCCAAATCGGCGACGTCCTCGCCCGCCCTGCGCTTTTCGGCGATCGTGCGATCCATTTCCTCATGACGCGCGCGGAGGTCCTTCGCCTTGCTGACCGGCCGCCCATTGCGCCGAATCTGCTGGTTCAGCGCATCGATCCGGGCCCAGTGTTCATCCAGTTCCCGCTGCGCACCGGGCGCGGTTCCCAGTGAAACCAGGTTCAGCGGGATTCGAAAATCGGACGTGCCGTTCCACGGATAGCGCGTGCTCTGGAAAATTCCGTAGAGCGCGTAGTAATCTTTGGCGCTGACCGGATCGAATTTGTGATCGTGACAGCGCGCGCAGCGCATCGTCAGCCCCAGCATTCCGCGACCGATCGCGTCGAGGGTATCCTCGATCGTGAGATGAATGTCAGCGCGGCTGTTGCCGTAACGCCGCGCCGCCGCGATGAACCCGGTCGCGACCACGTGATCGCGATACACCGCCGGATCGCCCGCGGCGTTTTCCTTCGCGTAGATGTCGCCGGCAATCTGCATCCGGATGAATTCGTCGACCGGCAGGTCCCGGTTGTGGGCATCGATCACCCAGTTCCGATACTTCCAGATGTCGTGCATCGGCATGTCGCCGGTGTCGCCCTGCGTGTCGGCATATCGCGCCGTGTCGAGCCAGTGCCGGCCCCAGCGTTCACCGTAATGCCGTGAGGCGAGCAGCTGATCGACGCGTGTTTCTATCGCGCGATCGCGATCGGCGGCATGCGCGCGGACAAACTCCGCCACTTCCTCCGGCGTCGGCGGAAGTCCAATCAGGTCGAGGTGCAAGCGCCGAACGAGCGTTCGCGCCTCTGCGTCGGGTGCGGGTTGCAGATCCTTCTCTCGATGTCCTGCAGCCACGAAACGATCGATTTCGCTGCGAGACCAGCCGTCGCCGGCCGGCGGCACCTCGGCCTTGCGCACCGGCTGGAAGGACCACCACTGGTGCGCATTCTCATCCCAGAATTTTCCGCTGGCTGCCGGAGCAATGGCCTGCACGCCGGGCCACGGTGCGCCGCTTGCAATCCATTTCTCGAGAATCGCGATTTCCCGCGGCGTCAGCGCATCCTCCGCTTCAGGCGGCATCGCGAGGTCCTTGTTGCCGCGCCGCACCGCCGCAATCATCAGACTGTTCTTTGGATCATGCGGCACCAGCGCGGCCTCGCCTGAATCGCCGCCGATCATGATTTCCCCGAGTGAATCGAGCGTGAGCCCGCCCTTGGCCTTTCCCTTCAGCTCACTGTGGCAGCCCCAGCAACGCTGCTCGAGCAAGGGTTTCACCTGGGTTTCGAAAAACACCGTGCCGGCCGCGGAATCACCTCCTTCGGCCGCCACGCCGCGAACCGTCAACAACACGATCAAGAACGAGAGCGCCGCTTTCATTTCGTCACCGCTGACGTCGACACCGGCGCATCCGACATCAGGAACGCGAAGAGATCCCGCACGTGATCCGGCGGCAGGTCATCGAGCAGACCGGTCGGCATCAGCGACGTATCCAGCCGCTCCAGCGAACGCAGCGTCGACCGCTCAATCGTCGTCACACCTTCCGGCGACTGCAGGGTAACGGAAGTTTCGTTTTCGGCGGCGATCGATCCGGAAACGACCCGACCGTCCGTCAATGTCGCCACCGTGAGCCGCCAGTCCGCGGGTATCTCGGAGTTGGGATCGACGATGTTAATGACGAGGTACTCGAGATCCTTCCGTCCCGATCCTGTGAGATCCGGCCCCAGCTTGCCGCCACGACCGAAAAGGGTGTGGCAGGCGGCGCAACGTTGCTCGAACAATTCACTGCCGTGCTTGCGGTCGCCCAGGTGCAGGAAGTCGGGCTTCATTGTGGCACGCAGTTTCCTCATCTGCGCGGCCAGCGCCGTCGACGAGGAATTGACCCGCCCCCAGAGCCGCTCGAAACGCTGCCGCAACTCAGGCGGCGCTGTCTTTGCAACCTGGCGCGCCTGCGCATGCGTGATGTCCTTCGGCCCAATCCGCCGGTTGGCCAGCGCGTCGAGCAACTGCCGCAGCGAGGTCTCGCGGGCAATCAGCGTGTCGATCACCGCGCTCCTCGGAGCGCGCCCAAGTTTCGGATACACGTCCAGCAGCAACGGCGCCACCCGTGCATCCTCGACCACGGAAAGTGCGCGAATCGCCGGTTCCATCATCTGCTGCGTCGCCACCAGTTGCAGCAGATCCGCGACCAGCCAGTCCGGCTGAACCGGACCGAGGGACCGAAGGGCATCACTTCGCACCACGGCGCCGGATCGTTTGTCATTCAATACCGACCGCAGCCGCGTGATCGCCTCCGAGTCGCGCAACGTCGCACCCACCGCGAGCGCGTGCATGCGATCGGAGATTCGCTCCTGATCGTAGAATTGTCTCAAGGGCGCGAACGCGTCCGCCGCAATCGGATAGTCACGAACCGGAAGACCCGCGGCCACGCCGGCGAGCAGCTGCGATCGAACGTCCCCGCTGGCTCCGCGGGCGATCGCCGCCAAAAGTCTGCCCGCCAGTGCCGGCGTGCGCCCCGCCTCCTCGGCAATCCGTCGCGCCGTCCACTCGCTCAGGAGCGGCACTCGAATCGCCGCGGCGAGCTCGAGTGCGCCGGTGGTGTTTGCCGCCACGGCCTCCTGCCAGCCCATCCAAAGCAGCCGGATCAAATTCGGATCGTCGTTCGAATTCATCGCGCGCGCGAGTGCGGCGCCCATGGCCCAGCGTGAAGCGGCGTCCACCTTGGGCAGCGCGGAGGCCAGCGCCATCCGCACCAGCCACGACTTTTCATCCGCCGCCCGCCGAACGAAATGCGTCGCGTATTCGGCGGACGGCACCGTCCCATCGACCAGCAACCGGATCGCCCAGTAGCGGACATGTTCATCCGGATGCTCAAGCTGCCCGGCGAGCCACGCCTGCTCCGCGCCACTCGTGACGTACAGCGCCCAGAGTGCGCGCAGCCGGATGACCGACTGCGAGGCGACAAACATCTTGCGCAGCGCCGTGTGCACCGTGCCCATGGGAACTCCCGCCAGCGCCCGCTCCTGCAACAGCCGCCGCGATTGACGCGCAAACCAGTCGTTGCGGTGTTCCTGCAAGGCGACGAGTTCCTCGACGGACGCCTTTGATAAATCCACCGGCACATGACGCGGCGCTCCCCAGGAGACCTTGTAGATGCGTCCGCTGTTGCGATGCACGCCGTCGCGATCATGGCATTCACCGAAGTCGGACCAGTCGGTCATGACGACGTCTCCATCCGGCCCATATACGAATGAGACCGCGCGGAACCACGGATCGTTGGCCCGGAGAAAATCCGGTTCGTGGCTGGCAAAATACCTCCCATCCCCGGCGCGCTGCAGTCGATCGCGATTGATCCGGCGGCCGTGGATATTGCTCATTAAGACCGAGCCGCGATACGACTCCGGCCAGCGATCACCGAGGTAAATCATCGCCTCCGAATGGGCAGCGCCGCCGGCGAAATCGCTTTCCGAATACGTGGCATCACCTCCGGCGTTCCGTTCCACGGGCCGGTGCGAGTGATCGTTCGCGGGGCCCATCAAATCATAGATGTGCGGATAAAGCGGAATCTCACGACCCACCCAGCGTTTGAACTTCGAACCCGGCACGACATGCCAGAGGTGATCGACCACGCTCGTGCTCATGAACATCTGACCGTGCTCGTCGAAATCGAGCCCCCACGGATTGATCGTTCCCTCGGCCACCACCTCGAACTCGTGGCGCACGGGATGGAACCGCCAGATCGAGCAGCTCACGGGCGCCCGCTCCGCAACGGGAACGCCAGGCCGTCCCGGCCTCGACGGTTCCTTGATCCCATGGCGTCCGTAGAGCCAGCCATCCGGGCCCCACGTGAGACCGTTCACGCTGTTGTGTTCCGCCTTCAGCGTCCACCCGTCGAGTTGCACCACGGGTTCGCCGTCCGGCACGTCATCTCGATTGCGATCCGGAATAAACGAAACGGTCGGCGGCGTCGTCACCCACACCCCGCCAAACCCCACCGCGAGTCCGGTGAGCCGGTTGAGTCGATCATGAAAAACGCGCCGCGTTTCGAAGGCACCGTCTCCATCCTTGTCCTCGAGAATCAGGATCCGGTCGCGACGCTCGTCCGTGAAGTCCGAGCCATTGTAGGAAAAGCTTTCCGCGACCCAGAGCCGGCCCCGTTCGTCGTACGTGATCGCGATCGGCTGACGCACGTCGGGCTCGGCGGCGGCGAGCGTTACCTTGAAGCCTTCCGGCACGCGCATAAGCGTGAGCGCTTCAGCCGTCGATAGCGGCTGTCCGGAGGTATGCGTATCCACCGGCCGGTACGGCT
>JBBRCR010000531.1:0-5784 GCA_038204695.1 Opitutales bacterium | reverse complement strand
GGAGACAAGAGGAGATGGGGTTGAGGTGAAAAGGGCCCGAACATCGCCGAGTTCCGGGGAAACAGCGGCGCGGACAAGCAGATTTTACTGGTCCTTTTTCTCTGCCAGCGCCGCGCTTCCCGTCCGCGCCACGCGCCACATGGCGTCGCTCGCGGCGTCACTCACGTTCTCTTGCCGCCGAGTTGATGACCGTGCTGCACGACCGCGTTGCGTCCGCGCTGGTTGAGTTTGTCGAGGACGCCGGCCAAACGACGGCGCTTCTCGTCGGTCTCCGCGAACATCTCCAACTGCTGCCCGCCGTCTTCGACCGAGGAGAAACGCACGCTGACGAGACGCAGCGGACGTTGCTTCTTCCACGCTTCGCGCAGCAACGGTGCGACGAGCGGATAGAACGGCGCTTCGAGATCGGTCCCCGTCGCCAAACTCCGCCCGTGCGACTCTTGGGTGAAGTCGGGGTAGCGCACCTTCACCGTCATGGTGCGCACGCGTTTTTTGTCTTCGCGCACCTTGGGCAGGAGCTCGTCCACCATGCGCTTCGCCACGCGCTCGATCTCGGCGAAATCCGCCACGTCTTCGAAAAACGTCTCCTGCTGCGAATAACTCTTCGCATCTTCGTGATCGGTGTGGACGGCCCGGTCGTCTTCGCCGCGCGCCGTCGCGAGCATCTCGCGCCAGCTGCTGCCGAAGAGCGACCCGAGTTCGCTCTCGGTCTTCAGCGGGATGTCGCCGATCAGTTTCACGCCGCGCGCATTCAATACCTCCTCGGTCTTCGCGCCGATGCCGGGCAGTTTTCCGATGGAGAGCGGCGCGAGAAACGCCTCCTCCGTCCCCGGCGGCACGACGACGAAACCGCGTGGTTTGCGGAGTTTCGAAGCGATCTGCGAAACGAGCTTGTTCGTCGCGATGCCGAACGACACGGGCAGCAGCAGCTCGTTCAGGATGCGCTGTTGGAGCGCACGCACGCGCCGCTCGATTTCCCCGGCGGAGGCAAATCCACACGGGCCCAAATCCAGATAGCCCTCGTCGATCGAGTTGCGCTGCACGAACGGGGTGAGTGTTTCGCAGAGGTCGAACATCCGGTGCGACATCTTGCTGTAGAGTCCGGACGTGTGCGGCAGCATGATGAGATCCGGGCAGATTTTCAGCGCGCGCTGCGTCGGCATCGGAGTGTAGACGCCGCACGCGCGCGCTTCGTAGCTCGCGGAGGAAATAATGCCGCGCTCCCGTCCGCCGACGGCGCATTTTGTGCCGCGCAGCTCGGGCTTCGACGCCAGCTCGCACGAGACGAAGAACGCGTCGGCGTCGAGGTGGACAATGGTGGGCAGGACCATGCGCGGAGTTTCGCCCAGACCCAAAGCCGGCCGCAACCTGTTATCGTCGCAGAGGGTCCGCTGCCCCTCTCCGCCCTCAGAGAGCGAACGTCGCCGTCAGGGATGGACTTTCGCGAATCGGTGAAATTGTAATCGCCGCGCCGCTGCACCAGGGCGCCGGTGACGAGCCCGCCCTGCCTTCGCAGTAGGTGTCGGAGCAGAGGTAAACCGGATCGTCCTGATCGAAGCGGTTGGCGACCTTCAGCTGGAATTTCGTATGCGTGGCGCTGAATTTCGTCTCGTTGGCGATGGGCGCGACGGCGCAGGAACCCGCCGTCACCTCGCGGGGAGGCGGACCATTTTCCGCAGGAGCGATGGCACTATCGCCAACGGCCAACCGCAAAGAAGTTGGAAAATCTCCCGAGGGAGAACGTGAAAATTCGCACGATTTCCACGGGGACCGTCGTTCGGAATGCACGCGAAAACCTCTTCCAAGGCGCGGTCCGAGTAAATTTTTTCCCGCATTGCACCCGACGAGACCGCCCGTCTAATTGGTGAGATGGGACGTCAATGGCTCCACGCAAAACGCGCGATCGTTAACCTCAAAAAAGGTCAGGTCGTAGGCAAACTTGTCAAAGAAATCACTGTCGCAGCAAAGCTCGGCGGTCCAGACCCCGAGGGGAACGCGCGACTTTTCGCGGTCCTGGAGAAAGCTCGAAAAGCCGGGGTCACCCGTGACGCCATCGAGCGCGCCATCGCGAAAGGCTCGGGCACGGGCAGCGACAAGTCCGCCATGGAGCAGGTCTGGTTTGAAGGCTACGCTCCGCACAAAGTTCCGGTCATGGTGGAAGTCTACACCGACAATCATCAACGCACCGCACCCGAGATCCGCCAACTCTTCCGCCGCGGTGTCCTCGGCCAGCTGCACAGCAATAAGTTTTTGTTCGATCACGTCGGCGTCGTCGACGCCCACCACACCGACGCCGGGGTCGACCTCGAAGCGACGGCCATCGAGGCCGGAGCGAACGACTTCGAACCGCTCACACACGAGCAAAACGATGACATCCCGGTGGGCCACACCGGCGCGCGCTTCATCACGGAGCGCGCTGCGGTGCATGAGGTGTCGGTGTGGTTGAAGAAAAACGGCTGGAAGGTGATCACCGCGGAAATCGGCCACCTCGCCAAGACCTACCCGGAACTGAGCGAGGCGGATCGCGCCGACGTCGGCGAATTTCTCCAGGAACTCGAGGATCACGAGGACGTGCAGCGCGTCTGGGCCGCGGTGAAGTAACCGCCGAGGCGAGCGACGGCTGGCGAGCGGGATTCTCCGGGGAATGGCGCGTTCAACGCGGCGCCGGAGCCGGCAGCCAGCCGTTGAAGCGCATCCACGATTCGCAATGGCGCGGCCACTCGGCGGTCGGTCCAAGTTTAGGGTCCATCCCGGCGCCGTGCGGCCCCTTTGGATAGAGATGCATTTCGATGGGCGCCTTCGCGCGACGCATTCCCTGATAGAAGAGCAGACTGTTCTCCACGGACACGGTGGTGTCTTCGGATGAGTGGACGAGAAACGTCGGCGGCGTGGCGTTCGTCACCTGCTCGTCGACGGACAGGCGGTGCTTCGCTTCGTCCGTCGGCTGGTCGCCGATCAACGCACGGCGCGACGTGCCGTGCGCAAACGGCTCCTGCATGGTGATCACCGGGAAGATCAGCACGAGGAAGTCCGGCCGCCCGCTGACTTGGTCGAGCACCGCCCCGGTGCGTCCCTCGGGCGCGTCGAACAGGGTGCCGGCACTCGCCGCGACATGGCCGACGGCCGAACCGCCGAGCATACCGATGCGATCCGGATTCACCCTCCATTCCGCCGCACGTGAGCGCACCGTGCGAACGGCCCGCAATGCATCGCGCAACGGCGCCGGGTGGCCGTATTCGACATTCCGGTATTTGAGCATGAAAACCGTAACCCCGAGCGAATTCGGCCAGCGGACGATTTCACCGCCGTTGACCCGGCTGCGACGCGCACGTAGCCGCCGCCCGGAGCATAAATTACCGCGGTGCCGTTGGCCCGGCCCGCGGGCGGCGCATAATCCGTGAGCGTGGGATGGTGGATATTGGTGAACCGCCCGTTGCCGTCGTCTTTCTCGGGACCGGCGTCGGCCTTGAGGTCCGGCACGCCTTCAGGCCAGAGCTCGATCACCGGGGCAGAGCCCGCGGCGAGGGAAGTGGCCGCAAGGCCCGCAAAGCAAACGCGACCGAGAGTCCGAATCGAGCAGTCATGATGGAGAACTAGTTTCGATCCCAAGGAAACGCGACCGTGGGTGTGGCCGCGTAGCGCTTCACGGTGAGCGTCAGTTTCGCTCCCGCTCCCGGAGCCAGACGCACCGTAAAAGATTCCGCTCCCACGCGGGTGATCGCCCCACCCTGCTCCACCGCTTCGAGGCGGTGTTCGCCATACGCTCCGCCTTGCACGATCACGCTCCGTTCGGTCGTCTCGCTCAGATTCACCAACGTCACGACCGTCCTCGTGTCGCTCAGGTGGGAGACGAGTGCACCGACATCCTCCGGCACGCCGGCGCGGCGACGCTCCGGATCGAAGTAGCGGAGCCGCGCATTCATCAGGCTGCCCTCGCGGCCCGGCGGGAGTGCACCCCACATCAATTGGAGCAGCGCCGTCGTCGTCGCGGGGTTGACGTCCATCATGTTGTCGGCGAGCCGCCTTTCCGGCACGCTGTCATCGGCGCGAAGTTTTTCGAGTTTGCGGGCGACGCTCGCGCGGTCGCGTTGCAAAGCAGCCACGGCGTAGTCGGCGTTCTTGCCGTCCAGAAAATCCGCCCAGTCGTTTGGCCCCATGCGCGCACGATCCCCGGGGCGCTGCGACCAATACCATGTCTCCAGCGCTCCGACGTTCCATGGCGTGCGTTGCCAACCATACCACCCGTCCGCGCCACACATCGTCGGATACTCCTTCATTCCGTCCACGGCGCGCGCGTGCGCGTTGATCGCGTCCGCCATCGCGCGCCATGCGTCCACATATTTTTGATCGCCGGACACGAGGAGCGCGTTGTTGAAGCCCACGAGTGCGCGCGGGATGCGGTTACGATTCTCGCGCCTGCCGTTGACGGGATTCACCGGACTGAAGCCCCAGCCATACGCGCCGCCCCACCACCGGCCCTCGACGCCCCCGATGGTTCCGTCGAGGCCCACGTGACTCGGAATCACGCCGCCGTTCCCTTTCATCCGGGCGAGCCAAGCGTCCATATAGTCGACCAGCCACGTCTTGTAGTTCGCTTCGTGCGTGAGGAGGTAGGCGTTGGTCGGCAGCGTGGTCGCGACGAGGTTGATAAAGTGGTCGCCGACGACGTCGCCGTATTCGCGATAGTGTTCCAGAAACTCGGCATAGGTGCTCTCGCCATGACCGAGCTTGAAGCCTTTTGGGTCAAACGGATCGCCCACCCAATCGAGCGGAGTGGCCTGACGCAGCATCGGGCCCTTGCTGCCGTTCTGCATCGAACGGATGAGTTTGAGTTGAGGGTCGTAGTTTGGTGCCGCCGGATCTTCGCCCAGGTAAAGGCCCGCAAACCGCCGCACGCGCGCCCGATAGGCGGGCAACGTCGACAGGGAGAGGCCCATGACATTGCAACACCTCAGTGCTTCGCCGTGATGCATCCAGTCGGACTGCGCGGAGAATTCCCTGAAATACATCCCGTCGCGGCCGGCGGGCACGTCGGTCGTTTTCGCCTCCGAGTATTGTCGGATCATACCTTCCCATAGCTTCACATAAATGTGCGCGATCTCGTCATCCGCCCCCAGCGCGTGCAACTCCGGCCAACCGACCGTATTTTCGAACGCATCGTCCGGCCCGTCGTTGGCGCCCCAGCGAAGGAAGCACCGCACGTAACCGCGCTCATCGTGATATTTCGCGGCAAACTCCCGGCACGCCGGGACCGTTTCGGCGAGCAAGCGTCGCTCCAGTCTGGCCCACTCCGGAGGCGCCATCGGCGTTGTGATGGACAGTGAGGTGCCCGCATCGGCTGCGCACCATCCCGCGGCACTTGAAAGAACGAGAGCGATCGCGGGGAACAGCTTCATGGGAGACCTTTCCCGGTCACCGCAGAATCTCGCCCTTCGTCACGTCCCCTGGCACGTCGAGCAGCTGGATTTGATTGATGGTTTTGAAATTTTTGTGGTCGGCGAACGACCAGACGACCCGCTTGTCGCGAGTGATCTCGAAAAAGTGCGGCTGTTTTCCGAGATTTCCGTGGCCGAGGTAATTGCAGAAAACCGTGTTGCCGTTCGGCAACCGCTGGAATCCCGCCATCAGCCGCAACGGATGTCCGGGCACGTCGTTTTCGTTGAGCTCCCACACGACCTTGAGCGCCGCGTCGAACTCGAGCACTTTGTGTCCGTCGCCGCACGAGACGAGCAGGTGGCCGTCGGGGAGCAGCAGCACTTCGTGAATATCACCCGGCGCGGGAAT
>JBBRCR010000530.1:0-5786 GCA_038204695.1 Opitutales bacterium | reverse complement strand
GGCTGGTCAAACGTGGACCACGTGTGAAAGGCCCAGCGGCCATCCGGCGAAACCCGATACGAGTGCGTGCCGGACTGGCCGACGGGCGTCACGCGCTCGATCTGACGTCCACTGAAGCGCGCCCGATACAGATAGCGCTGGGTGGGATTATCCGGCGAGGCCATGAAGTAAAGCCACTCGTCCTTCTCATCGACATGGACGAGGTCAGTCACATCAAAATCGCCCCGTGTCGCCAGCTTCAACTTGCCACCATTGCGCTTGGCTAGGTGAAGGTGGTTCCAGCCGTCGCGTTCGCTCCAGAAGACAAATCGCTTCCCGCCATCAATCCACTTGAGATTCTGATGCGCCTCCACCCAAGCCGAGTCGCCGTCGGTGAGGATGGTTTTCACCTGGCCCGTCACGGGATCCGCGAACATGACGCAGTTGGTGTTCTGCAAACGGTTCAGTTGTTGGAGGAACATCTCCTTCGATCCCTCGGGCCAATCGAGATCGAAGATGTAATGGTTGCGCGGGTCGCCGGGGACATCCATCCAACGCGTCTGGCCGCTCGCAATCTCCACCGCGCCGACGCGACAGGACGAGTTCATCTCGCCGGTCTTTGGATACTTGATGAGCTGCGTCTTCGGATACAGGCCGTCGGTGTTGTTCACCAGCGGCACTTCGCGCACGCCCTCGGTATCAAGCTGCCAGTAGGCGACGAAACGTCCGTCCGGGCTCCAGCGAAAGCCGTCGCGCAGAAAGAACTCCTCCTCATACACCCAGTCGAAAGTGCCATTGATGATGTCCGGCGAAGTATTGGTGGTCAGCGCCGTGATGCGACGGCTCTGCAAGTCCTCGACGTAAATGTTCCTCTCGCGCACGTAGGCCACGCGCCGTCCATCCGGCGAAAACTTTGCGAACATGAGCGTGGAGGCCGGAGCGTCGCCACCGAGCTTGATCAGTTCGTGGCTCGAACGATCCAACACCCAGTAATCCCCCCGGCTGTTCGTGCGCCAGACACGTTTCGAGTTGGTGAAGAGCAACAGGCGCGACTTGTCCTTCGACCAGATGTGGTCATCGATTCCCAACGGCGAAGTTTGACCGGGAGGAACAAAGTCCGCCGCCGGCACGAGGATTTCCTTCGCGCCCGTCTTCGGATCGTGGCGCACCAAATCCCGCCCGCCCGCCGCTGCGGAACTCTCGAAGGTAGTGTAGCCCGAGCTGTCCGCCAGCCAGCGCGCCGAGAACCCGTCGCCGCCGAACTCGCCGGAATCAAAGATGCGCTTGACGGTGAGGAGCGGAGAATTGGTCTTGTCCGCCGCCACCGTGGAAAACGCGCCAAGCAGCAGCACCAAGCCCAGCCATCCGGCCATTGAGTGAACGAGTCTTCGAGGACCCGGAGCGCCTCGTTTCAAATTGTAGCAGCCGACGTAAGGAGGCTCTGACTCGATTGAGAAGTGAGCCTCTTTACCTCGGCTGCTACGAGGTTTTGCGATTGTGTCTGGAGAGTTCATTTGTCGGAAAGCTGATGGATTGTTCCGTGCAACGAGCGTTCGATGGTCGTGCCATCTGGAGCGCTGAGATTTACCTTCAACTCGTGGCATTGCGTGGGCGCGAGCGCCGTCGAGCAGGGCCATCCACTTGCCCACGTAATGGCCGTGATCCGGTCGTCGAAGATTCCCTGCACCATTCGCGAGATCATCAGCAACCCCTCGATCTTGGGCCCGCGCCACTCGCGCCCTGCGTAGGTCGGCGTGCCGTTGAGGTGAAAATGTTCACCGACGATCGAGACGGCAGTTTTGCGTTCGGCAGCGGGGAGAAGTTGGCTGGAAGCGAGCAGCAGGAGCGAAAAAAGGAGAAGGGTTCGTTTCATAAAGTAAGTAGCGTGAACAAGGGGCAGGCGATTTTCTTCACTGTCTCAGAAATCCCAACGGCGTGGTTTGGCGGTGCCGTTCGTGAGTTCGATCCAATCCAACGCGACCGGCTCAATCACGGCGGGGAGGTGAAGGCGCAGGATGCCGGGCTGGTCGCCGGAGGCGGGAATGGCGGCGCTCACTTCCGTCCAGTCGCCCGCTTTGATCTCGAATGCGACGGGCTGGAGCGCGGCTGCCGCATCGGGTTTTCCGCCGGGGATCCATTCGATTTTTCCGGTGCCGCCGCTGCTTTTGATGCGGAGGCGCAGCTTCGCTCCGGCTGCGAGTTTGCCAGCGGCGAAGCCGAGGAAGGGATCCGCAGTGTTGCCGGTGATGGTCACGAAGCCGTCCTTCACGGCGGCGGTGCAGCCACGCGCTTTCCAGCCTAGCAACGGGTCGGCGGGTGGCGATGCGGTCTTTCGATACGCGGGATTGCGGATGGGAATCACGGCGTCCGTGTCTTTGAGAAAGCCGGTGATGAGCGCGTTGAGTTCGCCGGCGAGCGCGGGTTTTTCGGCGGCGAGGTTCTTCGTTTCGCCGAGGTCGTCGCGCAGGTTGTAGAGTTCGAGTTTGTCGCTGCCGTCGTCATTGTCGGCGAAAAAACGGATGAGCTTCCAATCGCCGCGCCGCACCCAAGTGCCGGGGCGGAAGCCCTCGATGTCGCTGCGTCCGCCGTGCGGGAAGTGCGAGAAGATGGTGTCGCGCTCCACGGGCTGGCCGCGCAGCGCGGGGGCGATGCTCGCGCCGTCGAACTTCACGCCGGCGGGCACCGGGAGTTGCAGAAGTTCGAGCAGCGTGGGGAAAAAATCCGTGCTCTGCGCGAGCGTGTCGCTCGTGGAGCCGGGCGCGATTTTTCCCGGCCACACGGCGAGGAGCGGGACGCGCGTGCCGCCCTCGTAGTTGCTGGCCTTGCCGCTGCGGAGCGGCGCGTTGCTCGTCACCGGCACGTTGGCGAAATCTTTGTTCTGCGTGGCTTCCTTCGCGACGTTGTGCCAGCCGCCGTTGTCGCTGGTAAAAATGATGAGCGTGTTGTCCGCCACACCCGCAGCCTCCAGCGCGGCGACGATGCGGCCCACGGCGTCATCAAGGCTGCGAATCATCCCCGCATAGATCGGATTTCGCTGCCCCGCACCGGGCGTCACGCGCTTTGCGGCATCGGCGATGTATTCGTCCTTCGCCATCCACGGGCTGTGGACGCTGAAGGCCCAGTAGTTCAGGAAGAACGGACGGTCTTTATTGGCGGCGATGAATTTCACCGCCTCGTCCGCCATGCGATCCTCGATGTTGTCGCCCGGCTTCCCCTCGCCCTTCCAAAACGACCACGGTGCGAAGTAGCCGTTGCCGCCGCCCGGCCCCGGCCCCGGCGTGTGCGGCAGGTCGCTCTCGAAGCCGTGCTGCAACGGCGAATACGGCTCCGCGCCGAGGTGCCATTTTCCAAAATGCGCCGTGCGCCAGCCCGCGTCGCGCAGCACCTCCGGCAGCGTGAGGTAATCCGTTTTCAGCCGCGTGATGCTGTCGGCCACGAGCACCTTCGCGTTCGCGTTGCCTTTCACGAGCCGCTTTTCGAGCTGCACTTCCGCGACGTGGCAATTCGGCGCGGTGATGCCGATGCGCGCCGGACTCAGCCCCGTGAGGATGCTCGCGCGCGTGGGCGAGCAGAGCGGGCTGGCGGAGTAGGCGTTGCGAAAAAGCATCCCGCGCTTTGCCAGCGCATCAATGTTCGGCGTCTGGTGAAACGTGCTGCCGTAGCAGCCGACATCGCGCCCGCCCAGATCATCGGCGAGGATGAAGACGATGTTCGTCCGCTTCTGCGCCGCGAGGGCGGAACCGCAAAAGAATGCCGCCGCGCAGACGACGGTGATGATGAGGCGATGAATCATAAGTGGTGTGAGGTGATTTTATCCGGCGGATACTACTCGTAAAAACGTTGCGGTGCGGAGGAGGCCGCGCGGGGCTGGGGATACCGGCGGACTTCGCCGTTGTTCTTCAGCGGAGCGCCGGGCGTGGAGCGGCCATCGGTGATGTATTTCTCCAACAGGTCGCTCATCGCCTTCGCCCGTTCGGGTTGTTGGGCGGCGAGGTCCTTGGTTTCGCCGGGATCGGCGGTGAGGTTGAAGAGTTCATCGTGGGGCGCAGTCTTGCCGCTTGGGCCGGCTTTCTTGTCAGTGCCATCGCTCTTGACGATCTTCCACGGTCCGGAACGAAGCGAGAAAATCCCGTTGCCACCGTGCAGCACGGTGGCTGGGCGGATCGGCGCCTTGAGAGGCTGGCCGGTCAGGGCGGGCAGGATGTCATGGGAGTCTTCGCCCGCATTGTCGGGCAGCTTCACGCCGAGAATGCGCGCGGTGGTGGCGAGCAAGTCGGTGAGGCAGACAGTCTCGCCGGACTCCGTCGCGGGCGGGACGTGACCCGGCCAGCGGGCGATGAACGGCTCGCGGTGGCCGCCTCCAGAAGCGTCGCCCTTCCCGCCGCGCCAGTCGCCGTTGGCCCGATGGCCCTGCGCGCGGGCGTCCTGTTTGGCGGTCCGAAACTTCTCGCGCACCCCACCGGCGTCGCTTTCCAGATTCAGGCGCGGCTCGCCGCTGCCGCGGAAATCGGACAGCCCGGCCCCGTTGTCGCTGCTGAAAATGACCAGGGTTTTGTCGCGGAGCTTAAGCCCAATGCCGTTTAGGGATGCGAAGTAAAACATTCGTCCCCGCCGCCACATTCAAGGCTCTGTTCAACGAGTTGATATCTTGGTCCTTCATCTATGTCCTGCTGCGTCGTTGCGGCGTGCGTCGCCGCTGTCCACCGGTGGTTACGGCGGCGGAGTTAATTCAGGGCTTGGTCTTTCATGTCGTGGCCGAGGCTGGCACCTTGGCTCAACATGTCAAACAACTCACCGGCAAGAGTAGCACCGATGGGGCGTTGGCCCAGCGCCGGGCTCTGCTGCCTCCGGCAGTTTTTGAGGAATTGATGGTTGCCACGCTCAAGCCCAGAGGCGACCCGGTGCGACATCCCGAAGGGTTCTATCACGGGCTGCGACTGTGCGGGGTGGATGGCAGTTTGTTCTCGGTCACCAACACGCCTCAAGTCAAAAAGCAGATGCGCAAGGCGCGCAACCGGCGTGGCCGGGCGGCGTTTCCGAAGGTGGGCGTGGCCGTCATGGTGGAACTGGGGTTGCACAACCCGCTGGCCGCGGCCTTGGGCGTCAAAGGAGAATCGGAGATGGTGCTGGCCAAGCAGGTGTTGCCGGCACAGCCGGAGAAGAGCTTGCTCATCAACGACCGCTATTACGGGGTGGCCCGACTGCTCGTGGAATTATCAGCGCAAAGCGCAGCGGCATTTTCTGGTGCGGGTCAAAGCGAATCTCCAGCGGCGCTTCCTGGGGAGTTATCCCGACGGCAGCGCGTTGGTAGAGATTCGCTCGGGCAAGACCAGGCGCCTGGTGCGCGAGTTGGTGGGGCGAGTGCAGCGCGGCGGGCGTGGGCACGTCACGACCGTGCGTCTGTGGACCCGTCTGCTGGACTGGCGTCGGCATCCCGCCAGCGAGTTGCTGGCGTTGTATGCCCGGCGATGGGAACAAGAAATCTTTTACAAGGAGTTGAAAGTGGACATGCGCTCGACTCCTTACCTGCAGAGCCACACGCCCCTGACGGCCATGCAAGAGATCGCCGCGTTGATCCTGGCATGCGGTCGAGTGGAAGCCGCGTCGGTGGGCGAGGTGGGCGTGCTGCGGATCAGTTTTATGCAAACGCTGCAAGCCGTGCAAAGGCTGTGGCAATTCCTGGAGATAACCTCGGATATGTTGACGTCGGCACAAGTGCGTTTGGTGGTGCGCCGATCCTTGCGACAAATTGCGGATATGGCTATTCCAGAACGTCGACAGCGGTCGTGCCAGAGAGCGTTGCGCCA
>JBBRCR010000529.1:0-5799 GCA_038204695.1 Opitutales bacterium | reverse complement strand
ACCTCGATGATCGGATTCATGGCCGGCGCCGGTATCGTGGTGCGCAACTCGATCATCCTCGTGGATTTCATCGAGCTTCGGCTTAGCCATGGCCGCTCGCTCCGCGAAGCGTGCATCGAGTCCGGTGCGGTGCGGTTCCGGCCCATGATGCTGACCGCGCTGGCCGTGGTGGTCGGCGGCCTCGTTATCCTCGCGGATCCGATTTTCCAGGGACTCGCGATCTCATTGCTCTTCGGCGCCATCGCTTCGCTCGTGATCAGTCCGCTCGCGGTGCCATTGATATATTACATGACGCATGCGCGCCAGCATTCGGCGCCACCGCCTCCCGGCAGCATGCCGGCGTCCGAGAAGTGCGAAGTGGCGCCGGCCGCACATTGACGTGAGCGTGGCGTTCCACCCGTGTTCTAAGTAGCACGGGCGTCCCGCCCGTGAATTACAGTATGTATAACCGTACGACGCCCCGGCCCTAATGAAAACAGCACCGACATCCATGGGCGGGACGCCCATGCCACTTCCAACCGTGCCACGCCAACCATGAAGCCCGACTCCGCTCCTCGGCGCACGCGCATCCGGCGCGCCGCCAAAATTCTGGTACCGATCGTGGCGCTGGGTGGTGTCCTCGCCTATCTGCTGCTCAAACCCATTCCCGTTGATATTTTCGAGGTCACACGCGGTGGCGTGCGCGTCGAAGTCATGGGCACCGGCACCCTCGAGGCGCATATCGCCGCGACGATCAGTCCCAGGATCCAGGGCCGGCTCGTGCAGGTGATGGTGGATCAAAATGACAACGTGCGCACGGGACAATTGCTCGCGCAACTGGACGACGGCGAATTGTCACAACAGGTCGAAATTTCCCGCGCCTCCCTTGCGTCTGCCCGCGCCACGGTCGACCGCGTTCGCTCCGACCAGGCGCGCGCCGAAGCCGTTTCGCGGCTGACCGAGCTCGATCACAAGCGCAGCACCGAGTTGATTGCGACCCACGCGATCTCCCAGGCGGACTATGACAAGGCGTTCCAAGGGCTGCGGGTGGCCGGCGCTGATCTGCAGCGCGCCCAATCGGCGATCACCGAGGCCGAATACCAGGTCGTCACCGCGGAAAAAACGCTTCTCTTTCAACAGGAGCGACTGGCCGACACGCGGCTCACCAGCCCGCTCGACGGACTCGTGGTAAAACGGGAACGCAATCCGGGCGACGTGGTCGTGCCCGGCGGTTCCGTGTTGCAGGTCGTTTCCACGCAGGAGCTCTGGATCTCGGCCTGGGTCGACGAATCCGCGATGAGCGGGCTCGCACCGGGGCAGCCCGCGCGCGTCGTGTTCCGCTCGGAGCCGGAAAAAACCTACGCGGGCGAAGTCGTGCGACTCGGGCGGCAGGTCGATCCGGAGGCGCGTGAATTTCTCGTGGACGTCCGCGTGAACGAATTGCCCGCAAACTGGGCCATTGGCCAGCGCGCGGACGTGCGTATTACGACAGGGGAAAAAGCAGGCACGCTGGGCATCGACGCCCGGGCGGTGCAGTATCGGGATCGCCAGCCGGGAGTGTTCGTCGCGGAAAACGGCCGGGCGCGCTGGCGCCCGATCACGCCGGGCGCACGCGGTGGCAATCGGCTGGAAGTCACGCGCGGGCTCGCCGCCGGTGAGCACATCGTCCTGCCACGCGACGCAAAACAGGCGCTCAAGGACGGCGCGCGCGTCGCGACGTCTCCATGATTCCATGACGCTCGCGATCCACGACATCCGTCACAATCTCGGCCGTTTCGCGCTCACCGCCGTGGGCATTGGACTGCTGCTCATGATCGTGCTGGGCATGAGCGGCATTTACCGCGGACTGATCGACGATGCGCTCGTGGTGGTGGACGGAATCGGAGCCGATTTGTGGGTGGTGCAACGGGACACCCGCGGACCGTTTGCGGAGATTTCGCGCCTGCCGGCCAATCTGGAAGATCGCGTGCGCGCGGTTCCGGGCGTCGCCAGCGCGCGCCGTTTTGTTTCGCATTCAATCCAGCGGGAGCACCGCGGGCAGCCGCAACGAATCATGGTGCACGGCCTGGCGTGGCCGGACGACAAAGGCGCATGGCTGCCACTTGTCGCGGGCCGCCCGCTTGCGGAGTCGCATTTCGAGATGATCGCCGACCAATCGCTTGGCTTCACGCTCGGCGAAGTCGTCCGGTTGGGGAAAGACCACTACACCGTCGTGGGACAAACCAAAGGCATGGTCTCGTCGGGCGGCGACGGACTCGCGTTTTTCACCGTACGCGATGCGCAGGCAGTGCAATTCGATTTGCCCGGTGAGGCGATTCGCCTCGAGCGTGCGGCCCGCCGCAATCGCGTGGGCGATTCAGACATCGGCCGCCTGTCGCCGCTTCAGCTCGATCGGGCCTCGCAGGGCGCCGCGGGTATTCCTGTTCTTGCCCCGCCAATGGTGAGCGCAGTGCTCGTGACATTGGAACCCGGTCATGATCTGGCTACCGTGGCCGGTTCGATTGCAAGTTGGTCCGATGTGTCGGTGCATACCGCCGCCGGCCAGCGGGAATTGCTGTTGCGCGGCATGATCGACAAGGCACGCCGCCAGTTGGGTCTGTTCCGCATGCTCCTGGTGATCATCTCCACGATCATCATGGCGCTGATCATCTACACCCTGACGCTCGACAAGGTGCACGACATCGCGCTGCTGAAGCTGATGGGGGCGCGCAACACCATGATCGCGGGACTCATCCTCGAGCAGGCGTTGTTACTCGGCGCAATCGGTTACGTGATCGCGTACGCGCTCGGCGGTTGGGTTTTCCCGCGTTTCCCGCGACGCGTCTTGATCGCGCCACCCGATCTGTGGGCGCTCGCCGGAATCGTGGTCGGCATCTCCATTCTCGCGAGCCTGCTCGGAATCTGGAAGGCGCTGCGGGTCGAACCAAACAAGGTGCTGTCGTGACGCCGCCAGATTCCAAATCCGCTCCCGCGATTGACGCGCACGAGCTCACGAAAATCTACGGTCATGATAACACCGAGGTGATCGCGCTGCGCGGAGTATCATTGCGCGTCGAGCGCGGCGAGGTCGTGGCCCTCCTTGGTCCGAGCGGCGCGGGGAAGTCGACCCTGCTCACCGCGATCGGGCTGATCAATCCGCCGACCACCGGACGAATTGCAATCGGGGGAGTGGCGGTGATGGACGGTCCGCGTGCGCTGGTGGACCTGCGCGCATTTCGGCGGCAGCATCTCGGCTTCGTGTTTCAAAAAGCGAACCTGATCCCGTTTCTCACCGCGCGCCGCAACGTGCAAATCGCGCTGGAAATAAATGACGCTCCCCCGCACGTGGCACGAGCGCGCGCCGACGAACTGCTCGAGTACCTTGGCGTGGCCGATCGCGCCCACCACCTGCCGGAGGAGCTTTCCGGCGGCCAGCAGCAACGCGTGGCCGTCGCCCGCGCGCTCGCGAACGAGCCGAGCCTTATCCTGGCGGACGAACCCACCGCCGCTCTCGACAGCGGCCGCGGCCGCCAGGTGATGGAACTGTTTCGAAAAGTGGCGCACGAACGCGGGGCGGGCGTGCTCGTCGTGACGCACGACCACCGTTCGCTCGATCTGTTCGATCGCATTCTGGAGATGGAAGACGGCCGGTTGCACGTTCCGGTCGCCGGCGCTGATGCCATGTCCCTCTCCGCCAAAGTTTCATCATGCAAATCCTGAAGACATTGAAATCCATGTTCACACCCGCGGCGCGGGTCACACCGGCGGAAGCTGCTGATCGCGTCCGCGCCGGCACCGCCCTCCTCATCGATGTGCGGGAGCCTTCTGAATGGGAGCGCGGCGTCGCGCAGGGCGCCACGCTGCTGCCGCTCAGCGATCTCACGGGCGGACGCGAGCGCTGGAAACCGTTTCTGGCCGAAACGGCCGATCGAGAACTGCTGCTCTACTGCGCGTCGGGCGGCCGGTCCGGAATGGCGGCCCGATTGCTCGCCGGAGAAGGGTTTCGCGCCGCGAATGCCGGGGGACTTGGCGAATGGGCCGACGCCGGCTGGCAAATCGCCCCACCCACCACGCGCCATCACGCCGGCCGTAGGGCTGGCTCGTCCCGGCCATTGCCGCACGAACGAAAGCAAAATCAATAATCCGCGCGGACCGCTGGATGATCGCCAAAATCAAAATCGGCCGTGCCCATTTGCCCGTTCACGTGACGCGCCTCGCGAATTTCCCATGAGCTACGATCTCACCGATTTTCAAACTGACATCGTCGAACGCAGTCACCGCACGCCCGTGCTCGTTGATTTTTGGGCGGAGTGGTGTGGTCCCTGCAAGATGCTCGGACCCGTGCTGGAGAAACTGGCCGGGGAGGCGGCCGGCCGCTGGACGCTGGTGAAGATTGATACCGAAGCGCACCAGGAACTCGCGGCGCAATTCGAGATTCGCGGCATCCCGGCCGTAAAACTCTTCCATCGTGGTCTTGTGGTCGCGGAATTCTCCGGCGCGTTGCCGGAGCCGCAGGTTCGCGCCTGGCTCGCCCAACATCTGCCCACCCCGCAGCGAGAGACCATGGCCCGCGCGCGCGAGTTGCTGCACGCCGGCCACGCCACCGAAGCATCCGATTTGCTGCGCCCGCTCGCTGCCGCCGCCCCGGACAACGAGGAACTCGCCGTGCTCACGGGCCGCGCCCTGGTTTTTTCCGAACCGGACGCCGCGCATCAGCTGGTCTCGTCGTTGTCGTCGAATTCGCCGTGGCGTGATGACGCGCGGATGGTGGAATCATTCGCCGCCGCTTTCGCCCGGCTCGCGCCGACGGCCCCGCCCTTATCCGCCGGCACATTGCGCGATCACTATATCAACGGCCTGCGTGCACTCCAGCGACAGGATTTCCGCGCCGCCGCTCACGAACTGGTTGAGCTGCTGCTGGAAAAACCCGAGTACGACGACGGTCGGGCGAAGGCCGCCTGTCGCGCACTCTTCCAACATCTCGGGCTCCGCCATCCGATTTCCGAGGAGTTTTCCCGCCGCTATAGCATGGCGGTAAACAGTTAACCCGGACTTTTCCAGATCTCCGCGGTCGGAAATAAATGGGGTGACCTGTGAATTGGGACGAGAGGTATTCAGCGGCTACATACGCCTACGGCACGGAACCGAACGAGTTCGTCGCCGCCATGGCCAGCCACATCCCGGCTGGCCCGGTGCTGTGTCTCGCCGAAGGTGAAGGCCGGAACGCCGTATTCCTCGCATCACGTGGCCATGCTGTCACCGCACTCGACAGCTCATCGGTGGGACTCGAAAAAGCACGGCGACTCGCCGCCAGCCGAGGCGTGGAGATCAGAACTGAAACCGCCGACCTCGCGACTTACCCGATCGAGCCGGCCGCCTGGGCCGGAGTGGTGGCCACGTTTGCGCATCTGCCGCCGCCCGTACGCCGGCAGGTCCACGCGGCCGTCGTGCGTGGCCTCCGACCCGGCGGCGTGTTCATTCTCGAGGCTTACACGCCGGCGCAAATTGCGCTCGGAACCGGGGGGCCCAAGGAGGCTGAACTTTGCATGACCGTGGCGCAGCTGCGTGACGAGTTGAACGGGCTCGACCTCATCGTCGCCCGCGAAATCGAACGAGATGTCATCGAAGGCAAGTACCATACCGGCCGCGGTGCCGTCGTGCAGATCCTGGGACGGCGGCCGCCCCGCAAGCCCTGCGCTTGCCCCCCAATTCTGGCCAAGCACGTCGGCATTCGCACCGGAGCGGCGGCTTTCCTGCCGCCGAAGTACGTTCGGTCGACCGGTCTCGGGCGACTGGAAAGTCGCCCTTCCGGTCAACCGCGCCCTTGGCGCGACGCCATAC
>JBBRCR010000528.1:0-5831 GCA_038204695.1 Opitutales bacterium | reverse complement strand
GGATTCTCTCAAGGTAACTCGTCGCGGATTAGAACGCGTGCTGCACCGATACATAGGCGAGCGGTCCGCGGAAATCCGCATACCCGCCGCGCGTGGCGTTCTCGCTATCAATATAGCCCAGCTTGGCGCTGAGCACGGTCTTCTCGGTCAGCCTGCGCCGCACGCCGACACTCACGGTCGACTCGCGTGCGCTGGCGCCGAGGGGCATCCCGACGGCAGCATACGACGCGTCGAAATTATTGGCGCGATAATAGGTGCCTTGGATCAGTCCGGACGTGTCCCGGTCGATGGCGAACCCGACGGCCACATCGCCCGTGACGTAGTTGTTGTCCGAGTTGCGGAGATTGCGCTTCGCATTGCCGCTGACCCACGGATACATCGTCTGAATCTGGTCGAACACCACCGAGCCATTCGCCTGGGCATAGACGTTCCTGGTGAAGTTCCATGTAACGCTCTCCGAGAAGTTGTGGCGGGTGGAGTCGTTGCCGTCGACCGTGCCGTTGATGGCGCCGGCGGTGGTAAGACCGCTGTGGAAGATCGCCGCCTTGCCCCGTTGGAGAATGTAACGCGAAGTGAGGCTTACCGTGTTGGTTGGCTTCACCACCGCCGTGAGCTTCGTTCCGTAGATATCGTAGTTCAGCGCGTAGTCGCGGCCGACGACATCGTCGTAGCCGGAGAAGTCGTTCTCGTGATCCTTGGTGAACAGCTCGGCCCGAAGGTTCAACGCGGGGTTCACCGCCCACGTGAAGCCGACTTTCGCGTTGGAGTGTGTCTCCTCGATGTTCTTGCCGATGAGGTCGAGCTCGGTGCGCTTGGTCTGGCCGTTCAATCCCTCGTAACGCACATGCTCATCCTGTTTCGAGGTGCGATATTCCCAGCTGCCGTAGAGCGCGATGTTCTTGATGCCCGTGTAGCGCACGTCGATCGCGGGAGTCCACGGTTTCTCGACGTTGTTCACGCCATGTTCGCCTTGCGCGGCGTACGCGGTGACCGCGCCGGTGGCGAGCGTCACGCCTTGCGACGAGTAGTCGGCCAGGTTGCGGCCGGAGTCCTCCCACCGCTCACCGCGAAGGGCGGCCTCGATGGCGAGGTTTGGCGACGGGTTGAACCGCGCGCCGAAATTGCCGGTGAGCACGTCGAATTCCAGGTCACCTTTTGCCACGACGTGGTAGGGAGCGCGGGCGGTGGCGCTAGTATTGTTGAAACCGCCAGCGTACTCACGGATGCCACTCGCCGAAGCGATGGTCGCCATGAGCTGGCGCGAAAGCGCGATATCCACGTCCGCCGTGTGATACTGAAGCCCACCGAACAACGTTACCTGGTCGTTCATGGCCGTTTCGAACGTGGCGGAAGCATGGTAGCCGTCCTCCTTATGCCGCTGAGTCATGGTCGTACGACGCGGGCTGCCCGCCCGCTCGTTCGCCTGCGTCGGCGCGGTGTAGACGGGCGCGGGGAACGGCGCGAGTTCGCCGATGTTCTGCTGCATCTCGCGGACGTTTCGGTTTTCGATGGAGTTGCCGCCGACCGATACGACCGCCGAGGTGTTGCCCACCTTGTGGCGGACGCTGACCTCCCATGCATCGTTCGTCTCATCGAGATCGACATAGGTCGGAAGCAGCTTGCGCATGGCGGCGATCGGATTCACGGCGCCGGGGCCGGCGAAGATCGGAATGCCGGTCAGGTTCGTGTCGCCCCAGATCGTGCTATCCTTGCGACCATCGCGCGTGCTGTGCGTGTATTTGAACGAGATCACCGGCGCCTTCGGCATGGCGATGGTGCCCTGCACGAACAACTGGCCGCGATCGACGTAAAGCGGACGGCTGAACAGAGGCATCCATGTATTCCCGATCGGGAAGAAGCCACCCGCACCGTCGTAGAACGTTCGGAACGTCTTGTACCCGACCTCAACGGAGCCGACTTCCTCCTTGGTCAGCTTGAAGCTGAGCAGGTAGTCTTCCTGACCCGCGAGGGCTCGACCGGTGACCGCCAGGGTCGTCTTGTCCTTCAGGTCGTAATCGAAGCGCATCTCCTCGATGCCCGCCGCGCCCGTTTTCGCATTGCTGGTCCTGGCTTGGTAGGCGGCCTTGCTGCCGCTGATATCGGTGCCACCGGCCGAGAACGTGATGAAGTTGGTGTCGAACGTCGGGAAGGCATCGGCTTCCGACGCCCCGACCGGGACGGACAGGAGCGTGATTGCTGCAGCCAGGCCGGCAGAGCTCAGAACAAAGTTGAGAGATTTCATTGGTATCGGTCTGCTGGGTTAGTAACGCAGGGCGTGGCTGACATTGGAGCCGTGGACCGCCTCGTGGCAGCCGGCGGCCCAACAGGAGCCGTTGACCGGATTGCCGGCGTGGTCGCGTCCGCCCGCGAAGAGCATGCCGGGACTCGAGCCGGTGGCATGGCACTGCAAGCACAGATTCGAATCAGGTGCGTTGAGCATCTTCTGGTTCACCGAGCCGTGCGGGTTGTGGCACGCGGTGCACCCTTCCTTCATGGCGTTGTGTTTGAAAATGAACGGTCCCTTTTGCGCCGTATGGCACTCGGTGCAGGACTCGTTTTGCGTGTGCAGCGAAGCGCCGGTGCCCTTCACGGCATTACCCTTGTGCGGGTCGTGGCACTCGCTGCAGGTCATCTGCCCGTTCGCGACCGCGTGCGCATACGGCAGATTGAACTGACCGCGCTTTTCAAGGTGACACTGGAAACACGCCGCCGGCGATTTTCCCGGATTGACGATGGTGTTTTTGCTGCCACCGGCCTTCACGTGCAGGCTGCCCGCACCGTGACAGGCTTCGCAGCCCGTGCTCCCAACATTGCCCTCTGACAGCTCCACTTTTGCGTGGGTGGCCGAGGTAAATGCCGCCGTAACTTCGGCGTGGCATTCCGCGCACCCCTTGTTGCCGACCAGGGTCGCGCCCGCGATAAACGGCGGCGCGAGCATTGTTCGATTCACAGCTACGCAGGAGATGAGCAGCAGGCCCCAGGCGGCTGCTCCTCCGAACATGAGCATGTTCTTGGTAATACGCGGTCGAGACGTCATGATGGATGGGTTTGATTTTGCTTGGGATAGGCGGAAAACATTTTGCTGGAGAGCCCCAGTTATGCCTCGTTTTGGCCAACTCGCCTCCGCATGAATTGCCCACTATTGCGCGAGCCTTGATAATAATAAACGCGACCTCCGCATCGGTTGCCGTGCGCACGGCTTGCTGCGGATTGGTAAGGCGCCAATCCATGCACCATGCTCGGTGCGCTCTTCGCATCCCGGCCCCGCCTTTCCCACTTGCCAGTGGTGCCAGGCGGCAGCCACTTGTGAGCGTTTATGCCACGCGTTGTCACTTTTCACTACACCTTGCGCGATCCGCAGGGTCGTGTTCTCGACACGTCCGCTGGAGGCGAGCCCGTCACTTATCTGGAAGGTGCCGGCCAGATCATCGACGGGCTGGACGAGCAGTTGCGATTTGCCGCCGAGGGCGAAAAAGCCCGCGTGCACGTGGCGGCGGGGAAAGCTTACGGCGAACACGATCCTGCACAGGTTCAACGCGTGAAGCGCTCTCTCCTACCGGTCGACGGCGAACTCAAGGTCGGCGACCAGTTCAGGACCGACCACGACCGTCATGCGCCGAGCGTCGTCGTGCGCGCAATTGAAGGAGAGGAAGTCCTGCTCGATGCGAATCACCCTCTCGCCGGCGTGGATCTCACGTTCGATGTCGAGATTGTCGCGGTACGTCAGCCCACGCCGCAGGAATTGGAGCACGGTCACGCGCATGGTGCGGACGGTTGCGGCGGGCATGGCTGAGTTGCGCCCCCGGTAATCCTCGTGCCGGCGGAGTTCGTCGACCGCGCGGGAGTCGCCGGCGCGGCCATGTGGGCGGTCGAAGCGAAGTGACTGAGAAGACATGGAAGACGCGGAAGACATGGAAGACATGGAAGACGCCGAGCGACCCAGTCCACTCGCGGGCGATAGGTGCTACCAGCTTGACGCCTGGAAACGCTGTAACAGAAAACCAACTACGTCCGCAGATAGCTGGCGCCGTTCACATCGATGATCGATCCGGTCATCGAACCGGGGGCGTCGAGCGCGCAGAATGTCACCGTGCGGGCGATCTCCTCCACCGTGGCGACGCGACCCATCGGTTGCTCCTTAAGGATGTCCGCCCCCCGCGCGCCTTCGAGGAAGCTGTCGGCCATCTCCGTCGCCACCCAGCCAGGAGCGATGCAATAAACGTAAATGGCGTTCTTCGCGAGCGCCTTGGCGAGCGATTGGCTGAGCGAGTTCAGCCCGGCCTTGCTGGCTCCGTACGCCGGCGAACGCGGCTCACCTCGAAAGGCACCGCGCGAGGACACGTTCACTATTCGACCGCGACCGAACACGTCAGCCCGCAGTTCGGTCTCGGCCATGTGCTGCGCCGCGAGGTGACACAGGCGCGCTGGCGCGACCAGATTGACCGCCAGCGTCCGTTGCCACTCCGCCGCCCACTGATCCGGCGTCGTCTCGAGCGGTGGGTGTTCGGCAAAAATCCCCGCGTTGTTCACCAGCAGGTCGACGTGACCAAACGCACGCACCACGTCATGCCAGAGTTGGGTCAATGCCGGTGGATCGGCGAGGTCGGCGGCGAACGCCGCATGGCCAGCGCCGGATAGTTCCGCGAGCGTGTGTGCCGCGGCGAGTTGGTTTTGCGCGAAATGGACGGCCACGCGGCAACCCCGCGCCGCGAGTTCCAGGGCAATCGCGCGGCCAATGCCGCGAGAGGCACCGGTCACAAGCGCATGGACGCGTAAAAAGTTCTCCACGGGACGAGGCTTTTACGCGTTGATCCGGCACGCGCAACGCTGGAAACCGGAGAAGCTTGGAGCGTTGTCACGAGACGATCCGGAGGCGCCTGGCCCTGCCTCCACGGGACTTGCAGAAATCCGGCGGGCCTCGCAGCCGCGATTGGGGAACTCGCGAACGCATGGATCGCGTTGCATTGGATCGAGTAACGCCGTGTCTCCGACCGGCGGGCTTTCGTGGGGAAATGAGGTCCGGCGTTTCGATTGCGACAAGCCGCCGGTCGGAGACACGGCGTTACTTCGGGCAAGTCATCAGACGCGCGGTTGGGCGGGCGACACGCTGGCGTTTCGCTGGTTCCGAAATAGTTTTTCGGCCGCGGCGTCAATTTGACTGAATACGGATCCCCGCTCATTCGTCTTACCACTGAAATGAAAACTCTACTCGTCGCAGTCTCGCTCGCCATGGTGGGTGCCGGTACGGCGCAGGCGCAGATGTTCCGCCCTTCGACCGCAACGGGCGCGGTCCTCGGCGCCGTCGCCGGGGGCCTGATTGGCGGTCACAACGGCGATCGATGGGCCGAGGGGATGGTAATCGGCGCGGTGACCGGTGGTTTGATTGGCTCGGCGGTGGCTCCGCAGGAACCCGTTTACCAGGCGGCCCCCCCGGTTTACCAGACGCCGACCGTTTATCAAACGCAGCCGCAGGTGGTCAACGGCCAGCCGACCACGGTGATTTATGCACCCACGGTACCGAATGCGCCGACGGTGGCGAATGCGCCCACGGTCATGCAGGCGCCGCCGCAGGTGGTTTACGCCCCCGCACCCGCACCCGAGGTCGTGTACGTGCAACGTTCGCCGGAAGTGGTGTACGTGCAGGCCCCGCCGCCGGTGGTTTACTACCCCCGCCCGTCGCTCTCGATTGGTTACGGTTATTACTCGGGCCCGCGTTATTATCCCCGTTCGTACCCGCGGTACGCGCCGGTTTACTCGTCGCGCTCCCGTGGTCACGGGCATAGGTAAACTCTGGATACAACGAGTGGATTGATTCCCCCGCCGCGATTTGC
>JBBRCR010000527.1:0-5839 GCA_038204695.1 Opitutales bacterium | reverse complement strand
GAGACTGCACGCCCTGCGCATGGCACCACTGGTTGAACGGCTCGATAAAGCGCTCCCGGAACAGCTCGATCAAAACAGTCCAGTAATCGTGACGGACCCGCTGGACTTGATCCTCCAGTTGCGGGCCTGCCGCCACCGCGTCGCCGTCCTCCACCGCGTCGCCCATCCGGCCGGTTCTTGCGAGCAGGTACGGCAACCACGGCAGTAGGTCATAACCGCGCCGGCGCTGAAACTCGACCGGCAAATCCTCGTTCCAATTCGCGCCCTCGAGTTCAAGGCTGTCGCAGAAAAACGCGCGGAAATACTTGCCGGGATCTCCGAGCCGGGCCTTCAGCCCCTCGGACATGTGGTTCAGATAAAAGTCGGTTGCCGCGCGGCTGAAGTGGTTCAACACCGGCCCGTCCGAACCCGGCGCCCCGTTGATCACCGCCTGGAATCCCTCCTGCACGACAAAATAGTGCACGATGTGCTCCCCGGCCGGCACGTCCGCCTGCAGGACGCCGTCCCGGAACCGGCCCGCGAGATCGACGCCGGGATCAAAGCGGGCCAGCGTCGCCGAGGTGAGGCGCACGAACTTCACGGTCCTGAAAATGGTGTCGTTCTTCGAGTGCAACGTAAGATCGACGCCGTCGAACATCTCCTGCTCCGTCAGCCGGATGGTGGCCGGGCCGGTAACCCGGCGGCGTCCGACCGACAGGATCTTGGTCTGATGCTCACGCGGCAGGAACCGTCCGCCAAATGGCCAGCCGGAGCCGACGATGATGTCGCTCGTCATGCCCCGCTCGCGCGTGCCCTCGACCGCCACGCGAACCATGTCGCACCATTCCGGGCTCAGCCACTCGAGCGAGGGGATGTTCAATGGATCCTTCGTCGCCGGAAACTTGATCGAATTGATCTCCACGCCGCCGATGCCCGCTGCCTTCATGACGTCGAGTTCACGGCGGATCTCGTCGGCCGCGACCTTGTTGCCATTCCACCACCAGCGCACGAATGGCCGCACCTCGGCCGGCGGATTGGCGAAACCTTCGAACAGCGCGTCACGGTCCCGGGGAGTCGCCGCGACCGGTGGGGCCGCGGCCGCAACGGGCGGGAGGGGCGTCGCCAAGCCGCCAATGACAATTCCAGCCAGCAGGAGAATCGGTTTCATAGGTGAGGCGCCACGGGAAAGGCCTGCGCTGCGTCGATCATGGCGACAGTGTTTTCGACGGGCGTACCCGCCTGCACGTTGTGGCAGGAGCAGCAAATGTATCCTCTGCGCGGACAGCCGAAGAAGGAGTCGAAGCCGATCTCGAGCGGCCCCGGATTGAGTTCGGCATTGTAGTCCGGCTCGGCGCCCCGTCCGAATCCGAGATGCCACTTGCCCAGCACCGCGGTGCGGTAACCCGCCGACTTGAGCAGCGCCGGGAGCGTGCCATTCGGCTTCGCGCCGCCGCCGGAATCGCCGGCGCCGGCCAGATGCGCAGTGGCCAGCAAGACAACAAGTGCAAGGCGGAGGGGGATCATCCAGGGTAGAAGTCTGGTTCAGCAGAAAAAATCCGCGGATATACGTTTACTGCGCGCGCCGGAGCCGCACCGGACCGAGCAATCCCATGGGCCGCGCCGGCAATGACTTCGTCCATCGCTGGGCGGCTTCATTCGACGTGAGCGATTTGGCGTGATTGCCCGCGACCGTCGTCACCCGAATCTCCAGCTCGTTGTTGTCCGCGCGCAGTCGGGCCGGCAGGAGGTACAGGTGCTGTCCGTACCAATGGGCGCCGAGCGAGCGACCGTTGAGCGTCACCTCGGAGATTTCGCGCACGACACCGAGATCGAGATAGTGGAGGCCTTCGGCGGGCGCGTTGAATTTCAGCCGGTACACCGCCTGGCCCGCGAAGCCGGCCAGACCCTTGAGCTGGCCGAGATCCCGCAGCGTATCCAGCGACACCTCACGCCGGGATCCATCGAGGTGGATCAGCTCGACGTTCCAGACGCCCGCGACCGTCCGCGCTCCTTCGTCGGAGGGCACGCTCTCCCGCACCGGGGCCGGGGCCGCGGCCTTTTCGAACACGATCAACCGCGACTCCGCGGGCTCGAGCCGGAGCGCTAAAACGTTCGGTGTCTCGTCCCAGGGGAGCACGCGGCGCGTGCCGGTTTCGGCATCCCAGAGCCACGGCGTGCGGCCGGCGGTGCGAAAACGCGCCTGCACGGTGGCCGCCTTTTCCCGGCTGCTGTTGACGAGGAAGAAAATATCGCGGTCGCCCACGCGGTGGAACGTCTGGCTCACGTGCGGGCTGGCGGCGGCAAACGCGACGTCGGGCACCAGCCCGCATTGCTCGCGAACGCGTTGAAACCACGCCAGCAAATCCTCGTCGCGGGCTGGCGCCGCCACTATCCGGCAGGTGGCAGGATGATCCGCCACGAGTCGTTGCAGGGTCGCGCGCACCTCCTGGTCCTGCCCGCCCTGGGCCATCAGCCCCGGTGCAACCGACGGAGTGCGCCCGATGAAGATGAGCCGCCCGCCAACGCGGGCAAAGTTCGCCAGGGCGCGCGCAGTGTCCGGTCGCATCGTATCCACTTCCATCAGCAGGATGGTGTCGTACCGGCGCGAATTGAACGTCGCGGCACCGTCCTGCATGGTGGATCGGCAGAGAATGTTTTCCGACGTGTAGTCACAGTTGTGTCCGTTGCGATGCACCGCCTGCCACAGCCGGTGCGCGTAGGCCGTGTGGATCTGCTTGGGAAACGGATCGCGCTGCAGGCCCCAGGTCTTCCAGAGATCGGCGATCGGATGCAGAATGGCGATGTTGGCCTGCGGCTCGGACTGCTGAAGCAGCCACGAAAGACGCGCCTTATAGTCAGTCCATCGCCGCATGAACGGCCACCACGGGTTTCGCTCATTGAAGTACGAGCCATACCGGACCCAACCCGGAAACTCGGTATTCGGAGGCGAGTAATTGAACCCATGCAGAATCGAGTGTGTCACGCCGGAGAGGTTGCTCTCATCACCCGCGATCTTGATCATCTCGAGCGGCGTGAAGAAAACGTAGTTCGTATCCGTGATCTCCTCGCAACTGACCAACTTCTTCCCGGCTAGTCGCGCGCCGGAAGCAGTGAACTTGTTGTTGATTGACTGGGCGCCGAACTGACGCGGCGAACCCGTGTGCATGCTCAGCCACGTCTCACATTCGGGAATGTCGACCAGCATGCTGCTCTCCAAGGGAACGTAGCCATGGCCGTAAGCCTGCACGCGGGACTGCACGCCCTGCGCGTGGCACCATTGGTTGAACGGCTCGATGAAGCGTTCCCGGAACAACTCGATTAAAACGGTGCAGTAATCATAACGCACCCGCTGTATCCGGTCCTCCAATGCGGGGCCCGCAATAATGGTGTCGTCGGTCTGTACGACGTAGCCCATGTTGCCGGTCTTCCTTAACAGGTACGGCAGCCAGGGCAGCAGATCGTATCCCCGCCGGCGGTGGAACTCGGCCAGCAGGTCCTCGTTCCAGTTCGCCCCCTGGAGTTCGAGGCTGTCGCAGAAAAATGCACGGAAGCAGTCGCCCAGGTTTCCCAAGCGCGGCTTCAGTCCATCCGACATGTGGTTCAAATAGAACTCGGTCGCCGCCCGGCTGAAGTGGTTCAACACCGATCCGTCGGAACCCGGCGCGCCATTGATCACTGCCTGGAATCCTTCCTGGACCACAAAATAGTGCACGATGTATTCACCGGCCGGCACCTCCGCCTTCAACATTCCATTGCGGAACTGGGCGGTCAGGTCGACCCCTGGATCGAACTTATCGAGCGCCGCCGGCGTCAGCCGCACAAACTTCACCGTCTTGAAGATCGCATCGTTCTTTGAGTGCAACGTGAGATCGACGCCGTCGAACATCTCCCGCTCGGTCAGCTGAATGGTCGCCGGGCCGGTGACCTTGTGGCGTCCGACCGACAGGATTTTCGTCTGGTGCTCACGCGGGAGAAATCGACCGCCGAACGGCCAGCCTGATCCAACGATGATATCGACGGTCAGCCCGCGCTCGTGCGCACCGTCGACCGCCGTGCGCACCATGTCGCACCAGGCGGGCGACAGCCACTCGAGCGACGGAATGTTGAGTGGATCGTTGGACGCGGGGAATTTGATCGAGTTGATCTCGACGCCCCCGATGCCGGCCGCCTTCAGCACATCGAGCTCACGGAGAATTTCGTCCTTCGCCAGTTTGTTGCCATTCCACCACCAGCGAACAAAGGGCCGCACCTCGGTGGGCGGATTCACGAAACCATCGAATAACGCGTCCCGCCTTTCGGCGTCGGGAACGGGCGGGCGGGACGCGGACTGCCCGCCAGCGGGGGCGATGGTCATTGAGACACAGATGACGCCAGCACACGCGAGGAGCCACTCGAAGAACGCAAGACGGGGAAGAACGCGAGACTCGGAAATCTTCCCCGTCTTCCCCATCCACTCGAAGAACGCAAGACTTGGAAGAACGCGAGACTCGGAAGACTCCGGAATCTCCCGCGTCTTCCCAGTCTTCCAAGTCTTCCCCGTCTTCCAAGTCTTCCACGTCTTCCAAGTCTTCCAAGTCTTCATCTCGGGTACGACTGCACGGTTTCAATCATGGCCAGGATGTTTTCCACCGGCGTGCCCGCCTGCACGTTGTGGCAGGAGCAACAGATGTAGCCGCCGTCTCGATACATCGTGTCGAGACACTCCCGCGTTTCGCGCCGGACGTCGTTCGCGGTGCCGAACGGAAGCACCCGCTGGTTGTCGACGCCGCCGTGGAAAATGAGCGTCCCGCCGAAGTCGCGCCTCAGGGCCGCGCGATCCATTCCTTCGCAGACGTGCTGGATCGGATTGAGGATGTCGATTCCGCACTCAATCAAACGCGGGACCAACAACCGGGCCGCACCGTCCGTATGAAAGAGCACCTTCTTCCCGTGCCGGTGAATGAGGCGGCACCAGCGTTCCAGCCGCGCTCGGAAATGACGATCCCAGGCGTCGAGGGAAATCAGCAGACTTTGCTGAGTGCCCATGTCGTCGCTGATGAAGACGACGTCGATGAGGTCACCCAACTCAACGAGGAAGCGCTCCAACATGGCGGTCTGGATCCGATCAATTCGCTCGAGGGTCGCCTCCATGAAGTCGGGCTCGGCCACCACATCCATCAGCGCGTTCTCCAAACCGCGCATCTGGCAATAGATTTCGAAATGCGAGATCCAGGGGCCGATGGTCGCGAAATCGAAGTGGCGCGCTTTTTGGGCGAGTGCTTTCGCGCTGGCATAATCGAACCGGGCCGGATCCGGCCAGAGCGGGTAGTCCGCCAGCTGCGCCACATCGGTGTAGTCGCCCAGCGGCGGCGTCCCGAATTCCTGGTACGAGGCAGCCCCGGCTTTGATCATCCGCGTCGGCACGCCCCACATCGTGCGTTCGCCGCCCTCGTTGGGGTCGAAGCGGTCGCTCCCGTATCCGGGAAAAATCCAGATGATCTTGTCGAGTCCGAGCGCGCGATACACCGCGAGTTCATCCTGCTCACCCGTGTGGGTGCGCAGCGTGGCGAGCACCTCGCTCGTGCACCACAGATCCACCGCGGGACGATCCACGGTCTGGCGTTTCAACGTGGCATCAATGCGTTCCCGTGGTGTCATCATGGCATTAGTTCCGAAGAGGCCCCGGCGAATGGCAAATGGCGGACGTACGCGCTCTCATGAGGAAGGGGCTAACCAAGTTTCTCCGCAGAAACAAGACAGGTGGCGCGAACATCGTTTCATTCAACAAGACTGGGGAGGGCCGCTTCACCTGCCCTTACCGCTTCGCGCCGGTTTCCCCGGCGTCCACCGCCGCGCGCTCCGTGGCGACAATCTCCGCCAG
>JBBRCR010000526.1:0-5877 GCA_038204695.1 Opitutales bacterium | reverse complement strand
CGGCTAGCCAAACTGAATCAGGTAACTCGCCACGCGGTCCGCCGAATCGGAAAACAAAGCGGCCGAATAAATCAGCGGAAGCTGATCCGGCGCCACGCGCGCCAGATGGGAGTATTCGCTCATCGTTTTCGTGCTGTCCGTCCGGTTCAGCAGTTCCGCGAGCTGGCCCCAGTCCAAACGGCGGCCCAGCGAAAGGAGATTGATGAAAAAGTCCTCGAGATCGCCGAGCGCATTCTGTCTCACCGCGGTATCGGCCATGCCGCGCAACTCGCGTCGCAGCGACGCCGAAAGATGTCCGCCCTGATAAAGTAATGCGGTCAGCAGAATCGTCGCTTCAAGGGGCTGCCCGCCGGGCCGCATCGCGGGCACGAATCGGCCCGTGGCGGTGAGCGAGCGCAGCTTCAGCAAAGTCTGCACGGCCTGCGACCCGGAGTTCCCGAGATAATTGCGGAGGGTCGTGCGCGCCTTCTCGGCAATCATGAACGTGATCACCGGCGTGCTGATACCCTTCCCCGGCGCCGAACGCAGATTGAACAACGGATCGAGAAACGGATCCCAACCACCCCACGCCACGATGCCAGGCTGGCGGCTGGCGAATTGTTCCAACGCCATTTGGAGATTGGGCACGCGAGGATCGTTCGTCGAGCGCGCCGCCGCCAGCACCAGGCCGGCGGCGCCAATTTTCTCCAAGTCCACGAGATCGCGCCCGTAACCGCCGAGTGAAGGCGTCCGGGAACCCGCCGCGCGCAGCAGTTCCGGGCTCAACGACTTCAAGTTGACCGGCAGCATCCATGCAGCGATCCCGATCAACAAGCCGATGGTTACCAGGATGGGCGGAGCAAGGGGGCCGGGCGTCTTTTTCCGAGAGGAAACGGGCATCTGACTGAACTATTTATTTGCCCGCGGGAAATGGCAAATTCACGCTGGCGGTTTCTCCGACCGATGTCCCTGCAAATTGTTCATTATAATGCTCCCGTCTTGCACGCGAAGGGAGCCCGCGTGAAACAGTTTGACGCGAAGCTGGCCAAACTCGGTTTGGAAATGATCGATGTGATGCATGCGGCGGCGGGAATCGGGCTGGCCGCACAGCAAATCGGACAGGCACTCCAGCTCTGCGTGGTGGACCTTCGTGAGTCGGAGGCCGAATTCAATTTGAAGATCGACGGCGCGCGCCCGCCGCTCGACCTGTTCATGCCGATGATCATCGTGAATCCGGACGTGACGATCACGCCGGGAGCACCGGAAACCGTTTTCGAGGAGGGCTGCCTCTCGTTTCCAAAGATTCGCGGGGACGTTTCCCGTCGCGACGACCTCCTGATGAAATTCCAGGACGAACGCGGGGTGCCCCACATGCTCGAGTGCGACGGCTTGCTGGCGCGCTGCATCCAGCACGAGATCGACCATTTGAACGGAGTGCTGTTCATCGAGCGGATGGACAAGAAGACGCGTGCCTCGATCGACGAAGCGGTGAAGGCGCTGGCCAGGGAAACACGAGCGGCAGCCAGGAAATGAGGCGGACCCGAACCGCCTTCCTCTTTTTTCGATGACCCAAAAATCTGATGGCATGAATTACGCGCCGCAGGGCCGACCGAGCCCGGTGGTCAACCCGGGCGAATTCGTTTTCGCCGCTGCGCACCTGGACCACGGTCACATTTACGGCCAGTGCAACGGACTGCTCGAGGCCGGAGCGCAACTGAAGTGGGTATTCGATCCCGATGAAAAGAAGGTCGCCGCCTTTTGCGCCAAATATCCCGAGACCAAGGTCGCGCGCTCGCTCGACGAAATCCTCGCTGATGCCGAGGTGAAAATGGTCGCCGCCGCCGCCGTCCCGTGTGATCGCGGACCGTTGGGCATCCGCGTGATGGAGGCGGGCAAGGACTATTTTACCGACAAGACGCCCTTCACGTCACTGCCGCAACTCGACGCGGCGAAGGCTGCGGTGGCGCGGACCGGGCGGAAATACATGGTCTATTTTTCGGAACGACTGCACGTCGAAGCCGCGATGCACGCGACCGATCTGGTCGCCGCCGGTGCGATCGGAAAAGTGATTCAGGTGATCGGACTGGGCCCGCACCGGCTCGGCAAAGCGAACCGGCCAGCCTGGTTTTTCGAAAAGGCGAAATTCGGCGGCATTCTTTGCGACATCGGCAGCCACCAGTTCGAGCAGTTCCTCGCCTATACGGGCGCCACGGATGCAACCGTGACGCAGGCGGCGGTGGGCAACTTTGGCAACCCGGACAAACCCGAGTTTGAAGATTTCGGCGAGGCTTCGCTGCTCGGTGACAATGGCACGTCCAATTACATTCGGGTCGATTGGTTCACCCCCGACGGACTCAGCACCTGGGGGGACGGCCGCACGGTGATTCTTGGCACGAAAGGCTACATTGAGTTGCGGAAGTATCTCGATGTGGCGCGCGACAAAACGGGGGACAACGTGTATCTCGTCGACGATGCGGGTGAACGCTACTTGAACGTGGCGGGCAAAGTGGGTTTTCGGTTTTTCGGCGAGCTGATTCTCGACTGCCTCAATCGAACCGAAAAAGCGATGACTCAGGCCCACGCGTTCAAAGCCGCGGAACTCTGCCTCCGGGCCCAACTCGGCGCGCGAAAAATCGCGTAGTGGCTGCGAGCGCCAGCGAGTGAATTCCCAATTCAGTTCGTGCCGCATTTGTGGCTGCGAGCGCCAGCGAGTGGCTGGTGTGAAATCCACTGCCTGGCGCTCGCAGCCACGGAGCGTTTCTGCTTGATCCCTCGAATGTCCCGCTCGATCGCAACCCGCACTGGTGACGATGGCACGACGAGCCTGCTTTACGGCCAGCG
The DNA here is from genome assembly GCA_038204695.1 of Opitutales bacterium. Lineage (GTDB taxonomy): Bacteria > Verrucomicrobiota > Verrucomicrobiia > Opitutales > Opitutaceae > ER46. The sequence goes on along the minus strand of JBBRCR010000526.1, from coordinate 3,057 downwards.
CGTCCCGAAGGATCATCCGCAAATCGAAGCGGTCGGCGCGTTCGACGAACTCAGCGCCGCGATTGGCGCAGTGAAACCGCTGCTGCCAAGTGACGAACGAAGCGAAGCGACGCTCGCGTTGCTCACGACCGTCCAAAAAAACCTGGTGGCGCTGATGGGCGAACTGGCGTGTTCCGAGTCGGACACGGGGAGATTTGCGACGTCGAAATTCGAAAAGATCGAAGAGGTCGATGTGCACCGACTCGACGATGCACTCGCGGCCCTCGAAGCCCGCGGTCTCAAGTTCGACGGATGGGCCACGCCCGGAGCCAACGCCCGCGCGGCGGCCTTCGAGCTTGCCCGCACCGCGGCGCGTCGCGCCGAGCGGCGTCTGTCGGCGCTGACGGCCCAGGGTCGGAGCGTCCGGCCGGCATTGCGCCAGTTTGTGAACCGGCTTTCCGATCTGCTTTGGCTGCTCGCCCGCGAAGCCGAATCCTAAGCACGCGCATGCTTGTCAGCCGCCCGTTTCCCCCCACAGTAGCCGCCATGCCTCTTGCTCTTGCCCTTCTCGTGCTGGCCGCCGGCTGGCGTGTCGCCGCGGTGCATGTCCCTGCCCTCGCCAATTTCGCGCCGCTCATGGCGCTGACATTTTGCGGAGCCGTGTATTTCAAGGACAAACGGATGTGGCTCGTGCCGCTGGCGGCGCTCGTGCTCTCGGATTTGTATCTCGATTACCACTACGCCACGGTGTACCACGAAGCGTGGACGTGGCCCAGCGTGCTGGTGCGGGCCGTCTGTTTTGCCGCCGCGATTCCCCTGGCCCGCCAGGTGGCGCAGCACAAGAGCTGGCTGAATCTGCTCGGCGGTGCGCTGGCCGGCTCCGTATTGTTTTATCTGGCGACCAATTCGGATGCGTGGCTTCGCGATCCGTATTACGTGAAAACGCTGGCCGGCTGGTGGCAGGCGATGACCGTGGGTCGGCCTGAGTTTCCGCCCACGCTCTTCTTCTTCCGGAATACGTTCGCAAGCGATCTCCTGTTCACGGGAATCTTCGCCGGGGCGATGGAATTCGCCGCGCTGCGCGCCGGACGCGAAAGCCTGCTCCGCCGGCGCGTCACGGCCTGATCCCCGAAGCTTTGAAATCGAAGCGGACCTTCTGTCCGCTGCCGCGCTGGATCGAGTGGCGCCGCGTCTCCGACCGGCGTCTTGTTTCATTCGGAAGAAGCATAGGAATTCCGGCGCGAATTTCGCCGGTCGGAGACACGGCGCTACTCAAGCGCGCCCGCTCGCTATGTAACTGCCCGGCGTCGCGCCCACCCACTCGCTGGCGCTCGCAGCCACTGGAGTCCGTCCTCCGGCCTCAGTCGTCCGTCATCTGCCGTCCGTTCTCAGTCGCCCTCCGTCAAAGGAGATCCGCCGCAAGTTCCGCCAGCTTTGAACGCTCGCCTTTCATGAGTTTGACGTGGGCGGCGATCGCCTGGCCCTTCATCCGGTTGAAGCAGTAAACCAGCCCGTTGCTGCGGGAGTCGACGTACGGATTGTCGATTTGCGCGGGATCGCCAATCAGCACGATCTTCGAGCCTTCGCTGATCCGGGTGATCACTGTCTTTACCTCGTGGGGCGTCAGCTGCTGGGCCTCGTCGAGAATGAAAAATCGCCGCGCAATCGAGCGGCCGCGGATGAAGGCGAGGGCCTCGATCTCGACCAGACCGCTCTTCAACAGCCGCTCATAGGGCTTGACCAGCACGCCATTGCCATTGCCGTGGCCGTTGTGGTGGCTGGCATGGTTCGGCTGCGGCAACGTCATCGAGCCCAGCATCTGCTCGTCGCGTTTCCTGTGCTTCTTCTTGCCAACCTTCTTGGACGCGAATTGCGGCTCCTTCGGCGGCTTCGAGGGAATCAGCACCTCGAGTGCATCGTGATACGGCTGCAGCCACGGTTTCATTTTCTCCTCCAATGAACCCGGCAGGAATCCGATGTCCTTGCCGAGCGCAATCACCGGCCGCGAAATCGAGACCCCGTCGTAGCGCGAGCTGTCATCATAAGTCTGATACAGCGCACACGCGGTGGAGAGCAGCGTCTTGCCCGTGCCGGCCTTGCCGAAACAGGTCAGCATGTGGATGCTGTCGTCGAGCAGCGCATCCACAAAAAATTGCTGCTCGAGGTTGCGCGCCCGGATCGGAATCCCGCCCGGCGCCTTGACGAAATCGGGAATTTTCAGCCGGCGAACGAAGCGGTCGCCGAAATAACGGGCCGGCATCGTCTTGCCCTCGTCCGATCGGAGCAGGACATATTCGTTCAGGTAAAGCGGCTTCGCCACGCTGGATTCGAGTTCGAACGCCCCCTCCGAACAGAATCGCTGCAGGTCATAAATGCTGACCGCCAGTTCCCGGTAGCTCGCCTCCTCGATATCCTCCGGCACCTTGTCATTCAGGTAATCCTGCGAATCGAGTCCCATCGCCCGGGCCTTCAACTGCACGTTGACATCCTTCGTGACGAGGATCGTGGGCGGCGGAAAACGCTCCTGGACATAGAGCGCCGCGGCGATGATCCGATTATCCTTCTTCGAGAGATCAGGAAGAATCGCCCGCAGCCGATCCATGGCGGGTGAGCGCCGCGTCTGATCCATGAGGTACGGATTGATGATGATCGACAGCGTGCCACCGTGGTCGAGTTCCACCCCCTCATGCATCGCCCGCGCATCGGGCAGCAACTCCTGGAGAATGCGGTGGACCCGGCGCGCGTTGCGGCCGCGCTCGGTGGACTGCTCGCCCTTGATCGAGTCGAGCTCTTCGAGCACCTCCACCGGTATGGCGAGATTGTTTTCCTCGAACTTGAAGATCGATTGTGGGTCGTGCAGCAGGACGTTCGTGTCCAACACGAAAGTCTTGACGGTCCCGGCAACCTTGATCCGCGAAATTGGGGCGTGGGCCCCGCGCAGGTTTTCCATCAGGGGGTGGGTAGCTTGATGCGGACAGTGGAGCGTTCGGTCGCCATTTGTCGATGGCAGACTTCAACGCGGGGAAAAAAAATCAGCCGTTTTTGACGGCGGTGGCGCGCTCACGGAAATATTCTTAT
>JBBRCR010000525.1:0-5884 GCA_038204695.1 Opitutales bacterium | reverse complement strand
AAACCGGTGCCACCATTCCCATCGCCGAGTTTGAGCGCGTTATCGCCGAAGGGGGCAAGCTGCCGCTGGCCACGCTCCTCCGCTGCCGCATCCGCTATTTCACCGATGGCGCCGTGCTCGGCGGCACTGCCTTCGTGCAAGTGCAATTGGCCGCATACCGCCGGAAAACTGGCCGCTGCCGGAACACGTCTCCCCGGCCGCTACCCGCTTGGACCGACTGGGGAGATTTGGCGACTCTCCGTAGATTGCGAAAATGCCCGGTTGGCTGACGCCTTGGCAATCAGCGACTCGGTGCGCGATTGGGACCGTCCATCGGCCGAGATTTTTGCGGCGGCGGCGCCCGCCGTGGCTGCGAGCACCAGCGAGTGGATCGAGGCAAACCCCATTCGATCTGACCTACAGCGACAGCGAGTGGACGAATATCCGCCCACGCGCACGTGCAGCAACTCGATTGCCAGTCGCACTCACATGCCGGTCTTTGCCGGGTGAAATCTGATGAATGTTCTCCGACCATGATAGTCTTGTGCGCGCCTCTAAATCTGTGGTTTGTTCTATTAGAACCGTGGTGTTGTGATCGCCATGGAACGAGTTGTGATACCAAACCACTTCGGCAATCGCCGGGCAGCCGGCTGACGTCTGACCCGCCGGATACTTCCACCAAAGCACCACATATTATGAACCCTCCGACATTCTTAACGGCGAGCGCGCGTACCGCTTTCGTGGCCGTCGCCCTATTAGCGTTCCTTTGCACCGGCCGCGCGCAAGGCGTCTCCATCGGAATCATCGAAGGTCAAATCAGCAACGCGCGCACGGGTGAATACCTCGAAAACGCCCGCGTCACCGTCGAAGGCACCTCGCTCGAGACGTTCACCGACTCCTCTGGCAGTTACCGGCTCACCAATGTTCCGCCCGGCAACGCGCGCGTCACGACGTTCTTCACGGGACTGAGTCCGCAAACGAAAGTCGTGACGGTCACCGCCGGACAGATCGCGCAGCACGACGTGGCCTTGACGCTGACTGAAACCAAGCCGGGCGCGCCCTACGATCCGAGCGTGGTCAAAATGTCGGAATTTGTCGTCAGTACATCCCGCGAGATGGAAGCCGCGGCCATCGCGATTAACGAGCAACGGTTCGCCGCCAATATGAAGGAGGTCGTTTCGACCGAAGAATTCGGCAACGTCGCCGAGGGGAACCCCGCCGAGTTCCTGAAATTTCTTCCGGGCATCAGCATTGATTACACCGGCGGAAACGCCCGCGACATTTCGATCAACGGCGTGCCGTCAGACTACGTGCCCGTCACGGTCGACGGTTTCGGTGTCGCCACGGCGGCGAATCTCGGCACGGGCCGCGCGGTACAATCGGACATGATCTCGATCAACAACCTGTCGCGCATCGAGGTTTCGTATTCGCCAACGCCGGACTCCGAGGGCTCGGCGCTCGCGGGTTCGGTGAACATGGTGCCGCGAAGCGCGTTCGAGCGGTCGCGCCCGCAATTCAACGGCAGCGTGTACGTCATGATGCGCGACAACGCGCGCGACTTCAAAAAAGTGCCCGGCCCGAAGCCGAGCCCGACGCGGAACGCGCATCCGGGATTCGACTTCTCCTACGTCGCGCCCGTGAGCAAGCGGTTTGGCTACACAGTCTCGGCCGGCTACTCGACGAATTATTCGCCGCAGGATCAGTCGATCCTGAACTGGATCGGCGCCGGTGCGGCCAGCAACGGAAATGCCTTTCCGCACACCACTCCGGACCAGCCCTACCTGAACACGTATTCGGTTCAGGACGCACCCAAGGTCACCACCCGCCGCTCGTTTGGCGCCACCGTCGACTACAAGTTCACGCCCCACGACCGCGTCACGTTTGCGTTACAGTATTCCTCGTTCGACGGGCGGTTCATCGTCGAGCGGCTGAACTTCAACACCGTGCGCGTTCCGGCGGGCAACTTCAGTCCGGATTTCACCCACGGCCAGACGGGATCGGGCAACATCGAGAACCTGCACACCGAACGAAACCGGTTCAACCGAACCTACATGCCGACCTTCGTCTGGCGGCATGAAGGACCGGTTTGGAAAGGTGATCTCGGGCTCGGACTATCCCAGCAAAGCGACTTCAACCGCGACGCCGAGCAGGGCTTCTTCCGCCTCGTGACGGCGCGGCGGACCGGGGTGACGGTCTCGTTCGATGACAACTTCTACCTGCGTCCGGGCCGGATCACGGTCACCGACGCTTCCGGTGCGCCCGTGGATTACAATCAGCTCGCGAATTATGCCGTCGTGTCCGCATCCAGCCAGCGCGACGCGACGCGAGATTATAAACGGACGGCGTATGGCAGCATTCGTCGCGATTTCTTCACGACGGTGCCGTTCACGCTGAAGGCGGGTTTCAATGTGCGCCAGAACGAGCGGGACATGCGTGACTACACCGTCAACTACAACTATGTCGGTCCCGATGGCCGCGGCAGCACGACGCCCGTTGGCAGCGACGACAGTGCGGCGCCCTTTCTCGATCCCATTTTCTCCGAGCGCGTCATGCCTTATGGATTTGGCAAGGTGCAGGGCGTGAGCAACCGGAAGATGTGGGAGGACTACAATGCCCACCCCACCCATTGGACGCAGGTCGAAAACACCACGTACCAGTCACAGGTGAACAACTCCAAATATGCGGAGGAGATCGTCTCCGCCCTGTATTTGCGCGGCGATGCGAGCCTGCTCAGCCGGCGGTTGAAGCTCGTCGGCGGCATCCGGGCGGAGCAGACAAACGTCAATGCGCAGGGGCCATTGACCGATCCGACCCGCAATATCCAGCGGGACGCCCAAGGCCGCCCGATCCTGGGCGCGAATGGGCTGCCGTTGCCGATCACGACGAATGTGCTAGAGACCCTGAAGCTCACGCTCCTCGAGCGCAAAAAGCGCGCGGAGAAGGAGTACCTCCGGTTTTTCCCGAGTCTCAACGCGAGCTACAACCTGACGGACAACACCATCGTCCGCGCGGCGTATTCGACTTCCGTTGGTCGGCCGGATTTCAACCAGTATGCCGGTGCGCTCACGTTGCCGGATACGACCCAGCCCACGGGCCCTGGCAATCGCATCAGCGTGAACAATGCGGCGATTAAAGCATGGAGTGCTCAAACCGTGAACCTGCGTCTGGAGCACTATTTCCAAGGCGTCGGCCAGGTGTCGGTGGCGGCGTTCCGCCGGCAGTTTGAAAATTTCTTCGGCAACACGGTGTTCGATGCCACGCCCGAGTTCCTGGGACTCTACGGTCTCGATCCCTCGACCTACGACGATTACGAGGTGAGCACGCAGCACAACATCGAGGGCAAGGTCCGGATGGAAGGCCTGCAATTCAACTACAAGCAGGCGCTGACGTTCCTGCCGCGATTTGCGCGCGGCGTCCAGGTGTTTGCCAACGCGAGTTCGCAGCGGGCGATTGCCGACGACTCGGCGAACTTCGCCGGCTTTGTCCCGCGCACGGCAAGCTGGGGCATCAGCCTGACGCGCGAGCGCTGGAATGTGCGGACGAACTGGAACTATCGCGGCCGGCAGCGCCGCAATCCGATTACCGGGAACAGCATCGAGCCCGGGACGTTCAACTGGGGTTCGAAGCGGATGTATGTCGACGTGCTGGGTGAATACTATTTCTGGAAACGGTTCGCGGTGTACGCGAATCTGCGCAACGTCGGCGACGCGACGGAGGACATGGAGCGGCACGGGCCGAGCACCCCGGAACTCGCGCAGTTCCGCCAGCGAATCGACTACGCCTCATTGTGGACCTTCGGCGTGCGCGGCACCTGGTGAGACGGAAGACGGGGAAGACTTGGAAGACTTGGAAGACTTGGAAGACTTGGAAGACTTGGAAGACATGGAAGACATGGAAGACATGGAAGACATGGAAGACGGGGGAGACAGGGGAGATGGGAAGAGGGGGAAGACGCGCTCCTCCGTTGCGTTGGAGCGTGCTTCAAAGATGGATCGACTTCGTTCTTGCAACGACCAAACCACCAGTTTGCGAGCCCTGCCGTGGCGGCATTCCGGCTCCTAAAAAACCAATGACTTTCGTGCGACTCCTGATTGTTTCACTGCTCATCACGCTGGCCGGTTATGCGGCCAGCACCGCCACCCGACCCAATATCATCCTCGTGATGGCCGACGACATGGGGTGGGGCCAGGTGAGCTATTATAATCATCCGGTATTGAAGACACCAAACCTCGATGCGATGGCGGCGAGTGGGCTGCGCTTCGATCGCTTCTATGCCGGCGCGCCAAATTGTTCACCGACGCGCGCCACCGTGATGACGGGTCGTTCGAATGATCGCGCCGGGGTCGAGAATCACGGCTATGCCCTTCGCAAACAGGAAAAGGTGCTGCCGCGCGCATTGCGTGATGCCGGGTACGTCACCGGCCATTTCGGCAAGTGGCATTTGAACGGGTTTCGCGGACCGGGCGTTCCCGTTCTGGCAACCGATGATCACAACCCCGGCGAGTTCGGGTTCGACGAATGGCTGTCAGTGACAAATTTCTTCGAGCGCGATCCGCTGATGAGTCGGAACGGCAAGTTTGAGGAATTCAAAGGCGACTCGTCGGAAATCATCGTGGACGAGGCGCTGAAGTTCATCGGCGCGAACCGCACCCAGGGGAAACCAATTTTCACTGTCATCTGGTATGGATCGCCACACGCTCCGTTTGCCGCCACGCCGGAGGACAAGAAGGCATTCGGCGCCTTGGAGGACTTGTCGCAGAATCATTATGGTGAACTCGTGGCGATGGATCGCAGCATCGGCACGTTGCGGCAGGGCCTGCGAAAAATGGGCATCGCGGAGAACACGCTGGTCTGGTTTTGCAGCGACAACGGTGGGCTGCCGGAAGTGAAGCCGAGTTCGGTCGGCGAACTGCGCGGTTTCAAGAACACCATTTACGAAGGCGGTCTGCGCGTGCCGGCGATTATTGAGTGGCCCGCCGTAATCAAGACGCCGAGGATCACGCGGTACCCCGCGGGCACCGTCGATATTTTTCCCACGCTCGCCGATGTCGTCGGGCTGCCGGCGTCGGTGATGTTCAAGACGATTGATGGCATGAGCATCAAGCCGCTCTTCACGTCGGACCTGAAGGAGCGCGCGAAACCGCTGCCGTTTCGGCATCAGGGACGCGCCGCAATGATCGACAACCGCTATAAAATCCTCACTCAAAATATCGGCGCCGGAAAGTTCGAGCTCTACGACCTCGAGGCGGACCCGAAGGAAAGCAACGACCTCGCCAGTGAGCGGCCTGAGGTGACGCGGAAGATGCGTGAGGCGTTGTTGAGTTGGAACGAGTCGGTGAAGTCGAGTGTGGCGGGGAAGGATTATCCGGAAGGAGGGGTGAATGCCGGCGAGCCGCCCTCGCGCGCCTGGACGAGCGCCCCCGAGTATCAGCCATATCTCGCCCAACTTCAGAAACGTCCCGAGTACCAGCCCGAGGAAAAGGGGAAGAAGAAAGCCGCGAAGTAAGCGGTTCGAAGTGGCGCGGACGTCCGGCCCATTGCTTTGAAGCGGCATGGGCGTCCCGCCCATATCTTTCACCCATCGTCAGTCACGGGCGGGCCGCCCGTGGGACGAAGAACATGGGCGGGACGCCCATGCCACGCCGGACACGGCCCGCGCACCGAATTGAATCACGCACCGGCCTCCCGCCCGACGGTTCGAGGTGACACGGGCGTCCCGCCCGTGGGTTTGAAGTGGCATGGGCGGCCCGCCCATGTAGTCACGTCTATATGACAATATGGGCGCCCCGCCCAAGTTTCCGGGCGCCGGTGTGGCTGCGCGCCCCCCCGCGGGGATTAGCCGGTTGAAGTAATATTACATACACACCCATGCGCGCGCAGCCCCGAACCGCGCAGCCGCGCTGCG
>JBBRCR010000524.1:0-5963 GCA_038204695.1 Opitutales bacterium | reverse complement strand
CGCTCCCGCGGCGCGCACCGCCCCGCCGCCGCGCCGAAGAGCAGACAGGCGAGATCCCGGCCGTCGCGGTCCCGCACCAAATAACCGAGATTTTCGCCGACGACGCGCAGTCCGAGGTAGTGATATTGCGCCAGGTAGCCGCGCCAGGTTTGGTGCGAGGCGCTGCCCGCTGCCACCACCTCTATATTGAGCGGCCGCAGACGTTCGAGCGACGCCGCCCAAACCGCCGGCTCCGGCCGCCCCGCCATCTCGTTCTCCGGCCAGGCCCAGCGACGCTCCCGCCGCACCCGCAGCGGCGGCAACCGGATCAGGCCGCGCGTGTCCAGCTTCAGCCGGAAACTGCGCGCCGCGAAATCCTTCATCCGTCCACGACCATCACGCCACTCCCACGCAGCGCACAACTCGCGGGCAATCTGTTTTCGACTCCACTGCGGGTGAGCCGCGATCCAAGCCCTCAGCCAGGCGATATCATCGCCCCGCACGGCCCGACCTTGGATGCGCTGCACTGTCTCCATGCCCCTGTTTCAGGCCCAAACCGGCGAAGTAGTTCGGCACCAAGTACACCCGCGCCATCTTTTTTTCTGCCCTGGAACCGTAGCGCCGTTGCGTCGAGCCACCGTTGGTTGCCGCTCACGCGATCACCGGCTCACGCTGCGCACTGAAAAATCCCTCTACCTCTGTGGAGCGTGGTGCCGCTTACGCTGGAACGGGCACGGAACGGGCAAGCACCTCACGGTTTTTCGAAGCGACGATAACCGGCTCGGATTGCGATGCTGCGTTGCGGCGGCTGCGAGCGTTCCTTCACGCACAAGGCAAAAATCGCGCACTCCCCGGCAACACGTGCATAGCCATTCCGGGAGAGGCGCTATAGAGTGGCCCCGTGAAAACGATCCTCGCCCCTGTCGACTTCTCGGCTGCGACCGAGGGTGTGGTGGCGCAGGCAGCGGCAATCGCACGCGCAATGGATGGGCGGGTCGTGCTGCTTTCGGTGATCCAGCCGCCGGCAATTACGAGTGAGTACGCGCCGCTGATGGAGAACATTGCAGAAATTCGGGCTGCAGGTGAAAGCGCCGCAGCGAAAAATCTCGTTCGCCTGCAGGAGAGTTTGCAGCAACAGGAGATTTCCTGCGAGACGGTTCAGCTTAACGGTGCGCCCATTCTGCACATCGTGGATCAAGCCGCCAAGCTCGGAGCCGATTACATCGTCATGGGATCGCATGGGCACACTGCGCTCTACGATCTGCTCGTGGGCAGCACCACGCATGGTGTGTTGATGCGAGCGACGTGTCCCGTGGTCATTCTTCCGCCTCCCTCAAAGAAGACCGGCGCGAGAAAATAAGCTTTTGGGTATGTGGGAACACCGGGCGTGGGCATGGGCTCACGCCCGTTTTCATTTTGGGGACGAATATCGGCCGAGTTCAACCCCGGGGGCGAAGTCAAGGGGTTCCGGCCTCTCGTAGCCAGTGCAGTTGATTAACGCGCAAACGCCCGGCGCATTCCGCCCGTGACAAGAGCAAGCGTGAGCAGCGAGTTAATTGGCATCAACCCGGCCGCAAGCAGTGGGTTCATACGCCCCGCCACGGCCAACCCAACTGCCAGCACGTTATAGGCGATTGAGAAAATCAAGATTGCGATTTGTGTGCGCCGCCGAATTCGGTCGACGTCAAAAAGCGCCCGCAGGCCACCAATGCCCCGGCCCAAATAATAGAAATCCGCCTTACTTTCCAGGACTCCGCGGTGGATCACCGGCGTACCCCGAACCAGTGCATGATCAAACGCGAGACTGTCGTTTGCCCCATCGCCAAGCATCATCGTGTCAGCCGAGGACCGGGCATCCAGCCACGCCGCCTTGGCCTGCGGCGTCAAGGAGCCAAGCGCACGGTTAGGGGGCAGGCCCAAGTCCGCAGCGAGAAGGGCGACCTTGGCCGGAGCGTCTCCACTCAAGATAAAACTTTCCAAACCCCGTTTATGCAGCGCGGCCAATTCCTCGCGCGCATCAGCCCGCACGGCGTCGATGAAGTAAAACCGGGCCAGAACCTCCCCGTCGCGGGCAAAAACCGCCTCCGTTCCACGGCCATCGTCTCGCCATCCGCCGCGGCCCAAAGACCATGGTCCGCACTCGACACCAGAGCCAACGGTTTCAAAAACCTCCCCCGAGAGCGGCTCGATCTTCCCGAACACCAGGAGTTGTTCGTGCAGGCACTGGCTGACCGGATGCGAGTTATTATGGATCAACGTGAACAATGCCGCGCGCGCCGTGACGTCCAGCGATTGCAGCGCCTCCGGGTTTTTCAATGCCGGTGTCTCCATCGTCAGCGTGCCAGTCTTATCGAACGCCAGCGTACGGACCCGTCGAAGCTTCGACCACAGGTCGGCTTCGCGCACAAACACGCCGCGGCGGCGGAGTGCCACCGTGGCGATTTCATCGGCGAGCGGAAAAGCGAGCCCAATGGCGCAAGGGCACGAAACCACCAGCACTGCAGTCACAACCGACCAAGTCTGTAACGCATCGCTTGTCATGAACCACCAGGCGGCGCCCGACATCAGCGCAATGGCGATGATCCCGATCAAATACCCCCGCACGATCCGTTCGAGCAGGAGGTGACGTTCGCTCGCGCGCTCCCCTGGCTTCAGCAGCTGCGCGAGCAACGAATCATCCCACGTCTGCGTCGCCATCAACCGCAGTTCGCGACGAGTGACATTCACTCCGCCGGCCGGGACCCGCTGCCCCGGACGGAAAGTACGGGGCTCGGCCTCACCATTGATCGAAGCAAGTGAAAAGTCCGCGTCCGCTGATTCGAGCCGCGACTCCACCGGGAGGGTTTGGCCGGCCGCCAGGAGGATGGCTTGTCCGCAGCGTAATTGCTCCGGCAGTACTTCACCGCCCTCCGCCAGCCGAACGCGCTGCGGCTTCGGTTGCTGGCTCAGCAGTCTCCGGCGGTTTCGTTCCACGGCGGCAACCTGCGCCCAGCGGCCGATCAGCATCAACAGAATGAAGGTCGAGACGAAATCGAAGTAGACGAAACGCTCCTCTCCCGCGAGCCACCCGTATAGAGATCCTGAATACGCCCCCACGATGCCGATTGCAATCGGAAGGTCGATATGCATGGCACCTTCACGCAATGCACGCACTGCCCGGCCCACGAAATACGTTCCGCCAACCAGAAAGCTAAGTGTGCCGAACGCCAGCGACAGCAAACGAAACAGTCCCGCCCATTCAAAGCTGGGCTCCATTCCAAAATACGCCGGCAGCGCGTAGAGCATCACGTTCATGGCGAACGCCGCACAGAGGCCGATGCGCTTCACCAGCCGGTGAGCCTCGGGTTCGACGGTCATCTCTCCGGCCGAGCCAAGCAGGTAGCCAAAACCCTGCAGGACGCCGGCGAAATTCGCCGCGGAAAACTCTCCGCGCACCCAGCGCATCCGCAATGTGCCATATTGCGGGTTCCCAATTACCTCGCGCGCGCCCAGCTGCTGTTGAAATACCCGCTCAATCAGCCACACGCACCCCGCGCATGAAATCCCCTGCACCTCGACCGTCAGTTCCGGCACCCGCCCGGTCGCTGCCTCTGCTTCCCGTTGCGCCTGTTCGAGCCATCCGTAATCCCGCGGTTGGAACACCGCGGTGTCGGCTGGCGCCGTCACATCGTCCTTGATTCGATAATATCCCGCCAGCCCGTGCTCGTGGACAAGGCGGTATACATACGCGCATCCCGCACAGCAAAATCCGGATTCCATCATGCGCGCGTCAATCATCGGCGAACCGCAGTGGCGGCACACCGGTTTGGTATGCGCCGGCGCGGCGGAAACTTTGCCGCGGTTCGCTGGATCAGCCGAGGGTTCGATCACGGCGCTCACGTTCAGAAGCAGATAAACTGCATTGGATCCGGGCCGGCCAGCCCCAATGTGCTCCGCAGTCGCCAGCCGATCAGCGCGGCAGTCGTCAGCGCGAGTGCGACTCGCAGGCGATTCAGCCACAGAGGCGAAAGCTTCTGCCGCACCCATCGAAACTGGGCCTGTGCCAACCAAAGAAGCGGGACCGTGCCCAGTCCGAACGCGAGCATGAATTCCACGCCGCGCAATGCCGATCCCGACAGAAGAGCGAGCGCTGCGACGAAGTACAATGGACCACACGGCAGCAATGGTGTCGCCAAACCCAGCGCTGCAGCCGCCTCGACCCGCGAACGCCCTCGAAGCCACCCGTGCAGTTTCCACGTCATCCGTCCCAACGCCGCGATCTTGGGCAGATACCGGTCCCACCGCAACGCGAGCGCCACAAAGAAAATCACGAGCAGCCACGGCAGCCACCGCAGCGCAGACTGCGAGAACCAGAGAAGCGGCGCTCGTCCGACACCACCCGCCAGCGCGCCGAGAGCCGCATACCCGGCCAGCCGCGAAAGATGGTAAACGGTGCTTACCGTCTGGGCATCGGAGCGATCACCCCGCAACGGCATGAGTGAACACGCCAATGGCCCACACATCCCCGCGCAATGTAAGCTGGTCACGAGGCCAGCGACGAAAGCGGTGCCCGGAGAGTTGATGGCCGCCATTTCCATGGCTCAGCCTCCCGGCGCTAATGGCACCTCCGCCACTCGATGCTGATTCGCCAGCACAAGCCATGTTATCCACGCCGCCGCCTGAATGACAAACGCGAGTGCCACCCAACGCCATAGGCGCGACGGTTTCGAAACTGATGCGGGGTTACTTTCGTTCATGGCGCTGCGGGTCTTCTTCGCGCAGCAGTCGCGCTTCCGGCCCAAGGAACTCGATTTGGCGCATGAGGTGAAAACGGCCTTCGGCGTCCGCCACGCGCACGGTGACCTTGAAGGGTCCCGTGTAGGCACTGCGCCCTTGCACCAACACCAGCGGCTGCAATGACTCCCCCATCGCGGCCAGCTCAACGGGAGATTCAATCCCGATTCGCCGCAGCCCAGCTGGCGCACCGTCCAAGTGCAATACAAAGCGGGCCGGCTCAGCCCGCTTGTTTACGATCCGGACCAAGAATTGGTTTCGCACCGACCCCTCATCCACAACGTACGGGCCTCCCATCATCCGTGTGATGCCAAATACGGCCGGACGGACGGTCGACAATGCCCACGTGGTTACCCCTGCACCGACGAGCAACAGTACAAAATACAGGATCGTACGCGGACGCAGCCACCGGGTTGAGCGACCGGTGAAGCCGCTCTGCGAATCGTAACGAATCAGGCCGCGCGGTCGGCGCAGCCGCGTCATGACGTCGTCGCATGCATCGATGCACGCGGTGCAACCGACGCACTCCATCTGAAGGCCCTGCCGAATATCGATACCCACCGGGCAAACGTGAACGCAACGGCTGCAATCCACACAATCGCCCGTCTTCGCGTTTTCCAGCGTGGCCACCCGCCGCTTGGACCGCGGCTCTCCACGCGCGACGTCGTAGCCAATTACGAGCGAATCGTCGTCTATCAACGCCGACTGGAGCCGGCCATAGGGGCAGATTACCAGGCACATCTGCTCTCGAAACCACGCAAAATTGAAGTAAAGCACGCCCGTAGAAATGAGCATGAACGCAAAGGCGCCCCAGTGCTGGCCCGGGGCAGCGCGCACCATCGCCCAGACTTCGGGGATGGAGACAAAATAGGCGAGAAACAGGTGCATGATGGCGGCGGACGCAGCAATGAAGAGCGCGTGCTTGGCCACCCGCCGCGCGACTTTCGCCGCCGTGAGCGGAGCAACGCTGAGAGCGCGCCGCTCCACCGCATCACCGTCGGTCCAGCGTTCGATTCGCCGGTAAACATGATCGAGAAACACCGTGTGGGGGCAGGCCCATCCGCACCATATCCGACCAAGCAACGCCGTGACAAAGAAGAGCGAGAACCCAATCCCCGTGATCAGAAAAAACATCAACCACAAGTCCTGATGGGCAAGCGTCAGCCCAAAGAGGTGGAAACGGCGGGCCCCGATATCGAGGAATACCGCAG
>JBBRCR010000523.1:0-5964 GCA_038204695.1 Opitutales bacterium | reverse complement strand
CGGATGTTGCCCTTGGTCGGCTGTGATTCGGAGAGATCGTCCGTCTTCTCCTTCATGACCAGGTCGGTGTAATTCTGAAACACCGCCATGAATTCCCCGGCAATCTGGGGTGTCGCGGCCTTGCTTTTCACGATGTGTTCGCCCCCCGTGAGTTCGGTGGTCTCGCCGAATGAGGCGGTCGCGCCGGCGGCCACCATCTTGTCGATCAGATTACCGACCGCCGGGCACGAGGCCAGGCCGGTCGTCGTATCGGATTCGCCGCATTTGACGGATATATATAGCTCGTCGACCGAACACTCTTCGCGCTGCCGTTCGCTGGCCCACTGGACGTATTCCTTGGCCTGCAGCGACGCGGCCGCGATGGTTTTGAGGTCGCCGAAGCGCTCAATCGAAAACCCCTTGACCGGCTTGCCGGTCTTGGCGATGCCGTCGACGATGCGCTGGGTCCAGCCTGGCTCGATGCCGATGACCACGCACGCCGCGACGTTGGGATTGGCGCCCGTGCCAATCATCGTGCGGAAAAACAGCTCGAGGTCCTCCCCGAACTGCAATCGCCCGTAGGCGTGAGGAAGGGCCATCGTTCCCTTGATGTTGTTGGCGACGGCTTCGCAGGCGGCATTCGAAATATCATCAACCGGGAGGATGATGACATGATTGCGGATGCCGACCCGGCCGTTTTCGCGGCGATAGCCCAGAAATTTTTGAGTGCTCATCGGGATTACCAGCGCTTGGTTTTGAGATTGTGGACGTGGACGTGTTCGCCCACGGCGATTGGAGCGACGACCTTGCCGATGTCGCAGCCGTATTTGGTGACCGTGTCGCCCACTTTGAACGCCTGCAGCGCGATTTTGTGGCCCAACGGAATATCCATTAGTGCTCTTATTTCCGGGCTGGCACTGCCGTGGAGCGACCGGCCTTTAGCCAGTTCGCCTTTCTTGAGGTCCGTTACGGCAACGCCCACGGTATCCTTATCTTCATGCATCAGGAATGCGATCATCGGAGTAGTTGTTATGAGACGAATGGCCTCGCGGGGGGACGATTGGCTTGCAATCGAACGCAGACCATGGGCATTATTACGATTACAAAAAATCAGCGGTACAAGCTTTTTTTCGCTTTTAGCCAAGGTGCTCCCGCCACGGGAGCTTGCCGCCGTTAACGTACTTTCTTTCTTCAAACCATGAGGCGAAACTCGCTGCAAACCTCGGGACTCGAATCCGATATCTTGAAGCATGTCCGTGCCTCCACCGGGATTTCGCGCATTGAGCTGGCGCGCACGCTCGGCCTGGCGCCCTCCACGGCGGGTGTCTACGTCGAGCGCCTGATCAAGGAGGGCTTTCTCATCGAGATCGACAAGGCGGAGCGTGAAACCGGCCGGCCGCCGATGCTGCTGCGGCTCAACCCGGAGGGGGGCGAATTTGTCGGCGTGGATTTCGAAGCCACGAACATTCTCTCCGTCGCGGTCGATTTCTCGGACAAGCCTCTGCGCAATTCGCGCTCTCAGATCGAATCGGCCGATTCCGCCGAACAGGTCGTGGCGAAAATCGAGCAAACCATCGCACAGGTACTGCCGCGCGATCGGAAAAAACTGCTCGCAATTGGCGTGGGTGTTCCCGGCCTGGTAAATTCAGTCGAAGGCATTGCGGTCAACTACAAGTATATCAGGCACTGGAGCAACGTCCCGCTGACGCAGCGGCTCACTCGAAGATTCGGCGTGCCCGTGTACCTGGAAAACTGCGTCCGCTCGATGGCGCTCGCCGAGCTTTGGTTCGGGCAGGGCCTCGGGGTGCGGGACTTCCTTTGCATTGGCATTAGGAGCGGCATTGGCGTCGGCATGGTGCTCGATGGGCGGCTGTATTGCGGGGCGCACCATGCGGCCGGAGAGTTTGGCCGCGGGCGGTGCCCGGTTCTTTCCGGCCGCACCGCCGGGTGGTTTGCTGGAACGGAAAAGGTCTCGGCACTCGGGCCCGAGTTGCAGGAGGTGGCTTCGTTCCGCGCCATCCAACGAGCTCTGCAGAAGGCCGTGGCGGCGGGCGAGAAATCAGTGCTCAGCACCCTCCCCCAACCCGTGACACTGGCGGATATCCTGGCGGCCGTCCAACAGCGCGACTTGCTCACGACAAAAATCATTGGCGAGGCCGCCCGGTGTCTGGGGTGGGCGATCGGCCAGTTGTCGCTGGTCGTGGATCCGGAGAAAATCGTGCTCGCGGGGCCGCTCACCGCTTTGGGCGACTTCATTCTCCGGCCATTGCGGGAGATGACCGCGACGGTGCTCGCGACCGCCGAACTCCGCGTTCCCGAGATCGTTCATTCCACGATGGGTGAGTTTAGCGGCGCGCTCGGCGCGGCGGCGCTTGCCGTGCACGAGTGGAAACCCATTCGCTAGCGCCCAGTCTATTTCGCCAGTTCAAAAAAATACTATCTCGCCTGTACCAGTTTCATGGACTCACAGGTTGGCCGGCTGATCGACGCCATTGATGAGGCGGGGCTGGCCGAAAACACCATCATTGTGCTGTGGGGCCTCTGCGAACTCACGCCGCGCACCGATCTGGAAGGCACGACTATTCGCCCCCAGCTGAAAGACCCTTCCGCGCCACGCGACCGGCCCGCCATCACTTCGCACAATCAAGGAAACCACGCCGTGCGCAGCGAGCAGTGGCGCTATATTCATTACGCGGATGACACGGAGGAGCTTTACGACACGAAGGCTGATCCCAACGAGTGGACGAATCTCGCCGGCAAGCCGGAGTACGCCAGCATCATCGCCGAACACCGAAAGTGGCTGCCGAAAGTGGATCTTCCCCCGGCAAAAGGGAGCGCGAATCGCGTGCTTACCTACGACAAGACGAAGGATGAAGCGATTTGGGAGGGAGCCTTGGTGCGACGCAGCGATCCGATTCCGTAGCGAAGCTAACGCTGACGAGGCCCTTTGTGGTTAGACGGTCTTGTTCGCGAGCGCCAGCGAGTGGATTGGAAGTGGCATGGGCATCCTGCCCATGAAGTACACTATAAACAGCACTCAGGGCGTCCCCGCCCGAGTCTTGCACCTCTCCACCCGCGGCCGCCCTGACCAGAGCGCACGCGAAGCCGCGAAGCTCGCAAAACGCATTGTCGGCTTCGCGACCTTCGCGGCTTCGCGTGTGCAATGTTCGGGGTTGATCGGTTGAGCGTTCACCGAACGTTTTCCCGCGTGCAAATTCAGAGCCAAAACTGCGGCTGGAAGCCGCAGCCACAAAGCCAAAGTGGCCAAACTCCAGGGACGACTTGATCGCACGAAACCGGCTGCGAACGTACCTCGGCGACTGGAAAGTCGCCGCTCCGGCGAACGCTGACGTGCTTGGCAATAGTTGTGGGCAAACGCAGGACTAGCGCTGCCGCGACGGTTTCTCTTTGCGTCGACCAGCGGCCGGCGCACTCGATGGCGCATCATTTACCTCCGCCTTGAGCAGCCCCGCACCGACCGGCATCCGCACTTCAATGTGACCGGAGGCGGTGAGAATCTTCAAACGCACATTGGTCGCCCCACTTTCGCGCACCGCTGCGGACAGAGCCGCGAGGTCGGCCATCGGGCGATCGTTGGCCGCGACGATGATGGCATCGGCCGGCATTCCTGCCCGTGCGGCTGCCGAACCCGCGGTGACCGACTTGATCAGGATGCCGCGATTATCCGACAGCTCCATATTGCTGACCACGGCGGATTCACGTCCGCGATTGACGAGAGTGCGCAGGGTGGCTCCCTCCCATTGGTGCAGCGGAGCGGCCGTGTCGCCTTCCGCCGAGGCCTCAAAAGCCCGGCCAAGTCCCTCCCACGTCCGCGACCTGGCTTTCAGCCGCGACGTCATCACGCCGAACCGGTCCATCGGAAAATTTGCGAATCCGATCCGCTCGGCCGGCGAACCGGGTTGCACGCGATAATCACCCGCCTTCGGCGCCACAAACTGCGGTGCGGCGGTAAGTGAATGCCGGTCCAGCCCGAGAAGCGGGAGTTCCGGCGGCACGACAAAGGTCGCGAATAGATTGCAATCGAGGAACGCATCCTGGCATCGATCCATCGTCATGCCCCGCGGATCATAGGCCTTGCGGCCGACGAGCACGTTCTGCGTGACCACGTCACGACTGTCCGGATACCAGACATGCGCGCTGAACAACGGGCTGATGTTGTTGCGTACCGTGCGGAAGAAACCCTCGCGCAACTTGATGCCGCCCTGCAGGCAAAGATTATTCTCAATGAGGTAGTGCGATGAGCCGTCATCGAGGTCGAAGTCGTAGCCGTTGGCGCACTGGACGCGATTGAACCGCAGCGTGTTTACCTCGACGGCATCAACGCGGGCCAGATCGCGCATCCGGGCGAACTGCGCCGCCGTCGCGTCTCCCTTCATCCGCATCCAGTGGCGATCGCGCCCCCAGGTGTTGATCGCGCCGTGTTCCCGGCTCTCGAGGCAGGTATTGAAGATGTCGCACCATTCGATCACATGACCGCCCCACGTGCCGTCATTGATATTGATCGCCGCCCGCGGCACATCGTGGATCGTGAGATGGCTGAGCACGATGCCGCGGGACTTCGAAATGAAGACGCCGGAGATTTGTTTTTCCACTGTGCCCAATTCGGTCATCAGGCAGTCGCTCACCAAACAGCGCGCCGGATAGTTTTCATTCTTCGGTCCCGGTGTCAGGTCGACGAGCGGATCGCCCCGCGGGCCGTCGAGCATCGCGTCAGGCAGCAGCGCGATGAACGGATGCTCGACCGGTTTTCCATCCACAACCGGCCGCGGACCGATTTCGCGATCGGGCCAGCCCCAGGCGTGCGCCCAACGTGAGCGCACCGCCGACTTGTCGCCATCGAACAGGACAGCGCTCGCACCCGTGCGGGTGAAGGTGCAGCCGGTGATCTCGATGCCGCGGTTGTAATCACGGACAAAAATTCCGTTTCCGCCGATTCCATCAAAAACGCAGTCGCGCACTGCGCAGTCCTCTGCGCCTTCGAACACCACGGCACCGCCACGATAAATCCGCCAGTCGCCGCCGCTGGGAATGTTGTCGGTCTGCATGAACGTATAGCCGGCGCGGCGGAATGTAATTCCGCGGAAGCTCAGATTTCGCACTGGCGCATCTTTCGTCCCACGCACCTCGATGAGTTGCTTCAAGCCGACCGCCTCGAAACGCATTCGGCGTGGATCCGCACCGGACGGAGGCTGGAAATAAAGAATCCCCGACCGGCGATCGTGGAACCACTCCTTGGGCGCATCGAGTTCCTCGATTACGTTTTCGACAAACCGCTTTTCCGGATCGAAAGGTGCCTCCGCCTTCTGCGCCCGGCCCTTGTTCTGCCAGCCGCCGGCCAGCTTCGCATCCTGGCCGGCCTCGAACGTGTACTCCCCACTGGCATCTTTCTGCAAAACCTCGAAGTGCAGACTGCCCCACCCCAAGCCATGCAGTCCGTGTATATACATTCCGACCGGATTCGCGTACCGCGCCAACCGCTTGGGATCCGTCGCATCGCGGGTGTAGCCACCGAAGAATCCTTCGCCGGGATCAAAATTCGGATAGCGTGCCCGAATCATTTTGGCACCATCCGCGAATAGTTGGTCGAACTCCACGCCCGCGGGCACTTTCGCCTGCCAGCGACCGTCCGCGTCCGCCGTCCAGCTGAGCGTCAACTCCCGCGCACCGCTCAGCTCAACGCTTTCGCCCTCGACGGCCGCGTAGGTCACGGGCGCGGTCGCGGCCCCGCCGTCCATGGCCGAAAAGTGCAATGGACGCTCCAATCGGTAAGTGCCCGCGTGAAGCCAAACCATCGCGGCGTCTCCGGCGGGCCTTTGCCGCACCGCCCGCTGAGCGCGGGCGATCGTGGCAAAAGGCGCCGTGGCCTGGCCTGAGTTCTGATCGTCCCCGCCCGGCGCCACGTGAAACTCGACCGTCGCGGCGACCTCCGCAGTCGTAAATCCGATCAAAGCTGCGATGACCATT
>JBBRCR010000522.1:0-5977 GCA_038204695.1 Opitutales bacterium | reverse complement strand
AGCTTCTGTCCTATATTCGAGAAACCGGACATGCGGTCGGGCTTTTGATCAATTTCCACGTTCCGCGGTTGGTTGATGGACTGACCCGAATCGTCAACGATCGCGTTTCTCTGTGATCTCTGCGGCCTCTGTGTTTAGAGATATTTTCGTCCCCAGCACGCAGAACGCAGAGCCGCAGAGCCGTGCTGAATAGTTACCGCCCAGGAAACATTTTCACCATGCCTCGTTCGCTCCTTCTCCTCCTGCTGCCGGTACTGCTGGGCATTCGCGTCGATGCCGCCCGATCGGGCGAGCCGGCGGCCGTTCCTGATCCGCGGCACATTTCCCGCGGCTGGAACATTCCCAGCGAAGGGTATGCGGACCAGCCCTACATCGTGCAGACCGATGATGGCGCGTGGCTCTGCGCGATCACGACCGGCTCGGGCGCCGAGGGCTCGCCGGGACAGCATGTCGTTTCGATGCGCAGCACCGATCGCGGACGCTCCTGGGAGCAGATCGTGCCGATTGAGCCGGTCGATGGCCCGGCAGCCAGCTACGCCGTGCTGCTCAAGGTTCCCGGCGGTCGCGTGTATGCGTTCTACAACCACAACACGGACAATGTCCGCGAGGTGAAGCGCGAAGACCGCGGCGTCACCAGGCGGGTGGATTCGCTTGGGTATTATGTCTTCAAGTACACCGACGACCATGGCCGCAGCTGGTCGGCGCAGCGCTACACGGTCCCGGTGCGCGAATTCGACTGTGATCGGAACAACGTCTACGGCGGAAAAATCCGGTTCTTCTGGAACGTGGGCCGGCCCCTTATCGTGGGCGACGCCGCCCTGCTGGTCCTGCACAAGGTGGGCGCGATGGGAAACGGATTCTTTGCGCAGTCGGAGGGGGCGTTCCTGAAGAGCAAAAACATTCTCACCGAACGCGACCCGGCGAAGATCACCTTCGAAACGCTGCCCGACGGTGACGTCGGCCTGCGCACGCCAGCCGGGGGCGGCCGCGTAGCCGAAGAGCAGAGCATCACTTCGCTGAGCGATGGTTCGCTTTATTGTGTGTATCGCTCGACCGACGGCTGGCCGGTCAGCGCGTACAGCCGCGACGGCGGTCACACCTGGACCCCGCCGGCTTACAAGACGTACGTGCCGGGCGGACGCCGCGTGAAGCATCCGCGCGCCGCCAACTTCGTCTGGCGCTGCGGCAACGGAAAGTTCCTGTATTGGTTTCACAATCACGGCGGCCCGATCATTGCGCAGATGCAGGCCGATACCTCGGGCGCCACCGGCAACCCGTACAATGATCGGAATCCGGCGTGGCTGATGGCGGGCACGGAGCGCGACACACCGCAGGGCAAAGTCATCGTGTGGTCGCAGCCGGAAATCCTGATTTACGACGACGATCCGTACATTCGCATGAGTTATCCGGACCTCGTGGAGGAGGGCGGCAAGTTCTTCATCACCGAAACCCAGAAGAACGTCGGGCGCGTGCATGAGGTTTCCGCCGCACTGGTCGACGGGTTGTTCAAACAGAGCGACGCGCGAACCGTCGCCCGCGAGGGCCTGGCGCTCGAGTTGCCCCGCGACCGGCCGGAAGCGCCGGCCGATGCCGGGCAGTTGCTGCTACCCGAGGCGGCGATGCCGAAGCTCCCCGAATTCAACCAGCGCGACACCAAACGCGCGGACCATGGCGCCGCCGATTTGCGCGCCGGATTCAGCCTCGACGTGTGGCTCAAACTCGAGTCGCTCGCGCCCGGCCAGATCCTGCTCGACAACCGCGACGCGCTCGGCCGCGGGCTGTTCCTTTCAACTGTGGCCGGCGGTGCGGTTCGGCTCACGCTGAACGATGGGCGCACCGAGTGCTTGTGGGAGTGCGATTCCGGCAGCGTTCAGGCAGGCCGGTCGCACCATGTGGTGGTCACGGTCGACGGCGGCCCGAAGATTATCACGTTTGTGGTCGATGGCGTGCTCGCCGACGGTGGCGATAATCGCCAGTTCGGCTGGGGGCGCTTCAGTCCAAATTTGCGGACACCCAATGGTGCTCCGAAGGTGAAAATCGATTCGGCGGTGCGTGCCTTGCGCGTTTACCAACGGGCGTTGCGGACCAGCGAGGCGGTCGGCAATTATCGCGCGGGTCTCTGAGCCATGAAACCAATCCTCCCTCTGCTCTTGGTCGCGGGTCTGGTGATTTCTTCTCCGGCGGGTGCGACGGACTCCGCCCATTCGCGCAACGCCTCCGGGCGTCCGTTTATCGAACGGCTGCAGCCGGCGCCGCGTGACGGCGGTTTCCGGCGCGAGGATTCGTGGATCTGGTGCGGTTCCGTCGTGCGGGGCGATAATGGGCAGTGGCACATGTTTGCCTCGATGTGGACGAAGCAGGTGCCGTTTACGCCCAACTGGCTGACGAACTCGCGAATTGTGCGTGCCGTTGCGAGCCGCCCGGAAGGGCCGTATCAGTATGTTGAAGACGTCCTCCCGTCACGCGGCGATGGTTTCTGGGATGGCAAGATGACGCACAATCCCACCATTCATCGCATGGGCGGCACCTACCTCCTTTTCTATACCGGCAGCACGTACGATGGTCCGATCCCGGATGGAAAGTCGCCGCCGATTGGCCGCAACGATCCGGTTCGGCTCCAGGCCCGCGCCAATCAGCGCATCGGTTTGGCGACCGCGCCCTCGCCGAAAGGACCGTGGACGCGTCCGGGAAAACCAATCCTCGAAGTGCGGCCGGGCAAATGGGACGCGTTGCTGACGACGAATGCGGCACCCTGTGTCGCACCCGATGGTTCGGTGCTGCTGCTCTACAAATCCACCTCGCGCGAGGGCGACACGCTAAAATATGGCGTGGCGCGCGCGGCGAATTTCCGCGGCCCTTATGAACGCGTCGGCGATGCACCCATCAAATGGTCGGATGATCCGCGCATCTCTTACGAGGATGCGTATGTCTGGCGCGAGGACGGCGAGTACCGGATGATTTTTAACGATCTTACCGGCAAGATCACGGGTGAGGATCACGCCGGCGGTTTTGCCGTTTCGAGCGATGGCCTGAACTGGAAACTCGGCATGCCGCCGAAAGCCTATTCGCGCCGCGTGCGCTGGGACGACGGCACTGAGGTGGTGCAGGGCTCGCTGGAGCGGCCGCAGTTGCTGATCCAGAACGGACGGCCGACGCACCTCATTTGTGCGACCGCGGATGGCCCGGGTGGATTTTCCCGGGCCTCACACACGTGGAGCACCGTCATCCCGCTCACCCCATGAACGGGCTCGGCCGAATCGTGCGCGGAGTTCTGACGGTTCTCGGGTTTGCATTGCTCGAAGCGTCGAACGCGCACGGCTCGCCAGCGGCCGGAGCCCCTCCACCCAGCGTCCTCTTTATTGTGGCGGACGACCTGGGGTACGGCGACCTGCGCTGCTACGGTAACCCACATGTGGATACGCCGGTGATTGACCGTCTGGCGCGCGAAGGGGTGCGGCTGACGGATTACTACACGCCGTCGCCGCTCTGCGCACCGGCGCGGGCGGGATTGCTGACGGGACGGTACAATCACCGCACCGGCGCGATCGATGTTTCGAGCAACCGCGGCATCGATCGGATTGCGCTTTCGGAAAAAACCTTTGGCGACTACTTCCGGCACGCCGGTTACGCGACGGCGCTCATCGGCAAGTGGCACAGCGGGCTCTATTGCGACGACTACCTGCCGCATCACCGCGGGTTCGATCAATTCTACGGCTTTGCGAATGGCGCGCAGGACTACTGGAAGTGGAATCTGATGCGCAACGGCCGCAACGAAACGGCAGACGGGCGGTATCTCTCGGACGCGCTCAACGACGAAACGATCGCGTTCATCGAGCGCAACCGCAGTCGTCCGTTCGCGATCTTCCTGGCGCAACATGCGCCGCATTCGCCGTTTCAGGCTCCGGCCGCGCTGGTTGAAAAATACCAGCGTCGCGCGCAGGGTCAGTATAACGACACCGTCGCGACGATCTACGCGATGATCGAGGCGATGGATACGGGGCTTGGACGGGTACTGAGCACACTGGAGAAACTCGGCTTGCGCGATCGGACGATCGTGGTCTTCACGAGCGACAACGGCGCTCAATTCGGGCCCAGCGGCGAAGGTAAGAACGAAAGCACCGCGCGTTATCACGGTCCGTTTCGCGGCAACAAGGACACGGTGTGGGAGGAGGGCATCCGGGTGCCGGGCATAGTCGCCTGGCCCGGCACGATTCCGGCCGGACAGGTGGTGGCGACGCCGGTGCACGGGTGCGACTGGCTGCCGACGCTGTACGCGCGCACGGGCGCCGCCGCGCCGGCGGGCGCAAAGCCGTTGGATGGACGCGATGTGTTTTCGGTTCTGCGTGGCGATCCGGAGTCAGCGCTCGCGCATCGCGTCCTGCCTTTTCAGAAAAATCGTTACACGCCGGTGGCACTGAGCGACGCGGCGATTCGCCGTGGGGCGTGGAAGCTCTTCTGGCCCGGTATTCCGGAGACAATAAAGAAAGACGGTCCGCGCGACAATTGGTGCTTCCAGCGTGGGATCGTTAAGCCGCATTGGGAAATGCCGCTGGATCCGCACTTGCCGGACTATGGGCCGGTGCGCGCGGCGCCGCCGCAGCTGTACAACCTCCTCGATGATCCCGGCGAGCAACACGACGTCGCAGCCACCCATCCGGATATTGTGCAGGAGTTGGCCAAACTATATAGGAACTGGTTCGAGGAGGTTGCGGCGGAGTGGCGCATATCCAATCAGCAGATTCGCGACCATGACGTGCGATATTGGTCCGGACGGCCGATCCCAAATGCGCGTGAGCTATTGGGAGATTTCTGGATCAAAAACTTGAAGGGCGCCAAACCGGCCGAGGCGGAGCTGCTCAAGGCGATTCCCGGGTACTGGAGTTACGATCACAATCGTCGGCGGTAGGGCGGCGGGTTACCGACCCGTACTTGAGGCTGCTTCGGCCCATGGCGCGAAAGAAGTCGCGGCACGGGTAGCAACTGGCTTGCTTCAGTTGACCCATCACAACGTGATCACCACATGCCTATGAACCGCTCCTCACCCCTTCGAAGGACAGGCTTTCCCGCCAGCTTCGCGGCGCTGCTGGCCTGCCTCGTCGATGTGATCGCCTTTGCCCAAACCACCGGCACCGGCACGATTGAAGGCCGCGTATTGAATACCGGCAGCGGTAATTACCTCAACAGCGCTCGCATATCCGTTGACGGCACCACGCTGGAAGTCGCGACGAATGACAAAGGTGAATACGTGCTGCCGCCCGTTCCGGCCGGCGAGCACCGGGTCACCGCGCGGTTTCTCGGGCTGGAAAGCCGAACCGCCACCGTGAACGTGGTCCCCGGCCAGATCGCGAAACTCGACTTCGAACTCGCGTTGCGCACCGAGCGGATGAAAGAGGGCGATGTTGTCACGCTCGACAAGTTCACCGTCGTCGAGCGCGAACTCACCGCGCAGGCCATGGCGCTCCAGGCGCAACGTGCGGCGCCCAACATCAAGAACGTCGTCGAGTTCGAGGAGTTCGCCGACATGGGCGAGGGCAATCCCGGCGAAATGCTGAAATATCTGCCTGGAATGTCGTTCACGTTCGGACCGTCGTCGCCCGGCGCCGCCTCGATTCGCGGCATGCCCCCGAATGGCACCGTCGTGATGATCGATGGCATGGACGTCGCCGCGCCCGGCGATCGCACGTTTGGGTTTTCCGATCTCGCCGTCGGCAACATCGCACGCATCGAAGTCACGAAATCGCCGACCCCCGACCTGCCGGCCAATGCGATCGGCGGCACCGTCAACATCATCGGCAAGAGCGGATTTGGCAGCACGAAGCCGCGGTTCACCTATAATTTGTTTGGCACGCTCACCAGCCTCGAGGCGTTCGAAAAGACGCGCTTTACGGTGAAAAAACAGGCCGGTCCGGAAGCGCGAGCCGACGCCCGCCCGATTCTGCCTGGCGTGGATCTGTCCTATATATTACCGGTGAACAAG
>JBBRCR010000521.1:0-5977 GCA_038204695.1 Opitutales bacterium | reverse complement strand
GGTAATTGAATTTGGGGCATCCCCACCGCTGCCACTTCCGCCTCCCGTCTTCAATACTGACCGGCCCCGCTCCCGTTGGCGGCTCTTTTTCGTTCCACTCTCCCCAACTTCTCTTCAGGTGGGGGTCAGGAGGTCTGAGCCCACGGGCCCGCCGATGCCGACGCAGGCGTTTTTGTTGCCCGCGGCCATGCCCTGGCCCACGGCCATCATCGCGTGGATTAGCTTTGGCGAACCGCCGGAGTTTTCGATGAACGCGAGAAAACTTCCCTGGGGCACTCGCCGCATCGCGATCGGATCGGCTACCAGCGGGTCGGTCATCTGCACGAAGTTCGAAAACTGCGTCGCCGTGATGTCCAGTTTTGTTGGGATCGCGCCGGTGTTTACGGCGCAGAGCACGACGGCGTCCCAGCACATCAGGGACGACAATTGAAAATAATCCCCGGTCTGCGACGTCGCGCAATCGCGTGCGTAACCGGCTGCTTTCTGGCCTGCGGGGCTGCTATTCATGGGAATCTCCTGGGGTGGATTTGGTTTTTGCTTCTTCGCAAGGGGTGTGAAGAGGACTGCTGCGAATTCACTATACGCCAGGATATGTGTTCGCCGCGACCCGAAAACTCCAGAGGGGCAGATCTCGCATCGCTCATCTCGTCTCTTGGACTACGCGCACCGCTACGGTACGAACAGGCCGGGCGGTCGTTCTTCAAGGCCGTGGCGGCGGCACCATCAAGGCCTCGATCACCGCGGCCAGCTGGGCCGGCGATGACTTCAACTTCACGCGGTGGCAAGCAGGAACAAAGAGAGGAAGACAATCAGCTCAGATCTGAATGGCGCTTAAGTAAGCCCCATAACTTTCTTGCTGAGGCGCTTGCGGCGCTGGGGGCCGGGCACGGTGCTGAAGAGCACTTGGCGGCTGAGCTGCTGCATCTGTCGCAGGGTCGTCTGCAAGGCGCGCCAGTTGTCGATGGCCATCCTGAGCCACTGGTATTGCTCCTGCGATAAGGCCACGCTCACGGTCTTGCCTTTGATTTTGCGCGTCCACTGGTAGCACGGCCCGCCGGCGCCGGGCCCACGGTCCTGGACGTAGCCCTGGCTGATCCAGCCGGTCTGGGCCAGGGCGGCCTTGAGCCGCTCATAGTGCGCCTGCGCGTCCGGCCGGGAGGCGGATTTTTTGGCTGTCATGTGCGTATAAGATAGCATGTTCGTCAATAGGGCGGTATATCTACCGCTCTATGGCCGATACTCCCTTTTTTCCCGCTTGGCGCGCCCAGCTCGCCCCTTTGGGCCGCGGGGTGGCCCGTTCTTTCGCGGCGGTGCGTCAGTGCACCCTCAGCGAGATCGAGTCGGCCTTGGGGCGCTTCGTACCTGCCAAGGCCTTCCAGCCGTCCGCCTCGCCCCGCGAGCGGCCTTATTCGCTGCGCCGTACCTTCTGGTGTTTCATCTGGCAGATGCTCAACCCCCGGGCCTCCTGCCGGGAGGTCGTCCGCCAGCTCCAGGCCCTGCTCGCCTTGCACGACGGCCCGCCGCTCGACGAGGGCAACAGCGGCTATTGCCAGGCCCGCGCGCGGATTCCCGGGGAGGCGCTCGCCGCCACCCTCGCGGATACCTCGCGCCTCGCCGACGGCCTGGTCGAGCCCGGCGATTTTCTGCAGGGCCGCGTGGTCAAGGCCGCGGACGGCACCACGCTGATCTTGCCCGACACGCCGGAAAACCAAGCGCTGTATCCACAATCCAAATCGCAAAAACCCGGCTGCGGTTTTCCCATCATGTGAGTGCTGGCCCTGTGGTCGGCGCGCAGTGGCACCCTGCAGCACGTGGTCCAGGGCAACTATAATCAGCACGAAATGCGGCTGCTGCACCAGGCCTGTCCGACGCTGAACGAGGGCGACATCCTCATCTACGACCGGGCCGCCGGCCACTATGTCGCGGCCGCCCAAATGCGGAAGCGAAAGGCTGACCTCGTCAGCCGGGTGGCGGTGCGGAAAATCGACTGGCGCAAGGGCCGGCGGCTCGGCCCGAACGACCGGCTCGTCGTCTGGAAAAAGTCGCAGAAAAAACCCAAGTACATGTCCGACGCGGAATGGGCGGAGTTACCCGAGGAAATCACGGTGCGCGTGGTGCGCGTGAAAGTGACGCAAAAAGGCTTTCGCACCCACGAGCTCGCGCTGGTGACGACCCTGCTCGACCCGGAGCTCTATCCCGCCGCGGAAATTGTTCAGGCCTATCTGCGCCGCTGGCGGCTGGAGATGTGTCTGGATGATTTGAAAACCACCCTCGGCCTGGACGCGTTGCGCTGCAAAAGCCCGCCCATGGTTCAGCGCGAGATGCTGGCCTTGCTCATCGCGCACAACCTCACCCGCTGCCTTATGGCGCAAGCCGCGCACCAACACGCCGTGCCGCTGGAGCGGATCAGTTTCAAGGGCGCGCTGGATGCGGTGCGGCATTTCAGTGCGGCCCTGGCGCGCACCCGCACCGCGCGCCAACGCCGTCGTGTATGGAACGAACTGTTACGAATCCTCGCGGCCGATTTGGTGCCCGAACGCCCCAACCGACGCGAACCGCGCGCGGTGAAACGACGCCCTAAAGCTTACCCGCTGCTCAACCGCCCTCGTCATCAATATATGGAAAACGGCCAACCCGGTCATTATACACCAAGCACTTCCATTTAAGCGCCATTCAGCTCAGATCTCATGACAGGTTGTGGCGCATGCTGCCTGGAATGGCCGGCCGCATGTTTTCAGCAATCGGCAACAGGTCAAACAGGCCCCGACGCGCCGGTTCCACTCGCATGGCCCATGACCATTGCAGCTTGGCCGCATCGTGCACGCGTCATGTTTCAGGCGCGGCCCGGGTGTCTAGTGTGTAACGACATTTTGGGTACTTGGGACAGCCCCAGAATGAAGTCAGGTCGGTGTCATTTACCCGCGCGATGAGTTTCACGTCACCCCGTGGGCACGTGGGCGTCGTGTAATCACCCGTCATCACTGCGGCCAGGATGCTGACTCGGGCGGAGTCGGGCAACGCGGTGAAGCGCGAAATAAACTCCATCTCGAAGCGTTTCCACTCGAATCGCCGCCCCAAATCCATCGTGAGCTGCTGCGGTTGATCCTGCCGCGAGAAGGGCACGAGCGGAGGCGGCTCACCTCGTTTCGCCGGGGCGTTGGCGGGCCGTTCCGCGACCTCCTCCTTCCAGTTGCGCGCGGCGCGAGGTTTCACCTCGGTCGCTGCGCACTGAGGCACATCCGCTGCATGCATATTCTTTCGCTTAGCCCGCGCGTACCGCGAAACCACAAATAGGATACACAGGGCAACCACGAACCCCACAATCCAATGGACTCTGAAACTCGGGCGTTTCACTCATTCCGACGCCGGGCAGATGCACGTGTATTTGAACTACGCGCGAACATGGGATGCAGCCCGGAAAGAATCCGCCGGTCGGCATATCATTCAGTGCTCCGGCAAGAGTGAGGCGGCGAGGCGCTGGTTTTGTGCCGCCAAAGTTGTTCAAAGAGAAAATGGGCCGGATTCCGGCGCAGTACCCCAGGCCGAGGGCGCCGGCCCCATCACAAACCGGATCGTGGCGCCATTCACGAGTGCCGCGTGCGGCCTCTTGGACCCGTGATGGCCACCATGCGTGGTCAGGAAGGTATCCAGTTTCCTCCAGGGTGACTCACTTCGCCGTCGCGCTTCTGCGTCCGGTTCTGCGCCGTTTAGGAACTCCGGTGGCGCGCGAAATCCTCATCGAGGATCGATACGAATGATTCAGCGGAAGCTCCCCGCGCCATGGCCGTTGGATGACCGCGACCGCACGGCCGCCTCATCACCCTGGCAGCAGGGCGATCAGATCTTCGTGGGGTCGGGCGATAACGTGAGCCGCTATAATTTTGCCCAACGGTGCGCCGGCGCGCTGGCCGGCATCGATGGCCGCTCTCACGGCTGCCACATCACCGCGGACGATCACCGTGACGTACGCGGCGCCAATCTTTTCCTTGCCGACGAGTTTCACGTTGGCGGCCTTGAGCATCGCGTCGGTGGCTTCGAGGATGGCGGTGAGCCCCTGCGTTTCGAGGATGCCGAGCGCTTCGATATTCGATTTCATGGTGGAGTGCAGGTTGGGCTGGTAATCGGTTGGGCGCAGTTCATCGCGCCCGCCATAGAGTCGGTTGTGGGTCGGCGGCCCGCTGTTCAGTGACGGGATCGCCTCATCAGGATTGGCGAGCAGCGAAGTGGAGATGGTACTGCCGAGGCGCGCGGCGGTTGCCTCCGCGGCGGCGAGGGCGATCACCAAATCGCCGGGTGCCTCCGCGGCGATCCGAATGAGAATGCGCTCGCTGCCGGAAGGTTCCAACCCGAGGAGCCGGATGTTGGCGACCTTGCCCATCGCGTCGGCAATCACGGCGGTGATGCTGAGGAATTGGGTCTCTGCGAAACCGAGACACAGCCGGGAAGTCGACATGGCGGGAACTCAGCGCGCGGCTGAGCCAAGTTTCTGCACGACGCTGCGGACGATCTGCTCCACCAGCGCCGAGTCGACCGCAATTGAACCGGTGGTGGCGTCCGTTCGGCGGCATGCGTGGGCCGCTTCGGAAAAACCGCAAACCGTGAGCAGGCACGCGAGCTTCGAGCGGATTTCCTCCAGATGCTCCTGTTCCCGTTCGCTCAGCGGTTGGCGCGCGCGCCCAATGGCGAAGCCGCGCAACGCCGCCCCTTCGCGGAACCCCTCCGGGAAATTGCCCGCCGCAAACATCGTTTTGATGAGCTCCAGAATCTTGAACTGGATGCGCTTGGCCTCCGCCAGATCGCCGCGCTGAAAACTGTGATAGAGCTTCATGATCGCCTCCGGGGCGACGCCGCTCGTGGCAATGGTGCCGCCATCACCGCCCATCAGCAGCGTGGGCAGCAGAATCTCTTCGCAACCGATGAGGCAGACAAAGTCCGGCCGCTGAGATTTTATTTCATCGAGGGTCGCCATGAAACGCGGCATGTCGCGGCTGCTGTCCTTGGTGCCGATGATGCGGGGACAATCGAGCGCCAGTCGCTTCACCACCTCGAGGCTCACTTCGTTGGAAAATTGCGGGATGTTGTAGATGAGGATGTCGATCGGACTGTGACGGGCCAGTTCACGGAAGTAATGCTCGATGCTCTCCTGACTGACTTTAAAATAATACGGCCCCGTGACCGAGACGGCCTGGCAGCCGAGATCGGCGTAGCGGCGACATGCTTCAAGCACGAGGTCGATATTGGGCTCCGCCGCCCCGGCCAGGATCGGGACGCGCCCGTTTGTCTCCGACGCGACGATTTGGACGACACGGATACGTTCCTCGAAGCTCAGCCGGATAAACTCTCCTGTGCTCCCATTTGGGTAAAGCCCGCTGATGCCTTTCTCAATGAGCCAGGACGTGTAGCGGCGGAGTTCGCCTTCGTTGATGCTGCGGTCCGCCTCGAACGGGACAACATTGGGACAGAAGATGCCGGCGATTTTCATGGACGACGGCGGCGATTCTCGGCGACGGCCGAGGTTGAAGCCATCTCAAAGGAAGGCAGAAAGGGTCGTTGTGCTGCCCGCGGGGGTGGCATGGGCGTCCCGCCATACCTTTAAACACAAGTCGCACGGTCCATGGGCGGGACGCCCATGCCACGTCAAACCCACGGGCGTCCCGCCTAATGTCACATAGATTTCGTTGCGAGATCGCGTGCTCTGGCGGCGGCTCGGCTGCCTTTGAGCGGGGGAAACTTTTGTCGGCGGTGGCGCACGCGTCGGACTTCCGTGAGGCGTTCCTGGCGTCGCCTGGGCAGGGTGCACAGCGTCACTTCGGCCAGCAGCAGCCGGACCCAGCGTTGCGCATGGCCGGCGCCGCTGCGTTGGCGGCGGCCCCACTCCGCCAGCCGCGACACGACCACGCGCCGCGCCGCGCTGAACGAGATCGCCTTGATCCCTTGCTCGAGGCGTTCGCCCGCCGCCCACATCACCGCGCGCACC
>JBBRCR010000520.1:0-5992 GCA_038204695.1 Opitutales bacterium | reverse complement strand
CCATTTCGCCCTTCAACCCCCCGCGGGGGCTCGACGCCACGGTGGCGCCGTGTCTCCGACCGGCGTCTCTTCGCGACACCAATCGCTACATTCTTTTCCTTTTTCGAAAGAATCCACTCGCTGGCGCTCGCAGCCACTGATCCTGATGGGCGTCCGGCCAGTATGGGCGTCCGGCCCATGCACGACTTTGTGTATAAAGGTATGGCGTCCGGCCGATGGGCTTGAAATCGGCTTGACGGTCCAGACCAACCTTCACGAAGTGCCGCCCGACCAGATGGCATTGGGCTTTGTCAAAGGCTGGCGAGGGGAAAGTTTTCCCTGGATTCGCACCGGGCCGGGCAACCGGCTTTTGCGCTGCAAAGTCAGGGATCCGTCGCGGCAAAACTGGCCGGCACCGAGCGAGGCGATCGTGGGGGAAAATCGTCCCCATTTTCCGGTGGTGAACAGGAGTTTCAATCTCTCTGATTCAGGAACGGACCGCTGACCATGTTTGAAATCCTTCGCCAAAGCCTGAGAACGGGCATCGTCACCGCGAGCTATCCCCAATCGCCAGCGGACGTTTCCGTGCAGGCACGGGGCCGGCCGGAGATCAATTGGCCGCAATGGCACGATGCGCGCCCCGCCGCCGCCATCTACCCCACCGCGGCGATTGAATGCGTGGACGAGCAGGCTGGCCACACTGGCTGCCGCACCCTCACGCTCGATCTCGGCCGGTGCATCTTCCGGGGGTTATGCGCCGGCGTGGATTCAGCCATCCGCATGACCGGTGCCTGTGAGCTCGCCGCCGATTCGCGTGAAGCGCTGCGGCACCAGGTGCGTTATCGGTTGAACGATGATGGCAGTCATAACCACCTGCTGGAAGCGCCCGCCAACGGAGCCACGCTCGAAGACGCCGGTTCGCGATTGCACACGAACATGCAGTCACTCCTCGGCCGGTCGCTTCATATCCGTGAAGTGGATGCGGGCTCCACGGCCTGAAAACCTGTTTCTATATCCGATGCCTTTTCGCACCCTCAACCTCGATGACGTCGCGGAGCACTTGAATTTGACGCGGGCCGACGTCGAGCAGCTGGTAAAAGCGCGCGAAATTCCGTTCGAAACGCGCGGTGATCGTCTGGTATTCCGCCAGGCGGACATCGAAGCATGGGCCTCGCAGCGCATCCTGAAACTCAGCGGTCGGCGACTCGTGGAGTATCACCGGGAATCGTCGCGAAAGACTCGCCGCCTGGCCGCGCACGAAGCCCTGCTGACAGACTTGATCCGGCCGGAGTATATTGCTCCGGCGATGACCGCGAAAACGAAGGCGTCCATCGTGCGCGACCTGGCGGCGCTGGCCGACCGCACGGGCCTGGTGACTGATCCGGCGGAACTGGTGGCCAGCTTGCTGGCGCGCGAAAAGCTCGGCTCGACCGCGATGCCTGGACGCGTGGCTTTCCTCCATCCCCGGCAGGTGCAACCTTATCTCTTTCATTCGTCGTTCCTCGTTTTCGGTCGGGCGATCCAGCCGATTCACTTCGGGGCGCCGGATGGACAGCCCACCGATTTGTTTTTCCTGCTTTGCTGCCAGGACGACCGGCTGCACCTGCACACGCTCGCGCGACTCTGCATGATGATGCAAAAAACCGGGCTGCAGGCCGATCTTCTCGCGAGCACGGCCGCTCCGGCCATGTGTGAACACCTCCTGGCTGCGGAGCGCGCCGTGATTGAATCGCATAGTGGCATGCTTTAAAGTTCAGCCGGCCTTTCCACCACGGGTCGCGCTCGGCGGTCACCGAGCGCCCTTACCGGTCAAAGAGAGACGCCCCTTGCGAAGGGGGATTGGAAACGGGAGGCTGGTGTCCGCTTCCTCCGCGCCCTCCAACGCCCTTCATCGTGATTCCCGCCGGGCGGAAATTTGGCCGCGGCACCGCCCAGCCGGCCGGCGAGATCGACGTGCCGCTCGGGGGTTTCGTTGCGCCGGCCAAGTACACCTTGCACGTCGCGCTGCCGGCCAGCGGGATCAAGAACGAGTGGGCGTTCTCAGTTTATCCCGCCGACCGGCCGGAGGTGCCCGCGCCTGGTATTCATTTTAGCCGTACGTTCGATGTTGGTGGGCGGGCGCAACTGGCCGCCGGGAATACCGTCCTGTTGCTGCCGCGGCGGGAGGATCTCGCCGGGCGGCTGCTCATGGGCTTCACGACCTTCTACTGGACCACGCTCGATCGTTCCGGCGGCCAGTCTTCGGCGGCCGGACTGCGGTGCGATCCGGGCCATCCGCTCTTCCGTGATTTTCCCACGGATGGGCACACCAACTGGCAGTGGTGGGAGCTGCAGTTCCGCGCGAGCCTGCTGCGGTACTTGCAGTCACCCGAGTTCGCGCCGCGCGATCACGTTTCCCCGGAAGCCGTCGAGGCATTGTTCACGCTTGGGTTCTCGAGTGTGCTCAAGCCGACGGGGAGCACGGAGCGGTGAGTTCAGCCACGGATGGATTCCCCGCGGCCCAGCGCCGTTGAGCTGCCCAGGATTGGAATTCCACCGAGTCTCGAATGGATACAGTGCCCAAAACGGTATTTTGTGCGCAGGGGTATGGCTGAAGCGCTCCCGTTCGGATATGCTCGATTCTGGTCGGACCGTTCGGCTGCGCGACGCAAGTCGCTTGAACTCGCCCTGCACTCGCTTCATCGCTTTTCTCCTCCAACGTGAAGACAACCCAAAGCATCATTTCACTCCGGGCTGGCGTCATCGGCACCGGCTTCATCGGCCCGGTGCACGTCGAGGCCCTGCGTCGCAACGGGGTCGCGGTCACGGCCATCTGTGATGTCGGCGATCTCGGGACGAAAGCCGCGGCCAGACTGTCGATTCCACGGGCATTCGCGGATTACCGCGCCCTGCTGAGCTGCCCCGAGGTCGACGTGGTTCACATCACCACGCCCAACCGGTTCCACTGCGAGATGTCCCTGGCGGCCTTGAATGCCGGAAAGCACGTCATCTGCGAGAAGCCGCTCGCCATGAACACCCGCGAGACCGCCCGGATCGTCAAGACCGTGCGAGCGGCAAAAAGAACCTTCGCCGTGAACTACAACATCCGGTTTTACCCCGCCGTGCTGGCGCTCCGCCGGTTCGTCGAGCGCGGCGAACTGGGCGACATCATCCACGTCAACGGTTCGTACATGCAGGACTGGTTGTACAAGGATACCGACTACAACTGGCGGCTGCTGCCGAAGGAAGGCGGCACCTTGCGCGCCGTGTCGGACATCGGGACGCACTGGATGGACACGGTCTCGTTTGTGCTCGGGTCGCGGATCACCTCGGTCTTCGCGCACCTGGCGACGTGGCACAAACGCCGCCGGCGTCCTCTCGGCGAGGTGCAGACGTACGCCAAGGCGGATGCACGGATGAAGTATGCCTCGTACGCGGTAAAGACGGACGACTATGCCAGCGTGTTATTGCGCTTCGCCAACGGTACGCACGGCAATTTGAGCGTGTCGCAGGTGGCTGCCGGTCGGAAGAACTGCATCCGCGTCGAGATCTACGGTTCGAAAAAATCCGCCTGGTGGTGTTCGGAGGAGCCCGAGGTGCTTCATTTCGGGAATCGTGACGGCGCCAACGAAACCGCGGTGCGCGCGACGCCGGCGTTTGGCGATGGGGCGGCGGGATTCATTGATTACCCGCCGGGCCACGTGGAGGGATTTCCGGACACCTTCAAGATGAACTTCCGCGCCATCTATACGGCCATTGCGACGGGTGGCACCTCGACGCCGCTTTTCGCCACGGTGCAAGATGGCCACCAGGAAGTCGCCGTCTGCGAGGCCATCGTGGCGAGCAATCAAATGCAGACGTGGAGCGAGGTCTCAACCTGAACGGCAAGAGACGACTATCATGAAACTCGGATTCGTCAGTGCCATCCTGCCCGAGCTCAGTCTCGAGCAGGTACTGGAGTTCGCATCGGCGCAGCAGTTTAGTTGCGTGGAATTGATGTGCTGGCCCGTCGGAAAAGCGGAACGCAAATACGCTGGCGTCACCCACGTTGACGTGAGCGATTTCACCCAGGCGCGAGCCGAGGATGTCAACGCCCTGGCGCGGAAGCACGGCGTCGAGATTAGCGGCCTGGGTTTTTATCCGAACGCGCTCGACCCCGACCCGGCGGTCGCCCGAAGTGCCGTGGAGCACATCAAGAAAGTCATTCGCGCGACGGCCCGGCTCGGAGTCGGCCAGTTCAATTCCTTTATTGGCCGCGACTGGACCAGGAGTGCGGACGAAAACTGGCCACGTTTCCTGAAAACCTGGCGGCCGTTGATTGCGTTCGCCGAAGATCATGGAGTCCGCGTGGGGATCGAGAACTGCCCGATGCTCTTCACGCGCGACGAATGGCCCGGTGGCAAGAACCTCATGACCACGCCGGTCATCTGGCGAAAGATGTTCAGCGACATCCCGTCCAGGCATTTTGGCCTCAACTACGATCCCTCGCATTTCATTCTGCAGGGGATGGACCCGATTTCGCCGCTGCGTGAGTTCAAGGACAAGTTGTTCCATCTCCACGCCAAGGATGTCCGAATTCGACGCGAGCGGATGAACGACGTGGGCGTATTCGCGTATCCACTCGAATGGCACCAGCCGCGCATTCCCGGTTTTGGTGACATCGACTGGGCCCGGTATCTGGCGGTAGTGAAGGAAATCGGCTACGCCGGTCCCGTCTGCATCGAAGTCGAGGACGATACGTTTGGAAAATCCCTCGAAGACCGCCAGCGCGCGCTCAAGGTGGCGCGGAACGTTCTGCAACCCTTTTTTGCCTGACGGCGGCGCGTCTTGATCGCACGCCGCCCCTTGCGTTCTGATTCCGCCTGATTTTCGCGCCCATGAAGTACACCTACGAACAACTCGCCAAGACGATCGACCATTCCCTCCTGCATCCGACCATGACGGATCAGGATTTGGAGGACGGGTGTAAACTCGCCGCGAACTACGGCGTGGCGTCCGTCTGCATCAAGCCCTACGCGGTCAAACGCGCGGCCGAACTATTGCAGGGCACTGGCGTGTTGGTGGGTGCCGTCATTGGTTTTCCGCATGGCAACTCGTGCCCGGAATCCAAACGGTACGAAACCGAGCTGGCCTGCCGGGACGGCGCCGCCGAGATCGACATGGTGGTCAACCTCGGCAAGGCGCTCAGTGGCGACTGGCGCTACGTCGAGCATGACGTGAAAGTCGTCTGCGACGAGGCGCACAAACATGGCGCGAAGGTGAAGGTCATTTTCGAGAACGACTATCTGACGAAGGGCGGGGCGGGCCTGGCCAGCGACGACTTCAAGCGGCAGCTTTGTGAAATTTGCGAACGCGCCGGAGCCAGCTGGGTGAAGACCTCGACGGGCTACGGCTTCGTGAAACAGCCGGATGGCAGCTACAATTACAAGGGTGCGACCGAGCATGATCTGGCGCTGATGCGCGCCAGCGTCTCCGCCAAGGTGCAGGTGAAGGCGGCCGGAGGGGTGCGGGATCTGGATGGCCTCATCAGGGTTCGGGACCTCGGCGCCACTCGCTGCGGGGCGACGGCGACGGCGGCGATGCTTGACGAGTACCGCCGTCGCGCATCGGCGGAAACGGCCGGCCAGAGCGCCAACGCCAAGGCGGGCCGCATCGGCGCCGGTGGGTATTGAGTCCGCCCCGGCCGGGGAAAGCGGGCAGGATGCCTTGGAGGTGTAGAAGTTGGTATTTGGATACTCCACGAAATCCCGCTGGGCCGCGCCGGAGCCGGCGCCGCGGAAGGACATCGTCGTCGGGCGGCCGAAGATCAGGTTTGCGCTGCTCGCGAAAAAGACGAAGGAGCCGCAGGAGCCGTTCAAGATCGTGCCGTCGAGCCCTGCGCTTGCCCCACAAATCTTGCCAAGCACGTCGGCATTCGCACCGGAGCGGCGGCTTTCCTGCCGCCGAAGTACGTTCGGTCGACCGGTCTCGGGCGACTGGAAAGTCGCCCTTCCGGTCAACCGCGCCCTTGGCGCGACGCCATACGCGATGGCAA
>JBBRCR010000519.1:0-5995 GCA_038204695.1 Opitutales bacterium | reverse complement strand
AGCCGCCGGTGGGGTCGAGGACGGTGATGGTGGAGATGGCCTGCCAGAAGGCCATGAGCAGGTCAGGGCCTTCGCAGTTCTGGAGGACATCCTGGGCGAACTGGCGGAGGTCGAGATTGAGGGTGATGAAGTCGTTGGCGGAAAAGGATGAAGGATGAGGGATGAAGGATGAAGTGCGGAGAACGTCAACGGACGGCGGAGTTCCAACCCATTCAGGTTTGATCTGACGACCGGAAAGACGCGACCAAACTTCCCAATAGCGCGTGCGGCGGGCGACGACTTCGCGCCAGATTTCGGTGGGCAGGGCGAAGTCGCCGGTCGCTGGTTTGTTCCAGCCGCCGCGCTTGGCCACGTCTTTGATGCCGGCTTCGATGTCCTTCGGCAGCGGGAGGGTGACGCCTTTCTTGACGGCGTCGTAGATGTAGCGGTCGGGATTTTCGCGGAGCAGATCCCAGACGGTCGGGCCGTCGGGGCTTTCAAAGGCGACCTTGCACTTGGCGCGGGCGGCGTCGAACAGGAACGGGAGGACGGTGTTCTTGCTGATGTATTCTGTGATGTCCTCCTTCGTGTAATACGCCCCCATTTGTTTTTGGTTGATGTATTTTTCGAATATATAGCCGAGCACATCCGGGTTGATTTCGTTGTCGGCGCGGAGCGGGCGTTCGTCGAGATGCCACAGGTATTGGTCGAAATAATCGAAGATGCGCTCGAAGGCTTTGTCGGGGATCTGGATGTCCTCGCCGTAGCGTTCAGGCTTTTCGAGTTCATGCACGTCGAAGAGGCCGCCGTTGAGGTACGGGATGTTGCCGAGGAGCTTTTCCAAGTCCGGTGCGCGGTCCCTGCGCCGCTTGCCGAAGCCTTCGTGGAAGAGGCGGAGCAGGAAGTAGCGGTAGAAGCTGTAGAACTTGTCCTTGCCCTGCTCCTTTTTGCAGCGGTCGAGCCGATGGCGCAGGTAGTCGTGGTCGCCGTCGAGGAAGCCCTTTCGCTGGATGAAATAGACGAACATCAGGCGGTTGAGCATGACGGAGGCATACCACTCGCGGTCGGCGACCTCGCCGATGCCATCAATGAACTTTAGGAATGCGATGCGGTGCGCGTCGAAGTCACGGTAGAACGCCTTGGTGACGCGCTCGATGTCGAACGCGGCGCGGGCGCGACCGGCGACGACCACGGTGGAGAGTCCGGCTCGAGCGAGACGTAGAGGATTTGCAGCTTCTGGAGCAGGGAGTCGCCGGGCTGGCCGCGATGATACTCATGGGTGCGCGCGGCGAGCGGCTTGCCGGTTTCGCGCCGGACCCATACCCACGACTGTTGGGCACGGTCGCGGGTGACGAAGACGATGAGATGCTCGAAGCTGGTCTCGGACAGTTTGCGGTCGAGCTTCAGGCGGGTGGCGTGGTCGGGCAGGCCGCCGTCGGTCGCTTCGCAAAGCCAGGCGAGGAAACCCCGTTTTTCTGCGATTGCAGTGAAGGCGTATTCGGCTTCCCCGGCGCGCAGCGTGAGCTTCTGGCGCGCTGGTTCCCATCCGAGTTCATCAACAAAGAGCTTCGGCAGGGAGCAGCTTTGCAAAAGAGGTCGCGAGCGCGAAAAGTCGAGGGGCATATGTCAGTCGTTGCGAATTCCGAGTGAGCAGATGATTTTCGGCTCGCGGGCCTGAACGTCGTCTTGCGGCACACAAAGGCGGTCCTCTTCGTATAGCGAGAGGACCAGCTCGACCAACTTCTCCGATTCGATGCCGGACTTCATCTCGCGATTCAGGAGATCGCGTGCGGCTTCCGTCAGGGGTGTTTGGTAAATGGCGTCGATTGCCAGATGAAGCGGTTTGATGTCGAAAAGCTATCTTTCACCAGCGCAGCGTAGTCCTTCAGACGTTCATAAACACGGCGGCGCGCGCTTGCCGGTTTGCCCAGTTGGCCTCCGGTGCTCGCCTGCTCCTTTTGAATGCTAGTAACCGCTTGCTGGACGAGCGTGTGGTGACCAGCCAGACGCTGAAGCGTAGGCGTGGTCGGCTCGCACGCAGCGGCCCGTAAAATCTCATGCTGACTCTCAGTTACGGTGCGGCCTTGCTCGTTCACCCAGGCCAAGGCGTCATTGCCGTCAGCCGTGCGGACATAAACCATGACGCCGGACTCCGGCTTCACACCGCCGGCTCCAGGGGGTTTTGGAGCCACAGCAGATATGGCCTTCGTCGAAAAGACGACGTTTGCCATGTCTGGGATCGTCTTCTTTAGCGTGGGGTCGACGTCGCACGCGTTTTTCCAGATTTGGTAGGCGAGCGAAGCGAGATCGACATCGCCATCCTCGGGGTCGTTGAGAATCCCTGATTTCTCAGTGAACAGGTCCCGAATGACGCTATCGTGTTTCTCGTCCTCAAAAAAAGTCTCGTCGGTCCCTACAACCTCGGCGTTTTCGTGGAGTCGTTGCCGAACTCGGGCACGAAGGCGAATGAGGCGCTCAACACCATCGGCCGGAAGGAAGGAGTAGCAGAGAATCTCTTCCGACCGTTGCCCGATCCGATCGACACGTCCGGCACGCTGAATCAGGCGAATGATGGCCCACGGCAGGTCATAGTTTACCACGATGGCAGCATCCTGGAGGTTCTGCCCTTCACTCAGGACATCAGTTGCGACCAAAACCCGGAGTTCGTCCGCAGGAGGAATCTTGTCCCGCGCCTTATTCGATTCTGGGCTGAAGCGCCGATCACAACCGGAGTTTTCAGGTGAAAGTTCGACGGCAACCGGTGGAGCGTGCGGACTGGCTGGCGAGCCGAGGATCGCGTGACCTGGCGCGATCACTTCGTCTGTTCCCGGGACATCTGCCTCATCGGCAAAACGGTCGTGGTGCCCGCCGGCGGACGGACCGTTTTCCTCGAGGACGCCGGCCAGCAGCCGCGGCTGCGCGCGGTGGTGAGATGCCCGAATAGCTCACACGAAGTATTACGTGACGGCCAAATGCACGCTCAGCGCGGGCGATGGCCGTCTCTATCTGGGCAGACAAAACCAGGCGCAAAGGAAAACCCGGCGGCGGCTCTGCTGTAGCCCGCGACGCCGCGGCGCCATATCGACCAAGCGCCACGCCGCAGACGTCTGCTGGCGCGCGGCGCCGAGCTTCATCAAGAGATCGTCGCGCTTCGGTTTCATGCGCCCAAGTTCCTTCAGCCGATCGCGGAGTCGGCACGTCGAAAAATTCGCGGCGCAAACTGCGGGTCGTCGACGCCGCCGATCACCGTCATTTCTCCAGTGCATCTGCCGGCGGCGCATGGCGCGTTGTCTATTCACCCGGTCCCGGCTCTGTTCATCTTCTGACGCCGAGGCAGTGCCACCGGGCTTTTGGTTGCGGTGGCCGCGCGCGTTGTCCTACCGTCGAGCCACGTTTTTCGACACCGTGCGGCTGCCTCATGCGCGGACGTTTTCCCGGTTCTTGCTCCTGCTGTTTGGTTCCGAGCTTTTGGTGTGTTCCGGGGAGAGCTTTTCCGAGTGACCGCGGCCCAGTGCATCCAATTTATGACTACGCATTCTCTCCTGGCCCGCAGCAATGCAACAAATGGTGGAGCGGCCTGCTCGCGAGCCGCTCATGTGAGCCGTGGCGGCGAGCGCCAGCGAGTGGAGCCCGTTGCCTCCGATCGCCAGCGAGTGGAATCCAGTGGCTGCGAGTGCCAGCGAGTGGAGTCGCACGTCCGCACTCGAACTCGACCACTCCTCTCGCGAGTCGCCCTCATGGGCGTGGCCGTGCTCGCCAGCATCGGCACCAGTTGGGCGGCTTGGCCGCAGTTGCAAGGTGACGCCCTCCGGTCCGGCAACGCCCCCGATGTTTCGCTGCAACTGCCCCTCGGTCTCGTCGCGGCGATTCCGTTGACGGACGCAATCTTCACCTCCCCCGTCATCAGCCACGGCAACGTGTTCGTGCTCGACGGATCCGGGGTGGTGCTGGCGCTCGATGCGGCCACGCATCAGGAGCGGTGGCGCTTTGCCACGCGCGGGGGCGCGGGAAATTGCAACAACGTCGCCACGCCGGCCGTCATCGGAAACTATCTGCATGTCGGGACCTCGGCCGGTTATTACTACGTCCTCGACTGCACGACCGGCGCGCTCGTCAAGGAGATCGATTGTGAGGAGCCGATTTTCTCCGCGCCGGCCGCCGGGGCGGATCGCGTGTACTTCGCCACGCTCGGCGCGCGGGTCTACGCGGTCGAGCGCAACGGTGACGTGGCGTGGTCCTGGGATTTCGTGAAGGAGGTCGTGAAGTTTGACGGCAACCGGTGGAGCGGTGCGGACTGGCTGGCGAGCCGCCAGGATCGCGTGACCTGGCGCGATCACTTCGTTTGTTCGCGGGACATCTGCCTCATCGGGAAAACGATCGTCATGCCCGCCGGCGGGCGAACCGTTTTCCTCGACGACGCCGGCCAGCAGCCGCGGCTGCGCGCCGTGGGTGAAATTCCCGAATACGCCGGCAAGGAATTTCCGGCGACGTTTGGCCAGAGTGCCGACGCGGCGGGCAACGTCTATGTGCAATGGCATCGGCGCGACAACTCCGGTCGGGTCGAAAAACTACGGCTGGTCGGCGACAAACTGGAGATGGATTATGTCCGGGGGACGGAGACGTTGATCCGCCTGCCGGGCCTGCTGAGTTTTGCGTCGGTCGGTGTGCGCGGTGATGAGGTCTACCGGGTCCGTCCCGAGCAAGGGCTGGGCTTGTGCCGCCACACCGCCGGCTCGAGTGAACCTGAACCGCTGAATGCGGCGGGCTCAATCTGCCCCCCGGTATTGACCCGCGAGCACGCGGTCTATGGCGGATTGGACGGCAGGCTGCACGTGGTTCCGTTGCGGGGCGGCGAGACCTGGTCGTTTGCCACGGCATTCGGCGCGCCCATTACGGCGCCGGTGGCGATTGCCGCGGGCCGGCTCTATATTGCCTGCGAGGATGGTTATCTCTATATACTCGGCGCGAACGGCACCGCCTCGCGGCCGACGAAAGATCTGGCCCTGTCGAAAATCCGCAGTCCGCTGACCGGGCCGATGGCCGGAGCCGGGTTCGACTGGTATAGCAATTACGGCAGTTTCCAGGGCGCCAACGCCAATGATCAAGGTTTGAAACCTCCGCTGCGCATGCGCTGGGCGCGCCGGTTGGAAGGGACAGTCAAGCACCTGCCGGTGTGCGGTGGTGGACGCATGTACATGCACACCGCCGAAGGCCAGATCATCGCGGTCGAGCAGGACACCGGGCGCTTGTTGTGGCGGCGTTACTGGCCGGATGTTTATCTGTCATTCACCTCCCCGCTGTATATTGCGGGCAAACTTCTGGTGCCGCAGGCGGGCATGAAACGCTCGCTGGTGCGCTGCCTCGACGCGGCCACGGGCAAACTGCTTTGGGAGGCGCCGTTCACCG
The DNA here is from genome assembly GCA_038204695.1 of Opitutales bacterium. Taxonomy (GTDB): domain Bacteria; phylum Verrucomicrobiota; class Verrucomicrobiia; order Opitutales; family Opitutaceae; genus ER46. The sequence continues at coordinate 610 of JBBRCR010000519.1, read as the reverse complement.
GGTCGCCGAGCTGGAGCCGCCAGTTTCCGCCCGTGGTGGATGGTAACACGGTCATCTATGCGTCCGGCTCCGGTGAATACGCGGCCCAAGGCACGGAAAAGCCCTTCGTCTTCAGCGGTGCGCCGGTCGCTGCCGGCGGCCGCGAAGTCATGAGTTGGATCTACTCGAACGACAATCCGTACTACCCGAAGGACAATCGCCCCCGGCTCTGGGCGTGGGACCTGGAGACGGGCCGGCTCCTCTGGGAAAAAGATTTTTCCAAATACGGCCGGGGAGGCAACGACTGCGGGATCTGTCTCATGGACGGGAAACTGTATTACTCGACCTTCTTCGGTTATGCGGCGAGCGCGCGCGCCCGGCGCGGGTTGCCACCGGATAACAATGGCCTGACGGCATGTCTGGATCCGCAGACCGGCGACGTGTCATGGCTCACGACGAAGTATTATGTGACCGCCAAATGCACGCTCAGCGCGCGCGATGGTCGTCTCTATCTCGGCGGACAAAACCAGGCGCACGAAGGCACCACCGACCGCTTCGTCTGGTGCCTGGACGCGAAGGATGGATCGCTGGTGTGGCAATCGGATCCGGTCACGTCGGCGTTGAACGTGAT
>JBBRCR010000518.1:0-6011 GCA_038204695.1 Opitutales bacterium | reverse complement strand
TCGGGCAACGGCGTTACCGGTCGGCTGGCGGGCAGCGGGAGCATCATTCCCACGGTGTGAATCGTTTCTCAGCCCATGTCCACACTTATGAGTTAATACCATATGCAGAAATGAGTTATTACCTCAGCTGCATTCGCCCTGACCTCCTCGGCGAACCACTTCGACGTGCTCAGTACTTCGCCGCGGGCGTTCTCGGGATCCGACGGGGGCATGGGATATGCGTCGGGATTTAGGCTGGACCGTACGGAAAGCAAGCCCTGCGCTGGCCCCACAATTCTTGCCAAGCACGTCGGCATTCGCACCGGAGCGGCGGCTTTCCTGCCGCCGAAGTACGTTCGGTCGACCGGTCTCGGGCGACTGGAAAGTCGCCCTTCCGGTCAACCACACCCTTGGCGCGACGCCGTACGCGATGGCGAATTTGTGGGCAAAGGGCAGAGCAAGCCGGGTGACTGCAGCCCGGCGGCGAGCGGCCGGTCAAAGATGTCCGCGGATCGCTTTACGCCGTGCGCATCGGCTCATCGTCGTGACCCCTCGCGGTTCCTGTCAACGGCGGCAGCGGGACCATGACATCCCCCAACATCACGCCGCCGGGGAATTCATGATTTGGATCGAGCACGAGCCCACTCTTGCCGCGGGCGTACGGGCGGGCTCTGCTCTGTGAGCGAGCGTTGATTCCAGCGGTCACCGGGCTCGGCCGCCCGCGTTCTCCCTTTCGCAACACCATGAACCGCCTCCTGTCACTGCTTGGTCTCATGCCCGCGATGTACTCCCATCTCCTGATGGCGGCGGCACTGCAAATCCCGGTGGCAAACGCGTTTGCGGCCGCGCGCGCGCCGGCCGCAGACAACCTGGAGCGCGGCTTCGTTGAACCGCCGGCACAAACGAAGCCGTGGTGCTACTGGTATTGGATTAGTGATCACATCTCGCGCGAGGGCATCACGCGGGACCTGGAGGCGATGGCGCGCGTCGGCATCGGCGAGGTGCTCATCGGCAACATCTTCCTGGACAATCAGCCGGCCGGTAAGGTCAAGGTGCTGAGTGATGAGTGGTGGGGATTGGTGAACCACGCGATGCGCGAGGGTGGACGCGTCGGCGTGAACATCGGGCTGTTCAATTGCCCCGGCTGGAGCCAGTCCGGCGGACCTTGGGTGAAACCCGAACACGCCATGCGCCATGTGGTGTCGACGGAAGCGCGCGTCACGGGTCCCGCCCATCATCAGAGCAGTCGCCCAACCTCGTATCAGCACTGGCAGGACATCGCCGTGCTCGCGTTCCCCGCGCCGCGGAACGATCGCGACGCGCTGGCGGTCCATGCACCGCGCGTGGTTTGCACGCCCGCAGCCGCGAATCCGGAGAAGCTGGTCGATGGCGATCCCCGCTCCGCGGTCGAGTTCCCGGCGGGCGCTGGCCGGGGCGGAAATCCTTTTCAGATCGACATTCAACTGGATGAACCGCTGACCGTCCGCACCCTGCAGGTGGTCCCGTCGGACGAGGCGTTTGGCGCGGACTGCGAGTTGCTCGCCGGCCAGGCTGACGGCCGGTGGGTGTCGGTGCGGACGTTCAAGTGCGACCGGTCGAACATGAACGTCAACGTGGGCCCGATGCCCCGCGGTCCGGTCACACTCGCATTTGCGCCCGTGACGGCGAAACAGTTCCGGCTGGTGTTCACAAACTACTTTGGCCGGGGAAGGGGACCGGCGCTGGCGGAAATCAACCTCTCGGGCGCCGCGCGGATCGAGTCGTACGTGGAAAAGCAGCTGGGCAAAATGCATCCGACGCCACTGCCGTCCTGGGACAGCTATCTCTGGCCGCATCAATCCGAACCGGATGCACCGCAACTCGTGGTGCCGGTCGGCGACGTGCGCGATCTCACGGGAAACGTGCTGGCCGACGGCACGTTGCAGTGGGATGTGCCGGCGGGCGATTGGGTCATCCTGCGCTCGGGCTTGACGCCCACCGGCGTGATGAATCACCCGGCGTCGCCCGACGGCAAGGGTCTCGAGGTGGACAAGATGAATCGCGCCGTCGCCCAGGCGCACTTCGATGCGTTCATCGGCGAGGTGCTCCGGCGCGTGCCCGCGGGTGAGCGGAAGGCATTTACGCGCGTGGTGGCGGACAGCTACGAAACCGGTTCCCAGAACTGGACGGACGGCTTCGATCAAAAATTCCATCAGGTTTATGGATACGACCCCAAGCCATGGTTGCCGGTGCTCACCGGCCGGGTCGTGGGCAGCGTGGATCAGAGTGAGCGTTTTCTGTGGGACCTGCGGCGGCTCGTGGCCGATCAAATCGCGACGGAATATGTCGGCGGTTTGCGGGAGGCGGGCCGGCTGCATGGACTCGGCCTGTGGCTGGAAAATTACGGCCACTGGGGGTTTCCGGGCGAGTTCCTGAAATACGGCGGAGCGTCCGACCGGATCGGCGGCGAGTTTTGGGTCACGGGAGATTTGGGTTCGATCGAGTGCCGCGCGGCGTCGTCGGCTGCGGCGATCTACGGGAAACCCTTTGTATCCGCGGAATCATTCACGGGCGGCCCGGCCTTCCGCAATTCGCCGTCGGCGCTGAAGGCACGCGGGGACTGGTCGTTTTGCGAGGGCATCAATCACGTGGTGGTTCACGTCTATATCCACCAGCCGGACGACCAGCGTATTCCGGGCATCAACGCGCCCTGGGGCACCGAGTTCAACCGGCACAACACGTGGTTCGAGCAGAGCCGGACGTGGGTCGATTACGAACGCCGCTGCTGCTGGCTCCTGCAACAAGGCCGGCGAGTGGCCGACGTGGCGTACTTTATTGGTGAGGACACACCGAAGATGACCGGAGTGCGCCAGCCGGCGCTGCCGGCGGGGCGTGATTTCGACTACATCAACGCGGACGTGATCGAGAACAACCTCGGCGTGAGCGACGATGGCCGGCTGGTTCTGCCCCACGGCACGAGCTACCGCCTGCTCGTGCTGCCCGAGCAGGCGACGATTCGCCCTGCGCTGCTGCGAAAAATCCGCGACCTCGTGCAAGCCGGCGCCACGGTGGTCGGTCCGGCGCCGACGCGGTCACCCAGTCTGGCCGGCTTTCCCTCGGGCGACGCGGATGTGCGCCGGGTCGCGGCGGAACTTTGGGGCGGTCAGCCCGCCGCCGCCGGCGAGCGCAGGGTGGGGAAGGGCCGGATCGTTTGGGGGAAAAGCCTGGCCGCGGTCTTGGCCGCGCAGGGTGTTCCGGCCGATGTCGAATTTCGGCCGCAGGACGCGGAGGCGAAGCTGCTCTTCACGCACCGCTCGTCGGCGGAGGCGGAGATCTATTTTTTGAGCAATCAGCGCGAGCGGGCCGAGCAGGTCAGCTGCGTCTTCCGCGTCGCCGGCCGCCAGCCGGAACTCTGGGATGCGGTGAGCGGCGCACGCCGTGTCTTGCCGGAATGGAGCGCGGTCGACGGCGGACGTACGAGGGTACCACTGGAATTCGCCCCGCACCAATCGTGGTTTGTCGTGTTCCGCGACGCCAACGCCGGCCCGCCGAAGACAGGGAGGAACTTTCCGGGGATCACCCCGGTGGCGACCCTCACGGGCGACTGGGAAGTCAGCTTCGATCCGAAGTGGGGTGGTCCGGCGAAGACCACGTTTGGCGCGCTCACCGACTGGACGAAGCACCCGGACGCCGGGATTAAATTCTATTCCGGCAAGGGGGTGTATCGGAAATCCTTTGACTGGGCGGGGGCCGTGCCGCCGGGCCGCCGCGTGCTGCTCGACCTCGGCGATGTGCGTGATCTCGCGGTTGTGCGGGTGAACGGCCGTGAACTCGGCACCGTCTGGATCGCGCCATGGCGTATGGACATCTCGGATGCAGTGAAGCCGGGGGCCAACGCGCTGGAAATCGAGGTGATTAACCCGTGGAACAACCGGCTCGTGGGCGATGCGGCGCTGCCGGCGGCGAAGCGCCGGACCTCACTCTCGCTCGCAACCGTCAAAGCGAACACGCCGCTGATTCCCGCCGGATTGCTCGGCCCGGTCACGCTGCAAATGACGGAGGCGGCACGGTGAAAACCTGGTGTCGCCAATCCGGTACGCGCTCGCGGGGGCCGCGGCTTCACGGGAGTGGATGGCTGTTGCTCGCCGTCTGGCTACACGCCGCGACGACAATTGCGAGTGGCGCTACGCCGGCTCCGAATGCTTCGATCCTGCTCGCGCTGGATCCTGCGACGTCCCATGACCTCGTGCTCACAAGTTCGGCGGCCGACTTCATGGAACTCCGAACGACGGGCGTGGACCCGTATGTCGCCACGCTGCCATTCACCGCCACAAAAAATGGCCCGACCGTCCTGACGTTCGAATATATAGCGATGGAGGCTGTGCCCGCGTTTGAAGTGTTTGTCGGCCGGCCATGGAATGAAGCGCGGGCTTGTGCGGCCAACGAACTCCCATCCGCGGAGGGCTGGAGCACGTTCTCACTCGATTTGCGGCCGGCTTGGGAACGGACCACATCACCTCCGGACCGGCTGCGGCTCGACTTCGGTCGCGCGCCAGGTCACGTGATTCAGCTGCGTCATATCCGGCTGCGGCCGCCGAACGAACAGGAGCAGGACGCCAATGGTTTGCGCAGTGCGCGACAGGCGGCCGACCTCGCCTTGGATCGTGAGCTGCGCGAGTACGTGTCGCGGACATTCCCCGCGCAGATCACCGGCGTGGCGGTGCGGCGTGAAACGATCGAGATCGCGGGCGACACCCGTGGTGCGGCGGGCACGCTGTATCTGACCGAGTTGCCGGTCTGGCAGCAGGTGACGCAACAGAAGCGGCTTCCGCGGGTCGCGCCAATTTCTGCGAAAGCCGGCGGCGATTTCGCCATCACCCTGCCGCGTTATATAATACGCGACGATGGTCGCCGGCGCGACCGTTTGTTTTCCCGCTGGTCGATCGCGCGCGCCTCGGACGCCGCGGACGAGTCTCTTTCGGGGGCTCGCTATGCTGACACCGTGATTTCACGGCATGCGTGGCCGGAAAAGAAGCCGCGTTCGAAAAAGGGGCTCGCCGGTTTCTCGGCGAGCCGCGGCGACATTCTTGATGATCTCGACGCGCTCGGAATCACGAGTGTCACGGTCAACCTGCCGCTGGCCCGCTATATGCGCGGGGGAGCATCGCCGAAGACATTTCCGTTCACCTATAACGGCCGCACGTATCACGCTGATCGCGATGAGCTCGAAAAACTGGACCGCACGCTGCTCGCTGCCGCGAAACGCGATGCGCTCGTGCTCGGCATCCTGCTCGTTTCGAAGGCGGGGGCGTGGGACGGGACACTCGGTTCGCTCATGCAGCATCCGGACTGCGATCCCGCCGGTACGTTCAGCATGGCGAATGTAACGAGCGACGAAGGCGTCGAACACTATGTCGCGCTGCTCGACTTTCTGGCTGAGCGCTACAGCCGGCCTGGCGCGCCATTCGGCCGGATTCACCACTGGATTGTACACAACGAGGTCGATGCCGGCTGGGTGTGGACCAACTGCGGTGAAAAACCGCCGGTGTTGTATATGGACCAATATCACAAATCGATGCGGCTCGTGCACCTCGTCGCCCGTCAATATGACCCGCACGCACGCGCGTACATCTCGCTCACGCACCATTGGGCGCAAACCGCCAATCACCGCTTCACTCCTTCGCGCGAAGTGCTCGAGCACCTGCTCGCCTTCTCGCGGGTGGAAGGTGATTTCGACTGGGGCATCGCGTTCCACCCGTATCCGGAATCCCTGCGCGAGCCCAAGACATGGCTGGATCGCAAGGCGACGTTCGCCTTCGACACGCCGCAAATCACGTTCAAGAACATCGAAGTGCTCGACGCCTGGGTGCGGCAGCCGGCGCAGCGCTTTCTCGGACGCGAAATCCGTTCGGTCCACCTGAGCGAGCAGGGGCCAAACTCACCATTCAATAGTTGCTGGTGGTTTTGAACTAATATCATACACCACACGGTTTACTCCTTTTACTTTATTGATAATTTCGTTGGACATTTTGGCTAAAAATTCGTAAGGCAAT
>JBBRCR010000517.1:0-6036 GCA_038204695.1 Opitutales bacterium | reverse complement strand
TCTCTTATCGTGTCACCCCCTGGCCGGAAGTTCGCTTCGAGCAGCTTTATGGCTCCGACTGGATTGCCGTTTCGCCGAACGAGGACGTCCTGGCGTCCGCCGCGCAGGCCTGTGGCGAAAGCGACTGGCGACCCTATTTGGAGTTCGTGCCCGCGCCGGTCCGCTCGTTCCTGGAACAGTTCACGTTCGCCCGGATGGAGGCATTGCAGGTGGTCGCGCGGTGCCCCGCGCTGGTGCCCGAACTCACGGAGACACCGGCGTTGAGCTCCTTTCTGGCCGCGCACGTCAGCCTGCGTGGAACCCTCGCGGCGGCGTGGCAGGAAATCAATGCGGTGCACGAGCGCGCCGGGGTCTTCGGCGTTCTGGAGTGGCTCGGGCTGCCGTCATCGCGGCAGACGCTCGCCATCCTGCGGAACGTCGCCGAGCCCGACCTGCCGAAACGTTTCCTGGAGCCGTTGCGCACGCTGTTGTGGGAGCCGCGCACGATTTTTGCGCTGCAGCGGATTCCGGCGATTACGGATCGCCAGCTCGCGCGGTTCTGTCACGCACTCGCGGCGTGAGCTACTCGCCGGCGCTCGCAGCCACTAGGGTGCGCCATTCAGTTTGTCGTCTGTCCTCCGCCCTCCGTCATCTGTCGTCGGTCCTCCGCCCTCCGTCCTCCGCCCTCCGCCTTCCGCCCTCCGTCCTCCGTCATCGGTCCTCCGCCCTCCGTCCTCTGTCGTCCGTCACCCCCGCGCCACAAGCACCGTTTCGCTCAACTCGGCGAACGCTGCGGCGGTGGCGGCACTTGCGACAACAGCTCGTCGAAAACCTCCGGCTGGGGAAACTTCTCCAGGAAATCGTCCGCCCCAAGCTTGGCGGCGATCTCCGCGTCCCATTCCTCCTTCGCACCGGACAGCATGAAAATCTTCATCCGCTTCAGCTCCGGCTGCTGGCGGGCCCACATCAGCACGTCGAAACCGCTGAGTCCTTGCATGTTGACGTCGAGAAACATGGCGACCGGCAGGCTCGCCCGCGTGGTCACAGGGGGACAGAACTGCTTGAGGAACATGAACGCCTCGCCGCCGGTCCGGAAATGCAGGAGCGGATTTTTTACGCGCGCGGCTTTGAGACAACGGGTGAGCATGACCACGTCATCTTCGTCATCGTCGACAATCATGACCGGTGGCAGCAGTTGATCCGGCTTCATCAGGCGAGCCATTGACCGGCAACCACGAGTGCGGTTACGCGCGGGCGGTGGGTTCGCGAAAACGATTTTGCGTCCGGCCCTGTCATCCCGCGTCCGCGCGCCATCAACGGCGCCCGTGGTTGCGCGAATGGCGGCGCGAGGTAATCCGTTGCCACTCATGGCACGCGGAGCCGCAAGTCGCGGCCATTCAACGTGAGCAGCGGGTGCGCCGCGTACGCACGAACTTCATACATTCGGCCGGCTGCGAGTTGCGTCGTGGAGCCGGCAAATTCGCCGGTCGCATCGCGCGTTCCCGCCGGCACGCGTGTCCATGTGTCCGGCCGGTCGTTGATATCAAGGCCCGTGATATCGCGGAATTCGAACCCGACCTCCAGCGATTGCGCGTCGCCCAAGTGCTTCAGCACGCCGGCAAACCGGGCCGTGCGCGTACCCGCATCGAAACTCACCCGGCTTGTGTCGACCACCGGCGGCGTCAGCGCGGGTTCGACGTCGGTGAGCTTCACGACAATCGGATGGGGCCAGCGCCGGTCGTCGTGCAGCCGCTGCGTATGCATCGCGCGAATCGTCAGCGACCCCGCCTCCTGGCGGAACGTCGTCCTGGGTTTCACGTTTGGCTGGTACTCCAGCACGGCATCGTCTTGCCCCAGAATCGAAACCTCCGTCGCGGCCGTCGCGCGGACGGACTTCAAGGCAAACTCCTTCCACGTCGCGTCCGGCCAGGGCGTCGAACGCTTGATGATCGCGTAGACTGTATCCGAGTTCTTCTTTCGCGTGAACCAGATGTCGCGCTCGTTGGTGATCACCCAGGGCCTCACTTCGTAAATGCATTCCTGGTTGACGAACATCCAGAGCGCGATTTCCCGCAACCGTTCCTCCTGCTCGATGGGCAGTTCGCCGTCGGGCTTCGGGCCGACGTTCAGGAGGAGATTGCCGCCCTTCGCGCGCGTTTCGATCAAGAGCGAGAGGCACTGGCCGCCGGACTTGTAGGATTCGAGCGTCGGCTGGTAGCCCCAGGACCGGCCCATGGTGATACACGACTCCCATGCGCCATCGAGCGGCACGCCGGGAATATTTTGCTCGGGGGTCGGAATCGCCCCGCGGGTGACCACGAGGTTCGGCTGCAAGTCCCACGCGAGTTCGCGCAAGCCCTGGGTTTCGCCATCGAAAAAAAGATAGTCGATGGGGCCGTATTTGGTCAGCAATTCCTTCACCTGCGATTGATCGAGCGCCATCAGGCCCGGATTTTGCGCAGGCTGCACCGCCGGGATGCCGCGTTGGACCGGAATCTTGTTCTTCCACAACCACCAGAAATCGTCCGGCGAATGATACAGGCCCGGCGCGATTCCTTGCGCGCGAAACGCGTCGAGCAACTCGCGCGTGATGTCGCGCTTGAACGCCGTGTTCATCACGTTGAAATCCGTGGACGTTGTGTCCCACAGGCAGAAGCCCGCGTGGTGTTTCGCGGTCAACACGACGTAGCGAATGCCGGCGAGCTTCGCCAGCGCGGCTAGATCCTGCGGCGCAAATTTGCGCGGATTGAACGTCTTCGGCAGCTGCTCGAAATAGCGGCGGGTATAGTCCTCTGACGCGCCCACGAGCGAGTGACTGATCACCGTGCCGAGCTGGACATCCACGTTCCAATGGATGAACAGACCAAACCCGAGGTCGCGAAAGCGTTCGAGGTGCTCGGGCTTGTTGCGCGAACCCGCGACGGGATCCTGAACCGCGGCCGGCAGGAGCCCGAACACGCCGAACACACATCCGACCATCGCAATCCGTAGGGCGCTGAGCAGCAGGGTGGGAGCGAGCGGGAGGCGTTTCATTTTAGCAGGGAAGCGAGTTGGCGATCGATTGCGGCCCCCTGCGTGTTTGCTTCGTCGAGCGGCAATCCGGGCTTGACCCCGGGTCGCGTGTGGCGCGTGGCCGTCAACCACGCGTCGCGCAGGAGCACGACCTTCTGCGTGACAAGTTTCAGCACCTCATCGCCGCGGGGATGCGCCGCCGCCATTGCGGCCGCACTTTCAACGCCGTCGAGATCGCGCGCGCCGAGATGCTGCAAAATGGCGCGCGCCATCAGCCAGTGACCGAAGTCGCCGGGGTGGACGCCGTCTTTTGCGAGGAAAAAACCCGTGTCGCTCCGACGCCGTTCCGTGAAGACACGTCGCATCGGCGTATGCAGATCGACGACGTCCCATCGCGCCGCCGTGCGTTGCGTGACGAGCCATTCCGAATATCGGTCGAGCACGGCCGCATAGCCGGCCTTTCCGCCGCGGACATCGTCGTAAACGGGCGGCGTGACATGCACGATCTTCGCTCCGGCCGCGGTCACCTGTTCGTGCAGCCAGCGCTGGCCTTCCTCGTATCGGGCGAACCGTTCCGCCGCGAGTGGCAGGTAGATGCCGTCGTTCATTCCGTAGCAGGCGAAGACCAGGTCCGGTTTCACCTGCGCGAGCACGCGACCAAGCCGCTCATGCAGATCGGGGCGCGGAAACTTGCCGCCGGCATGTCCTTCCTCCGACAGGCCCGAGACCGTTTCGCTCGAGAGCCCGGCATTGACGAACTCGATCACGCGCGTGGGCTGCCGCGTGGCGAAGTACGCGGCGACATTGGCCACATAGCCACCTCCATAGGTGATGCTATCACCCAGGAAGAGAACACGACGGACGTTTGGCGGCAGTGATGCGACATCGGCGGCCCAGGCGACGGCGGAGGAAAGAACGGCCAGCGCCACCACAAAAACGGTGGGCGCGGGCCGCGGATTTTTGAGAAGGCTGCTCATGGTTATTTTGCGCGCCACAGGTCGCGCGCTCTGGCGGGCTTCAATGGCACCTGTAATTCGAGTCCGGACCAGTGAACGTCCACCATGCGTTCGCCCGGTCGCACGTCGGCGGGCGCCGGCGCAGCGAGCGTTTCACCGACTTCAAAGGTGAGCACGAGAGCAGCGCGCTCGAGCGCCGCGAGGTTGAACGATTCTTCGGCGCCCGAGTGCAGGACGAGATCGGCATGGACGGTCGACCCGTCGCGATCACTGTTATTTTTGCCTCGCCCCGACTCCCAGTGGGGGCGCTTCGAGCCGAACACGCCGAAAGGAACCGCCAGGCGCAGTGCGATATTGCCGCACGCGGCAGTGACGACCCGGTCGGCGCCCGTGGACACGACGGGCACGGCGGCGCCGGCGGCTCCGGCCGAGCCGCCCAGTTCAAAGCGCAGTCGCAGGTCGCGCGCGGTGAACGTGGCGTCCTTCATCCGGTCGAGACTGACGTGGGTCACGCCGCCGTCCGTCGCAAACGACACGCCGGCCAGCACGCGACCGTCGCGTTGCACGGATCGAAATTGCGCGGCGGCGAAATCGTATCCGTCCCGCAGAACCCGCACGCGTGCAAACGCGGGCTGCCGCGCGTCACCAAAATGAACGAGCAGCGGGCGGCGCTGGTTCCAGAAGTCGCCGCGATTGATGCTGCCGAGCGCCCAGTGCGACGTGAGCACGGTCGTGCCAATGGTGTCGGGCTCACCGCGGCCGTAGGTGCGCGTCACGGTGCGCGGATTTGCTTCGGTGAAATATTGCAGGAGCGGCTCCGGACAGGGGAGTTCGAGCCGGTAGTCGCTGATCGGAGTGGTGCCTGGCTGGGCCGGTGTGAATCGCCCGCCGGTCGCATGAGCGAGCAACGCGTGAAATCCGCCTGATACCAGCGTGCCATAGGCGCGGCTGTGCGGACCGGCCCATTGTCCGCTGGGCACATGAAAATGCAGCGCAATCTCCTGCCAGGCGATCGCGTAGAGTTCGCGCAGAATCGCGACCAGCTCCGGATCCGTGAAGTCGCGCTGCATCCGGCCAATTTCCGCGAGGGCAACGACCGTGTACGTGGGGCTGTTGTATTCCGCGAAACCGCCAATCTCCCGGGTGCGCTGCTGAAAACGCCGGAGCCGATCGGCGCCGTAATCCCGCAGATCGGCGCGGTCATAATGCTCGCCCGCGAGGCGGGTCACGTAGGTGCCCATCAGGGCGATGTTCGTGTAGTCCGGGCCGACGTTGCGTTTCTTGATGGCGTTCGCCGCGTGCACGATGGCGGCATCAATGGCGGCCGCGAGATCCGGGGCGAGCCGGGAGCGATGCTCGCGCGCCACCTGGAGCAGCGACACCCCGCAGAAGTCCGCCCAGTTCCAGTCGGGCGGACTCATCTGGCCCAGCGGCTCCTCGAGAAACCAGGACCAGATGCCGTACGTTTTGCTCGCCGGATTCGTGTCCTGAAGCGACACGACCTTGCGCAGGATCGCGGCGGCGCGAGCGCGATGGGCGTCGCTGCCGCTATCGAGCAACGCCAGCGCGTAGGCGAGCGAGTCGCGGGTGCGGTGCACCATGCCACCCTGCAACGTGGTGTGGTAGCCGGGCGAACCGAACCGGGCTTGCAGCATCGCGGCCGCGGGATCGTATGAAGACTCCTGTGACGCCAGCCACGCGTCGAGTTGCGCGCGCTGCGCCGCGGTCGGCGTGAACGGCCGGACGGATGAAAAGTCTGCTCCCGCCAGGACGCCGGTCGACCACACCAGCGCGGCCATCAGCCGAAAAGGAACACGCATGTGAAATGGATTTCCGAAAATGTGCGGCAACCGGGCGGGCGGCGTCGAGCCCGGAGGAGTCACGCGAATACGGCCGGGCGCTCACGAGCAAAGGGCGGGATCGACGTGGCACGGGCGTCCCGCCCGTGGGTTTGGAGTGGCACGGGCGTCCCGCCCATGGGTTTGGAGTGGCACGGGCGTCCCGCCCATGAAGGGCCGTGTAGATTACAGTGCGGCCGCTTCGTCCCGTTTGCTGTCCCTCACGTGATTCATGGGCGGGACGCCCGTGC
>JBBRCR010000516.1:0-6071 GCA_038204695.1 Opitutales bacterium | reverse complement strand
GGGCGTCCCCTTCCCGGGGGGGCCTGCCCCCGCGGGGGTCGGCTGCACAATCTGCCCCCGTTTATCATTGGGCGCGGCGCGCCCCCGCGTTGGGCCCACTTCCCAAAACCCCCCCGCCGGCCCCTCGCCGCCACGGAATGCGCGTTTATCGGCGTCGTCCGCGCTTCAACTCTCGTTTGTGCGAGGGATTCGCCGTCCCCGCGTCAGGGATCGTGAACGGAGACCGCTGGGCGTGGCATCTGCTGAATTTAATCCGGCGCCTCGTAACCCTTGATCGCAACCGCCGGCATCGGTGGCGGCGGCGTGACTCCATGAACGCGCATCACATCCTTGATCGCTGCAATCGTTTCGAAGGAGGGCTTGAAGTTTCCGTAGCGGTGACCTTCCGCGATCAGCAACGGAGTCCAACCCCGTTTGTTCTTTTGATTCCACACGTCGATCTTCGCGCCTTTCGCGTCGAGAAACTTGACGACTTTTGGAAAACTGGCGAAGGCCGCGCCGTGCATGGCCGTGTCTCCGCGTTCGGCTGAGACCGCGTTGATGTCGGCGCCAAGGCTCAGCAGGTACCCGATCGCCTCGATCGCTTCCTCCTCGGTGCCGGCTTCCTCCTCGGCCGTCCGGGTGCCCAATCCAGCTGCGGCCATAATCGGCGTGCAGCCTTCGGCGTTCGGAATGGTCGGATCCGCGCCTAACTCGAGCAGGAGTTTCATGTATGGGGTGTCGGCCGTATCCGCCGCGAGCATGAACGGCGTGCAGCCTTTCCGGGCAATCCGGCCGCCCCCCGCGGGGCCGCCGGTGAGTCGCGCGTTCACGTCGGCTCCACTGGCCACGAGCTTCCGAACGAGTTGTTCGCTGCTGAGATTGCCGGAGCCTTCCGGTTCGGGCAGTCCATTCTCGTCCTCGCCGCGGTCGGGTTTGCGGACCCACGACAACACATGCAGCGGCGTGTAGCCGGAGCGCATGTCCTGGGAATTCGCGCCGAGATCGAGCAATAGCGAGGCCAGTTCAAAGTGTCCGTTCTCGATTGCGATGATGAGTGCGGTCGTGCCTTTGCGCGGGCCGCGCGCGGCGGGTTTCGCCGCTTGCGTCGCTTCGTTCACGTCGACCCCGGCCTCGAGCAGCCGCTGCACGATGGCGGTGTGACCGGCCCGCGCGGCAAACAGCAGCGGAGTAAAGCCGGAGGCGAGCGGCTTGCGGAAATCAGCGCCGGCCGCGAGCAGGGCCTCGACCACCGCGGTGTGCCCCTCGGCGGACGCCCACATCAGGGCAGTCTGGCCCTGCGGCAGCTCGGCGTGTACGTCGGCGCCGCGCGCCAGGAGCGCCTTGACGGCCTCGAGTCTCCCGGTGCGCGCCGCCGTCATCAGCGGCGTCTCGCCGCCGCGCTGGGGTGCATTCGCATCGGCGCCGGCCTCGAGGAGCAGCGTGACCATGCCGGCATTGCCATTGGTGCAGGCGATCGCGAGCGGCGTGACACCGTAGCGGTTTGGCGCCTTGGGATTGGCGCCGGCCGCGAGCAGGGTCTTTGCCGTATCAATTAAGTCGTGACGCGCCGCCCAGTGCAGCGCGGTCATACCGTCGACCTGCGCGGCATTGACGTTGCTGTCGGTAATCAAGGCGCGGATCGCCGCGGTATCCATTTTCTCAATGGCGTCGGCCAATGGCGCGGCGGCCGGAGCGGCCAGGGCCGTGCACCAAGCTGCGGAGAAGCACCAGCCGGCGAAGGTCCAAGTCCGCCGCGTCGTTTTGGTTGAGGGAGGATTCATCGAAGCGGGCGAGGGGCGACAGAGCGGCGGATCCGGCAGCAATCGACCGCCGATTGCGCAGATGACGCCGATGAGGAGAACGCGGAAGTCATCCGCGAGAGCCGGGCTCGGTGTTCAAAGGCGGTGCTTCCGAGATTCGGTATTCCGGCATCAGACCGAAAGTGGTGAAAACAATTCCGTGATCCTGCCGTTGCTGTCGGCGAAGGAATCGATCTTCACGCCTACTTTCTCGAGCAGGGTCAGGTGGAGATTGGCGAGTGGGACCGGCTCCTGATAACGCAGGAGCCGGCCACCCTTCATTCCGCCCGCCGCCCCGCCGGCCACGATAATCGGCAGCGCGGTGTGGTCGTGGATGTTCGGGTTGCCGATGCCGCTGCCGTAGAGAATCAGTGAATGATCGAGCAGCGAGCCGTTGCCGTCCGGCGTCGCCTTCAGCCGCTCGAGGTAGTAGGCGAAGAGCGACACGTGAAACGCGTTGATCTTTGCCATGCGCGCGATCTTGTCCGGGTCGTTGCCGTGGTGCGAAAGCGGGTGGTGGGGATCGGGCACACCGATTTCCGGATACGTGCGGTTGCTGGTCTCGCGCGCCAGTTGGAAGCTGACGACGCGCGTGATGTCGCCCTGCATCGCCAGCACTTGGAGATCGAACATCAGCCGGGCGTGGTCGGCGTAGGCGGCGGGAACGCCCAGCGGCCGATCGAGATCGGGGAGCGGATTGTCGACCACGTTGGACTCCGCTTTCTGAATACGGCGTTCCACTTCACGGACGGTGTCGAGATACTCGTTGATTTTCGCCTGGTCGGCCGGGCCGACGCGCCGCCGCAGGCTCGCGATGTCCTCGGTGAGCAGGTCCAGCAGGCTGGCGCGCCGGCGCAGCGCCGCGCGGCGTTCCGCCAGGCCGCCGCCTTCGCCAAAGAGCCGCTCGAACACGATCCGCGGATGTGCCTCGGAGGGCAGCGGCGTCGTGGGCGATGACCAGGAAAGATTATTCTGATAAACACACGCGTAGCCGTTGTCGCACTGCCCGGCCGTTTGCAGCATGTCCATCGACAGCTCGAGCGAGGGGAGCTGCGTCTCGTGGCCGATTTGTTGCGCGGCGATCTGGTCGGCGGTGATCCCGAGGTAAAAGTCGGAGCTCTCGGTGTGTTTGGCCTTCGCGCAGCTCAGGAACGCCGCGTTCGACGTCGCATGCGAGCCGGGGTAGGCGTTCCGCAGCTCGAGGTTGTTGATCACGGTGATGTGCTCCTTCATCGCGCCGAGTGAGCTGAGGATGGGCGAGAGTTCGCCGATCCTTCCGTTGGTCTCGCTCGGAGTCCAACGCGACTGGTCGCAGCCCATCGGCATGAAAACGTAACCCAGTCGCCGGATCGGACGCGCCGCCGTTTTGGTCGACGCCGTCGCAGCCGGAATCATCGCATCGAGCAGCGGCAGCGCGAGCGTGGCACCGACACCGCGCAGGAAGGTCCGACGTGGAAGAGCTTTCTTGGTGATAATCATGGGGATTTCCTCATCTGAAACGGGGTGCTGTTGACGATGCCAATAATCAGGGCTGAAAAACGGAATTTCTCCGCGCCGGCGCGCCGCACGATTTCGCGCACCGCCGGCCCGTCATAATATTCCACGCCGCGGCCGAGCGCGAAGGTGAGCAGTTTTTCGCTGACCGCGCCGGCGAACAGATCCGGCCGCTTCAGCAGCGCGCGCTCGAGGCCGGCGACGCCGGAAAACTCGCTGCCGTCGGCGAAGCCGCCCGAGTTGTCCACCGGCCGGCCCTCCTCGGTCGTCCGCCACCGGCCGACCGCATCGAAGTTCTCGAGCGCGAAGCCGATCGGATCCATGAGATTGTGACAACTGGCGCACGCCGGATTGGCGCGATGGGCGGCAAGCCGCTCGCGCACCGTGAGCTTCGCCGAAATCGTTTCGTTGCTGTCCAGTGCCGGCACATCGGGCGCCGGTGGCGGCGGCGGCATGCCGAGCAAATTGTCGAGCACCCATTTCCCGCGAATCACGGGCGAGGTCCGCGTCGCGTACGACGTGACCGTGAGCACGCTGCCCTGACGCAACAATCCGCCGCGTTGGCGCGCCGGATCGTCGCCGAAGGAAACGCGACGGAAGTGGCTGCCGTAGATGTGGGGAATGCCATAGTGTTTCGCGAGCCGCTCGTTCACGAACGAATAGTCGGCCGCGAGCAGTTCGGTGACGGGCCGATCGGCGCGCAGGATATGCTCGAAGAAAAGTTCGGTTTCCCGGCGGAACGCCTGGCGGAGATTGTCGTCGAAATCGATGAAGCGCCGCAGATCCGGTGTCGCGGACTCCAGACTGCGCAGGTGCAGCCACTGCGCGGCAAAGTTCGTCACCAGGCTCGCCGATCTCGGGTCGTCGAGCATCCGCCGGACCTGTTGCTCGAGGCGTTCCGGCCGGCGCAGATCACCACGGATCGCCGCCTCCAGCAACGTGTCGTCAGGCACACTGCTCCAGAGGAAGAACGAAAGTCGCGAAGCGAGCTCGAGATCGCTGATGTGATAGGGAGTGCCGGACGCCAGACCCGGTGGATCCTCCTCGACGCGAAAGAGAAAGTTCGGGCTCACGAGCACGGCGCTCACCGCGTTCTCCACGCCCGCCTCGAATCCGCCGCCTTCCGCGCTGCCCTCGCGGAAGAACTGCATCGGCTTCCGCCGATCGTCGTCGCTCACCGGACGGCGATATGCCCGGCGCATGAGTTTCGAGAGAATCTGACGCGCCGCGCTCTCCTGTTCGGCGAGGGTGTTGGGCGCTGAGTGGACCGCGCCGAAAATCGCCTCACGGCTCGGCGTGCGGCCCGAACCATTGGCGTCGAAGGGTCCCGTGATGGAAACCTGATAAAGCGCGGGCGCCGTGCGCGGGTGCCGGTGCATGTTGAAACGCGCCACATACGGCTTCCGCTCGGTCTCGAGCACGACGGACGGGTCCTTGATGAACGTGACGCCAACGTCGTGTGGCCCGGCCGGGACGCTCACGCGAAACTTCAGATGGGCGTCGACCCTCTCGGCGTTTTTGTCGGCGCCGGGAGGCTTGACCGTGAACAACTTCACGCGTTCGCGATCGATGAGGACTTCCACGTCGTGGGGCTTTCGCAATCCTTCGACCTGCTCGTTCCGATCGCGGGCGAGCCGGATTTGAATTTCATATTCACCGTCCTGGGAAAACACATACGGGATGAGCGTACCGCCGCGGGTGCCGATTGGCAGACCTTCGACGTGTTCCTCCTGGGTAAGGTCGGGGCGGATACGAAAAGTGTCGCCGCTGGGAAACTTCGCGGGCGCGCCCACGGCGAGCCGGGCGATTTTTTGCGCGGCCGTGACATACCGTTCGAGGAGGGTCGGCGAGAGATTGCCCACGGTGACGTTGTCGAAACCATGACTCGGCTCGTCATTCGGCAGGTGCGTCGTGGCGTCGATTTCCAGAGCGAGCAGATCGCGAATGGCGTTTTGATATTCCGTGCGATTCAGCCGCCGCAACGTGTCGGTGCGACCCGGGTTGGGATTTTCCACCGCCCCGCGATCCAGAGCGGAACGAAGATGGGCGACGACGGCGTTGTACTCGGAATCATCCGGGCGCGCTTCGCCGATGGGCGGCATCTGTCGGTGATCGAGCTGACGGACCACCCGTTCCCAGATTTCAGGGTGACTCGCGGGGCGGGAGAAATCGATGCCCTCGAGCGACAACGTGCCCTTGCGCGCGGCGTCGTCGTGACAGTCGCGGCAATACGAGTCGACAAGCGAGGTCAGCGGCTTGGAGCCGTCCGCCGGCTGGGTCAGGGGCGACGCCAACGCCGGGACGGGGGCGCCGGCGACTGCGAATGCGAGCGAGAATACCGACCATGGCCTTCCGCCGGGGAGTTGGCGCACGATTTTGCGCAGCGGGGCAACAGCGGAGCGAGCGCTCGCGGAAACAGGCAAAGAAGGCATGGGGAAAGATTCACACCGGCGGTTGCCGGGGGGGGCAGCGACGGGGCGTTTCGTGGGTGAGCGGAAAAATGGGCGGGACGCCGCCAAGCGCAAAGAAAATGTGCGTGAGGGTAGCGCTCTGAATCTGTGCCCATCTGTCGTACTATGTCTGTGTCTGTTGTCGTGCTGCGTGCATATCTCGCGCTTCCCGGCTTTGCGACTTCGCGTGGGCCGATCAAGACAGGGGCTCGCGCGAAGCCGCGAAGGCGCAAAGTCGTGAAATCGGGCATCTAAAATCTAGGAATTTAGATCACCCAACAACCAGATGAGTTTTCTTTGCGCCTTTGCGGCTTTGCGCGAGGAACAGGGACCGGCCAAACCCGAT
>JBBRCR010000515.1:0-6094 GCA_038204695.1 Opitutales bacterium | reverse complement strand
CAGCAGCAGATCGAGACCTACCGATCCCTCATCCCGGCTCGCGCCTCGCTGCAAAATCGGCTGAAGAAGTTAATTTCCCTCCGTAACGAGGAAGGCTACATGGCGGAAGTGCAGCGCCAGCCCGACGGCTCATTCCTCCTGATTGAGAACCACTGCCCCATTTGCGCAGCGGCCACGGTCTGCTCCAAGCTCTGCGACGCCGAGCTCGAGGTCTTCCAGGCGATCCTGGGAGAGGACGCCGTAATCGAGCGGACGGAGCATATGCTGGCGGGCGCCCGCCGCTGTGTTTACGGCATCCGCACGGTCGGGCGGAGATGAGATTCAGTCGGAGAAGAGGCGCAGCCAACCACGCCGGACCGTCACGCGCCGACCCGTTTGCATCCGGCGGGAGGCTCGAAGTTTTAGACCATGAACGCTAACAATAGAAGCCGCCCACAGGTGGTGGTGCTGGGTGCCGGGTTTGGCGGACTGACTTTCTGCCAGGCGTTCGCTCATCCGCATGCCCAGGTCACGGTGGTGGATCGGCAGAACCACCATCTCTTCCAACCGCTGCTTTATCAGGTGGCCACGGCCGGTCTGTCCGCGCCGGAGATCGCGCAGCCGATTCGCTCGATTCTGCGCAACAAACCGAATCTCACCGTGCTGCTGCAAAGCGTCACCGGGTTTGATCTGGCGCACCGGTGCGAATGCTTCCTCCGCTACCTCCTGTGAAATGGTTTGGTTGCGGCCCTCGAGCCGCAGTGCGAATTTTTCGGACTAAAACGTATACGTCGCGCGGACGGTCCACGTGTTGCGTACTCGCGGCAGGAGGTAACGGACGACATTGCCCGGCGCCACGGCTGAGTACGGGATCAGATCCTCCTGCTTGAACAGGTTCTCGATGTTCAGCTGCACATCGAGCGACTGACCGCGCCGGATGCGAAATTGCCGTCCGATCATCAGATTGTAGATGAGGGTGCTGCGGCCGAGGATCGGAGTGTTGTCCTCCGCGGCGAAACCAATGACCGCCGGTCCGCGGTAATTGGCGCCGAACCCGACCCGCGCACGCCGAATCAGCGACGGCGCGCCTTCGGGAAAGCGGTAGCTCGTGAAGGCGTTGAATGACTCACCGACGAACGAGAGCGGTGGCTTCCCGGTCCCGCGGTAAACGAGATCCAGCAGCGACGTCGCATAGTCGAACGCGTCGTTGAATGTGGCGGGGTTGAGCACGAAATCACGCGAGGGCGTGCCGTCGCGCGTGCGGACGAAGGTCGCGATCGTTCCCGGCGTCGCATCGAGCGGCGACGGGTTGCCATCCCACGCGTTTTTTACTTCGGCGAGAAAGCCGGCCATGCTGGGCGCCAGGTTGGTGTGGGCGATTTTCGGCCGCGCGTAGTTGAGCGAAACACTCCAGCCGGGGGCGAGCCGGCCGGTGACCTCGATCTCGGTGCCACGCCCGTCGCCACTCACGGTTTCGCGATATTTCGAAGTACCGACCTGGGTGATGCCCAACGCGGTGAGACTCGCCGGCAGCGGCTGGCCAGTGCGCACGAGGGTGTTGATCACGGCGTTGAGCGCGGGAATTCCCTGGCCGCGCAGCGTGTTGCTGGTGACGTCGTGAAACTGATCGTGTCCAATGTTACGATACGTACTCACGCTCGTGTAGAGCCGGCCGCCGAGCAGGTTGAGGCGAACCGCGTAATCGCGCCCCTCCCCTTTGCTGGGGACGAGCAGACGATCCAGCACATCGGTGAAGTTGCTCTGCGGGAAAACGCTTTCGGACTGGTTGTACGAGAAACCCAGCCAGGTCAGCGGCATGACCACGGCGCCAAACGTTTTCGTCGCCCCGGTGAAGGCGGCGATCGTCGCAGGGTCGAACATGTACGGGCGCGTCTGCCAGAGATTGGTCGAGTTGGGCAGCCGCGCGCCACCGATGGATGCATTGTTGTTCTCGATTTTCTCCCGCCGGTACCCGGCCGTCAGGACGAAACGGTCGCGAGCGAAGCGGCTCTGCGTCGCCACCATCCAGCTCCTGCTCTCGGTCTTGTTCCACGGATGCGCGTTGTTCCAGACGAACGCCGCCTTCATTTCGGGCCCCTCGGGGATCGGATTTTCCCAGGGATCGAGGGCGCCGCGGCGTCCTCCGGTACTCCAGAAATCGAGATAGGTGCGCCGGAAGATGATGTTGGTCGCCGAGTCGATCGGCTGGGCGTTGTTCGGGGCAAGGTTGTACTCGCCCATCGTGCCGTTGCCAAAAACGTTGTCGTTGTGCTGCCAGGAACCGGCGACGCTGTGCCGGCCGAACCAGGCATGGCGCTTCGTGAGGTCAAACTCGTATCCCACGGTGGCCCGCATCGACTCGCTGCGCTGGTCGAATTGCTGCTGTGTCACCTGGGACTGCACGTACGGCAGACCGACGAACGGATTGGCCCGCCCGATGTCGGGCAGCAACGTGCCGGGGTTCCGGCCGCCCGTGACCGCGGAGTCGCCGTCGGCATAGTAGGCGCCGGGCAGAACGGGATTCAGATCGCCGATGGCGTTGGCCGAGGGCTGGGTGAACCCGCGGTAGTAATTGGTGCGGTTGTATCCAAATTCAAGATTCACCGGACCGACCCGCTGATCGAGGAAGATCGAGTACAGAGTGTAGTTGAAGTTGGCATCGCGGCCCGGGCCCGCGAGGTACGCGTTGGCGGGTATGACCTGGCCGTAGTGCGGATCGTCCACCGTATTGCCCGCGGGGGCGGCACCGCCGCTGATCGTTTCCCAGAAGCCCGTGGGCTGGTTGCCGGCGAGGTCGGGACGCATGTCCGCGCCGGTGGTGGAGACACGATACGGCTCCGGCCGGACCTGCGGCGCGTAAATGACCTGCAGGGTGTTGGTCGAGCGCATGAGCGTCGGGGCGGGATTTGTGAACGGCAGGAGCGGATTGGAGGCGAGCGGCGAGCCGCCCTTGACCCAACGCGAGTAACCGAAATCGGCATGCGGAAAGTTTCCGCCCATCACCTGATCGCGAACCATCCGTTCCACGCCGGCGCGAATTTGCGTGTGTTTGAACGGCTGATACGTCGCGGCGACGGCCATGCCCAGCTGTTTCAGCATCTCGAACTCGAACCAGCCTTCGCGGTCCTCCCAAACCCCGTTGGTGCGGAGGGCGAGCTTGTCTTTGATCAGCGGGAAGGCGAAATCCAGTTCGCTGCGCTTCTTGTCGTAACTGCCCACCGTGAGCGTGGTCGTTTTCTGCCGGCCATTCAGGATCGCCCGCTTGGACGTCAGGTTGAGCGCTCCGCCCGGCCGGCCCGCGCCGAACAAGATGGAGTTTGGTCCGCGACTGACGTCGGCGCGATCGACGTTGAAGCGATCCGATGCGAGGATCCCGCGGCCCTCGACCATGTTGGGCAGGTAATCGCGCGAAATGACGGACTCGGTGAACCCGCGGATGGTCGCGCGCACATCAAACGCCTGCTGGACGCCGCCGGCCGGATCGGTCCGCTCGTGTTCGGAACTGAGCGCGAACTTCAGCATGTCGAGGACATTCTCGGCTCCAATGTCGTCGAGAAACTCCTTGGTGAGCACCGATACGGCCGCGGGCGTATGGAGGAGGCTCGCATTCATTCGGGTGCCCGAGAGCGTGTTCGCGGCGCGGTAACCTTCGTCGCCCGCGGTCGAGACCACGAAGGGCGAGAGGTTGACGACATCCTCGTCAGCGGCCGTCAGGGCGGGCGGGAGCGCAAGCGTGGCGAGCAACGCGAAGGCAAGGTGGTGTTTCATGAGAAGCGCCGATGGGGAAAGCGAGGTTTGTTGGTATGCGGGCGAAAACCGCCCGGGCCGCGATGGTCGATCGCTCGCCCGCGGCCCGCAGGACCTACAAAGCGGCAGCTGAAATCTTTGCAAACAATCTTCCAGCGAGGCGCTTCGCGCAGACGACGGAACAGGCGGGCCTGATTTTTACCGCGAATGGACGCGAATAAACGCGAATGCCCGGACATGGAGCAATCCTGAAAAGCCGGTGCACTTCGTGGCTGTGAGCGCCAGCGAGTGGATGAATCACAATTTGCAGACGCGAATCCACTCGCTGGCGCTCGCAGCCAATGAACGGTCACGTCTGCGCTCCCCCGCAATGGATTCGCTCGCTCCCGCGAATGAACGTGAAGGGAATGCGTCGGCCTCCTCCGAGTCGCTGACTTGAATTCGCGTTTATTGGCATCCATTCGCGGTTGAACTCTGGGTTTGCAGAGAGGGATATACCTCGACGCTTCAATCGGCGTCGTGCGGTCGAAACGATCCAGCTTGTGGTTGGAATTCATCGCCGCGACGCCACACTCGCCCCATGCGCATCTCTCCTCGTTTTCTGGTCGCAGCAGCCGGTCTCGTTCTATTGCTGGTTTCTTCCGCGCGCGGAGCCGAACAGACCTGGGTTCCGCTTTTTAATGGCCGGAATCTCGACGGCTGGACCATCAAGATCGCGAAGCGGCCGCTCGGGGAGAACTTCGCCGATACTTTCCGCGTGGAGGATGGAATCCTCAAGGTGAGTTACGACGGTTACGACAAATTCGACGGCCGCTTCGGGCATCTCTTCACCAACCTCGCGTACTCGCACTATATACTACGGCTGGAATATCGGTTCGTCGGCAAAATGATGGCCGATGCGCCGAGCTACGTGAACTTGAACAGCGGCGTGATGGTGCATGCCCAGCCGCCGCAAAGCATGCGTTTTGATCAGGGGTTCCCCTCGAGTCTGGAGATGCAGTTTCTGGCGGATGAAGGCCGGGGCGAGCGCTCCACCGCCAACCTGTGCACGCCCGGGACGCATGTGGAGATCGCTGGAAAACTGGTCACCAAACACATCGTGAAATCTTCCGCGCCGACGTTCCCGCCTGAACAATGGGTGCAGGCTGAAGTGGAAGTGCGCGGCAACGAGGAGATCATCCACCGCATCAACGGCGTGGAGGTCCTGCGTTATCAGCGCCCGCAACTCGATCCGACGAACAACAACGCCCCCGCGACCGACCTGCTCGAGGCGGGTGGCAATCTGCAGCTGAGCTCCGGCCACATCGCTCTCCAGGCCGAAGGTCAGCCGGTGTGGTTTCGAAAGATTGAACTCAGGTCGCTCGAGAAGCGGTAACCGTCAGTCTCGATGGCTTTGGACGCTCGAAATCGTGCCGTCACCACGCCGGGCCGCCTGTCGAGCGGCGTGTGGGCGTTGGGCTTCGTGAGCCTGTTCATGGATGTCTCGTCGGAGATGATTCATGGGCTGCTGCCGATCTTTCTTGTGGGAACCCTGGGAGTGACCGCAGCCGCGCTGGGCTTGATCGAGGGCATCGCTGAAAGCACCGCGGCAATCACGAAGCTATTCTCCGGAATGTTGTCCGATCGGTTGGGCCGGCGAAAACCGCTCGCGGTCCTCGGTTACGCCATGGCCGCACTGACGAAGCCGTTGTTCCCACTCGCGGACAGTGTGGTGACGGTGTTCGTGGCGAGATTCATCGACCGCATCGGAAAGGGCATTCGCGGCGCGCCGCGCGATGCGCTCGTGGTGGATTTGACGGCACCTGAACAGCGGGGCGCCGCCTTCGGACTCCGACAAACACTCGATACGGTCGGGGCATTTATCGGGCCGCTGGCCGCCATGGGCCTGATGGTCTGGTTCGCCGATCGCGTGCGCAGCGTCTTCTGGTTCGCGACGCTGCCCGCGTTTATCGCGGTGAGTATTTTGGTGTTCGCGGTGCATGAGCCGGCGGCGGTCCGCCCCGCTACCCAGCGGCCCAATCCACTCGCGGGATTTCACTGGCGCACGTTTTCGCCCGCGTTTTGGCGGCTGGCGGTGGTGGTCGTCTTATTCACGCTGACGCGTTTCTCCGAGGCATTCCTCGTGTTGCGCGCGCAATCGGCGGGCCTTCGGGACGCCTACGCGCCGCTGGCCCTCGTGGTCATGAATCTCGCCTATGTGCTATCGGCCTATCCCGCTGGCGTCCTATCGGACCGGATACCGCGCCACCGGTTGCTCGTGCTGGGCTGCATTGTGATGATCGTGGCCGACGGGTTGCTGGCCTTCGGCCGCGGCCCCACCGTGGTCTTCATTGGAATTGCCGCGTGGGGGCTGCACATGGGCCTGACG
>JBBRCR010000514.1:0-6100 GCA_038204695.1 Opitutales bacterium | reverse complement strand
CGATCACCTGACCGTCTCTCAGGGCGGCGACATGCTGCGCGTTTTCGGGATCGTGATTGCCGGACAGCATCGTGGCGTCAGGTGCGCGGGCGGTGAACGCCTGAACTTCCTCCCGACACGTCTGGGTATGGGTGGGCAGCGGTCCGGCCCGTGTGTCCAGCGTGTCCCCGTTCAGGATCAACTGGTCGATGCCGGCCGTGAGTGGACGGAGTTGCGTGAGATTGTCCACGAGGCTGGCGCGGTCGCCATAATGGACGTCTGAAAAGATTCGTGTGAGGGGCCGAGGCACGTGCGTCGAGCACTGGCGGGTGCACCCGGCGGGGGCAACACCGCGTTGAAAATGCCTTGTCATGGGTGCCGCCGGACCGCTCGACTGCGCGGTAATGCGTTTGCCGGTGCGTGTATTTATCATGGCAGCGTCCGTCATGCTGGGTGTGGTGGACGCGAGGGCGGATCGCGCCGGGGACCTCGCGCGAATCCACGTCCAAGCCATGGGCGGTCCCGAACGGATCGCCGCGCTTGCCGCGATGCGCGCGAGCGGCCTGGTGACGACCGGCGGAAAACGGCTCCGTTTCACGATGTATGCCGCGCGGCCAAACCGGGTGAGGCTTGAAACGGGAAATGATGGTCGCACGCTTGTGCAGGCGACGGATGGGGTTGAGCCGCCGTGGGAATTCGACACGGGTACGTGGCCACCGCGGTACCGAGCCATGGCGGAGCAGAACGTGAATACCTTCCTGGGCGATGCCGAATTCGATGATCCTCTGGTCGCCGGCGAGTCCCGCGGTTTCTCCTGCGATTATGCGGGCGAAGTTGAACTCGACGGCCGGAAGTTGCCGCGGCTGCTCGTCACCCGAAACATGACGCAGACGTATTCGCTCCTGCTTGATCCCGAGACGTTCCTGATTGTGCTGCGGGTCGAGCAGCGGAAGAGTGTCGGCGGCCGGCCGCTTCAGATCGCCACCAGGTTTGATGATTTCCGGCCGGTCGATGGCGTACTTATCGCGCACGAGATCACGATGATGGTCGATGGGAAAGTCACCCAGCAGACGAAGATCGAACGCATCGATCCGAACCCCCGGATTACCGGCGAGACTTTCACTCGCCCGAAACCGCCGGCGCCGGAGAAGAGCTGACGCGTTATCGCTTGGGCATGCCGGGCATCATCCCGCGCATCATTTCCCCCATCCCGCCCATGCCGCCCATATCGAATTTCTGATAATCGGCGGGCGGGGCAAACATGCCGTCGGGCAACGCCTGCTTGTCGATGGCGGTCGCTTCCATCCGAAAATTTTCCTTGCCGGCCTTGTCATGGCCGACGACCCGCAGCGGAAACAGCGGCTTTCCGGCGAGCGCCCGTTCCCATCCGGGGGGAGGCGTATTCCCGCGGCCACTACGGCCGCCCGTGGCGTTCGGGCGGAAGGCCGCGAACGCGCCCAACCCCTCGGAGAGCCAGAGGTCGGTCTTGGTGCCCTCATGCGTCGAAATGTATTTTTCCGCGGTGTAGCCGAGAATCTTTTCCGTCTCCCCCGTCTTCTCCAGCGTGGGCTCGGGCCCGGATTTCCTGCCCTGCGCGGCACCCTCGTTGATGGGCATCACCATGTACATCTTCTGTTCGTCCATGAGCATGACCATTTCGCTCTTGGTCATGTCCATGATCATCCCGCCCATTTCCTTCTGGCCCGCCATCTCGATCCGCACCTTGTCCCCCTTGATCGCATAACGCATTTCCTGGGGGGCATTGCGCCCTGACGTCATCTTGAAGGTTACTTTTCCCTCGAACGGGGAGGCGGCAAACGCGACCGGCGCGAGGCTGGCTGCGACAAGCATGTAGAGGCAGGAGTTTTTCATGGGGTGGGGCAGGAGAGAAACCACATTCGGACCCAAGCGCAAGCCGGTGCGGGGCGGCGTTTCGCAGCTTGCCAGCCGGCGGGGCAGCGACTGAATCCCCCGAATGGCTCTCTATGGTTCCCTCGAGTCGGTTCGCACGCAGGTGCCCCGCACGGACGGATTCTCAACGGCCTTTGCCTACGTCGAGGAACTGCTGCGCGAGGGGTCGCCGGTCCAGGCTCGTGTCCGTGCGGTTGCCGCCGGCGAGGCGAAGAAAATTGATCTTGGGGGCGGGGCGTTGGTGATCGAGCAGGCGTTCGAATCGAAACTCCGGGCCGAAGGCTACTTCGAATCGCACCGGAAGGTCATCGATGTACAGGTCGTCCTGGACGGCGAGGAACTGATGGAGGTGGCCGATATTGCGCGCATGACCGTGCGCCAGCCTTACGAGGCGGATCGCGATTTGATTATCTACGAGGACAGCACCGATGCATCACTCTTCCGCGTGTTTCCCGGGCAAGTCGCGATTTTCTTTCCCACCGATGCGCACATGCCGACGCTGCGCGTGCGGGCCGCTCCGGTACTTGTGCGCAAAGCGGTGGTGAAGATCCCGTTCGGCTCTTGAGCGTGGCCCATGGTGCGGCGGGGTGGAGCAGCGCGCGAAACGGCAACCGTCCCGCGGCCGAATCTTTTGCCACGTCAACGCGGGACAATCGTGAAGAGTGACCCATGAACTACCGGCATCTGTTTCACGCCGGCAATTTTGCCGATGTCTTCAAGCACGTCCTCCTCATCCGCCTGCTTCGCGCCATGCAGAAAAAGGAGAAGGGGTTTCTTTATCTGGACACCCATGCCGGGCGCGGCGGGTACGACCTGGAGCGAGCGGCCAGTGGCGATTCGCTGGCGCGCCAGCCGGAATGGCCGGATGGGCTGGGGCGGCTCCTGGGGCGCAATGACCTGCCTGCTGGCATCGCCGAGTACGTCGCGCTCGTTCGCGAGTTCGACCGCCGCCACGCGAACCCCGGCCCCGCCGTCCGGTTTTATCCCGGCTCACCGTGGCTCGCGCAAATGCTCTCGCGAATCCAGGATCGGCTCGCGTTCTGTGAGCAGCATCCGGCCGAGGCGGCGGCCCTGCGTGATGAATTCGCCCTGTCGTCCGGAACATCCGTGCAGGAGATGGATGGTTACGTCGCCGTTCGCGCCATGCTCCCGGCGCCGGAGCGCCGCGCGGTGGTGTTAATTGATCCACCTTTCGAGGCGCAGGACGAATTTGCGACGATTGTCCAGGCACTCGCCAACGGGCTGGAGCGCCAACGCGGCGCGGTGTTTGCGGTGTGGTATCCGCTGACGTGGCGGGCGCGGGTGAACGATTTTTTCGCCGCCCTCAGGGCACTCGATCTGCCGCCGACGCTGACCGCCGAATTGATGGTGGCCGGCGAATCGTCCGCGTTGAAGATGAAAGGCTGCGGATTGTTGATCGTTAATCCACCTTGGCAAATCGATCACGAGGTCGACCCGCTGCTGGTTTTCCTGGCCAGGACTCTGGCCCAGGCTCCCGGCGCGGACGCGCGGCTCGTGTGGCTCGTACCAGAAAAGTAAAGTGCGCTCACGCTGCCGACAGATGCCGCTGAAGTACGGTGGCCAGAATTTCGAACCGCACCGGCTT
The DNA here is from genome assembly GCA_038204695.1 of Opitutales bacterium. GTDB lineage: Bacteria > Verrucomicrobiota > Verrucomicrobiia > Opitutales > Opitutaceae > ER46. Next base: position 2,604 of record JBBRCR010000514.1, on the reverse strand, counting down.
GCTCAGAAAATCGTTCATCCCGGCCCTGAGGCATGCTTCGCGTGCCTGGGTACTCGCGTTGGCGGTCAACGCGATGATCGTCAGAGGAGAGTCGCCCAGGTGCCGGCGAATCCGACGCGTCGCTTCCAATCCGTCGATGCCCGGGAGCTGGCAGTCCATCAGGATGACGTCGAAGTGCTCCGATGTCGCGGCCGTGATTGCCGCCTCGCCGTCGGAAGCAAAGGTGGGGCTTACGGTCAACTTCTTCAGGAACAGCTCAATCACCTGTTGATTAACGGGATCGTCTTCGACCACCAGCACCTTGCCTTTAAGTGTCGGGGCGGCGAATCGCGCTCTTTCCTGCGGTCGCGCGAGGGCGGGTATTTCCGGTAGATCACAGGGCAGGATTAGCCGGAAGGTCGTGCCTTGGTTCATGGTGCTCTGCACCTGGAGCACTCCGCCCATGGCTTTCGCGAGTCGCATCGAGATCGCCAGCCCGAGACCGGTGCCGCCGTAGCGCCGGCTCATCGATGTGTCTGCCTGCGTGAACGGCTTGAAGAGTCGCTCGAGAGCGGCGGAATCAATCCCAATCCCGGTATCGGTGACGGTGAAGTGCAGCACGGCCCGGTGGGACGTGCGTTCGACGCACGTGGCCATCAAATCGACGCGTCCCCGCTCGGTGAACTTGATGGCGTTGCCGAGGAGGTTGACGAGAATCTGCCGCAGCCGCGTGGCATCGCCGAGGATGACGCCCGGGAGATTGTCTCCGAGGTGCACTTCGAATTGCAGGCCCTTGTCGCGCGCGCGCGCCAGCAGCAAATCGTTCACCGCCCGCACCGTCGTCGCCGGAGGAAATGGCGCACACTCGAGCTCGAGCCGTCCGGCCTCAATCTTTGAAAAATCAAGCACGTCATTGAGCAGCAGAAGCAGCGACTCCGCCGAATCCGAGGCGGTCTTGAGATAGTCCTGCTGTTGGGGTGTGAGCGATGTGTCCCGGACAACCCGCAGCATGCCGAGGACGCCATTCATCGGTGTGCGGATCTCGTGACTGATGGTGGCAATGAATTCTCCCTTGGCGCGGCTGGCGGACTCCGCCCGTAAACGCGCATCATGAAGTTCCAGCTCACGCGCCTCGCGCCGCGCGTTTTCGGCGGTCAGCTCATTGGCCAGCGCCTCACGCTCGAAGCGCATCGAAAGCGCCTCCGAAAGCGTCCGGTGATTGTGTCGGGTGACCGACAAAATATACGCCGCAAAAGCGATGACGGTGCCCGCGAGCACATAGCCCCACATGTCGGCGTTGGCCGAAAAGCGGACGACAAGCGGTCCCATGATCGCGAGGATGTACGCGACACTGCCTTTGCGCATCGCGAGGAGCATCCGCGCCGAACCGGCCGTCAGTGCGGCGAGCAGCAGCACATGGAATATCCCCAAAGGATTGCCGGGTTCGAGCGTGTGAAACAACCACGTGCTCGCGCCCCAGCCGGCGCCCGTTGCCGTCGTCGCGATGACGTAGTGGAGGGCCCAACCGCGAAACTCCTTTGATGCCGGCTGAGCGCGTTTGAAGGCCAGCGCCAGCCCGATGCGATAAGCAGTAATGCCCATCATCGCCGCGAGCCACCACCACGCGGCCGGCTCGTCCGGTTGGCTGGTCAGGGCTGCGGCAAACGCGATGGCCGCGGCGCCGGACCCGAGCGTGCTGGCCATAAGCTCCCGGTAACCTATGGATACCAGCTCAATCCGCGTTTGTACCTCGATCGGATGATCGCGCGTGCGCGGCAAAACCGCGTCAACTGCGGGAGCAGCAGACACCGCGACAGGGGCAGTCATGGCAGCTGAACGTTCGATGGGCCCAGCATGGGAATGAGCCATGCCTTGGCGAGGCGCTGCCGCTAGGTGTTGTTACTTACCGGCAGCGAATTGGCTGAACACACTCTGGGGCGCTTCCGCTGCGAAGAGATTGTGGAGCTGATTCGTGGATACTGCGCTGATCGGGTCGCGCGAGTGGCGTCCACGGGAAACCCTTCCGGAATTACCGGTCGGTCGTGAGCATGGGCCCGAGACTTTCCATCACAGTTTCCAGCGCGAAGAAGTTCGGCTGGACCACAAGTAGAGGCGCCTTGAAAATCGACCGATTCCACGCGACATCTTCGCGCGCAACCACGCGCACGATGGGAGTCGGCTCGGGAAGCGGCGGAGGCCGGAATTGTGGAATGGGAAACGCCATGATGGAGTGAAAGGGAAGACCGGGGCCCGGGAAGATTGTGCCGCCATTTCCGGGTAAAAAAACAAAGAATGCCATCAGGCTCGTCGCGGGGAGGGGTGGGCGAATCCGCGGTGCGTGGCGGCCGGTTGTTCGGCGCCTGTCGCAAACGGAACTCGGACTCCTCGCTCAACTCTGCGGCTCGTCGGGCTGACATCGACTCCAAGTTGGAGTCGTTTGCGCACACCTTGGCGTCACGTCAAAGGCTCCGTGCCCTGCCGCTCGCAAACCCGACTGCTGTGGTGTCTCACCCTCGGCAATTCGCGGGCAACGCGATTCTGCGATTCGGTCAACTGTGCCCTTGCCGAAGCGCGAACGGCTCCTCAACGTCCCCGACGTCCTGCTTCCCCTTTGCCTTCATGGAC
>JBBRCR010000513.1:0-6142 GCA_038204695.1 Opitutales bacterium | reverse complement strand
CGCACCAACCGCGCGGGGCCGCCCGCGCGCTGTTCTTGCGCCGCCTCGACGCCGTTTTTGAGCAGGTTGATGACGAGTTGTTCGATTTGGGCGGCGTCGCAGGCCAGCGTGACCATCGAGAATATCGACCGGGAGGCGCGTCTCCAGAGCGACGATACGTTGGACCAGCGGGCGCAGCGCGGTGGGCGCGAGGGTGGGTTGGGGCAATCGCGCGAGCCGGGCATAGGCCTGCATGAACCGCCCCAGACTTTCAGCCCGCGTCTCGATGATCTCGAGCCCGCTGCGCATGTCGTCCTCCCAGTCGGAGACGCGCCGCGGACTTTTCAGCATCGCGGCGCTCGCGCAAGGGCGGCAGATGGAGCTGAATCGTGTTCAGCCGAAAAAGCAGATCCTGGCGGAATTTGCCGGCCGCAACTTCTGCGCTGAGATCCGCGTTGGTGGCGGACACGAGACGGACGCTGGCGTGGTACGTGCGGGAGGAGCCGACGCGCTCGTACTCTCCCGTTTCGATGGTGCGAAGAATCTTGGCCTGCTGGCTCAGCGGAATGTTGCCGATTTCGTCGAGGAACAGCGTGCCGCCATCGGCCAGTTCGAAGCGACCGGCGCGATCGTTTTTCGCATCGGTGAATGCGCCCCGCACATGACCGAACAGTTCGCTCTCGAACACGCCTTCGGGCAGTCCGCCCAGAGTTTTTGAAGAAGCTCGAGGCCTTCCTGCCCGCTCGTCGTGTTCCGCGCATAATTGAGATCCATCAACACGAGCGCGTAGTCGCTCGACTCGACTGCTTTCAGCACGGCGCCCGGAGATTTTGCGGCTTCCGTGGGGTAGCCTTCACTTTTCAGCAACAGTCGCAGCGCCTCGAGGACGTCGGGCTGGTCATCCGCGATGAGAATTCGTTGGCCGGCGTGGGGCATACCAACGTATCACGGGTGATGAGGACCGTCTGTCAAGGGTGGCTCGGTTCGTGCTAGAGGCGCTGGGGCAGGGCGCGCCACTTTACTGCCGCGCCATGCGGCGGGCCATCAGGCTTTCACCCTGCGAATCAGCCGTTTCAGGGCATCACGGTCCGGCAAACACAGCTATTTATTTGCGACAACCATGGGTAGAAAGCAGGTCTTTTATGATGATAGACACCTCATATAATACGAGTAAGTCACCCAATGATGGCGCTTCAATTGCGGTGGCTACGTAGAATTGTTTCGTACTTCCACGCTGCCAAGCCTTGACGCAAACTCTTGGATTATGGAATATGGGGCTTCGACCCTACGGCTCCCACCCATGAGACGAAAAACGCGCGAGTTTCGCGATAGTAGTGCTTTCACGTTGGTGGAAGTCATGTTTGCGGCCGCCGTGCTGGCGCTCGCGATCGTGGGTATGATCCAGGCAATTGTGTCCGGCTCCGAGATGCTGGATGTATCGCGCAAACAAACGGTCGCCGCCCAAATCATCCATGGCCAGATCGATGTCGTCCGCCTGAAAAATTGGGCCGAGATTTCGGCGATGGCGGCGACGGCCAGTGCACCGGTGGATGCCGCTAATCAAGCGACCAACGTCGCGGCCGGTTTCGAGTTTGGTTTACTGCCTGGGGTGAGCCATGATTTCACCTGCACGCGCACCATCAGCACCGTGCGGACGGATTTGAAGGAAGTGACGTTCACCGTCAGCTGGCGCGGCAATACCGGGCGCACCTACACGCGGACGGGATCCACCTACGTGGGCAGGAATGGGCTGTATGTCACCTACCAGCGCTCATAGTCGCCGTCGGGCATTCACGCTGACTGAGCTCGTGGTAGCGCTCAGCGTCTCCGGAGTGATCTTCGGCGCGATCTTCAGCGCGTATTTGTTCATGGGCCGGAACCTCACGCGGCTGGTGAATTTTCAGGAGCAGGAAGTCCAGAGCCGCCGCGCCCTGCGCCGGTTTACGGAGGACGTGAGCGCCGCGATTTCGCTCACCACCGCGACCGCGAGCGACCTCGCAATAGTCAAACGCGTTTCGACCACGAATCCGTCGATGCCGGGAGTGGTGACAATTCGGTACCAGTATTCTCCATATCTCTGCACGCTCACGAGGACGGACGAGACATTGCGGGAGGAGAAAATACTGTCGGGTATCAGGAATTTGGACGTGACGTATTATAACCAGTCAGGCACGGCGATCACGGCAAGTCTCCAGAGTGTGAAGTCGGTGGAGCTGGCCTTCTCGACGGCGGCGGGCAGTCGTGCCGCCGGCACGCTCGCGAGCTACGCAACCGTATCGTCGCGCATTGTGCTGCGCAATAAGGCGGCCCTCGAATGACCCGCGCGCGCCCCCGGTTTTTCGCCGCATCAGAACGTGGCGCCGTCATGCTGGCGGCCCTCTGTTTCTCAGCCGTGCTGGCCATTTCGATCGGCAGTTATGTGAGCCTTTGTTACCACACGCTCACCTTGAGCACGCGCTCGGCGCACAACGTACGGAGTATCGAGCTGGCGGAGACGGGCATGGAGGATGCGTTATGGGCGTTGAACAACAATGACTGGTCCGGGTGGACCATCAACGGGACGACTGCGACCAAGACGATCGACGGCTTCGCGTTTGAAACCGGCGTGGCCGGCAGCGTCACCCTGCAGGTGGCGAGCTTTGACGGCAGCGCCGGCGTGCGCACCATCACGGCGATCGGCACCACCGCACGGGCCGATGGCACGCGCGTCAGCCGCAGCCTCACCGCCAGTTCGACCCTGGCACCCTTGTTCATGAATGCGATCGCGGCGACGAACGGCACCGTTTCGTTCAGCAGCGCCGGGACGGTTGACAGCTATGATTCGTCGCTCGGCGTTGAGGCCACGCCGCCCGGCCGCACCTATTCAGCCATTATCGCGGCAAATGCGGCCGCGGCCGGCGGCGCGCCGTCCGTGCAGTTGACGAACGCGCAGGTGAAGGGCTACGTCGCGTCCCTTTCCCCCAGCGGACCAGCCTATGGGACGGGTGGCCGGCTGGTCGGCCCGTCCACCGTCACGAACATGCGCATCGATCCAAGCCGGGTCAGCACGAGTCCGTATCAGCCGGTGTTCAACCTGAAGTCGGTCTCGGGGCCGGGCACGGTGCTGGCGAATCCCGCGGCCGCCTCGACGACGGTCATCGGTTCGCCCACCGACACGACGCCGCAGGTTTTTTATTCCACCGGCCTCGACCTCACCGACACGACCAAAATAGTCGTGAACGGACCGGTGCGGCTTGTGGTGACGGGCTCGTTTTGTGTTGGTCTGAACGGTGGCACGCCATCGATCGAGATCACGAGCGATGGAACGTTCGAGGTTTTTGTTTCGGGTACCGTGGCGATTCAGGGCGGGGGAATTGACAACAAGTCTCTCGATCCGAGCCGGCTTGCCGTTTACGGCACAACGTCCTCGTCCTCGATCGAGTTTAATCCCGCGGTGCCCTTCCACGGCGTGATTTACGCGCCGAACAGCAGCTTCATCGCGCGTGGCAGTCCGGTGATCTACGGGGCCCTCGTGGCGCGGACGGTCAGCTTCGCCGGCAGTTCACCGGCCGTGCACTATGATGTACGATTGCGCGCGAAGGTGTTCAGCGGGATCGAGACACCCTTCGCAGTTTCGGATTGGCGCGAGACGACGAATGATCGTTGATCCGGACGCGCTCTCATCGCTTCCGCGCGCAACGGGAAATCCGGCCGCCGGGCCGCGGGGGCGGGCTTAAAACACAATGGCTGGCTTCTCCCTGCTCGGACGTCAGAAACGGCACGCCGTTCTCTGCAACCTGACCGACCACGCTTTCCAGGTCGCGCGCGTTGCGCGATTGGACGAGCGCCCCGTGCTGGTGGATGCCTTTGCGGAACTGCCGCCGGCCGACGACGAGGCGGTGGCGCAATGGTTGCACGAATCTTTTCCGGAGCGCGCCGCTGGCTACATTCCGGCGTACGGTGGCTTCCATCCCCCGGAACGCGTGCTGCTGCGGGAGAACATCAACACGCGCCGGTTCAACGAACCCGGTTATCTCGAGCACCTCCTCGCCGAGACGGCGAAACTCACCGCCGTAAAAGACTGGCAGGTCTGCGCGCTCAACCCGGTCGACGGTGAACTGTTTTCCACGAGCACCCCGTCTCGCCCCGGGCTTTTGTTTGGGCTGCCGCGCTCGGCTGTCCGCGAGACGCAACAACGGTTGTGCCGGCTCGGGCTCCTGCCCCATCGGCTCGAACTGGGGTCCGTCACGCTGCTGGGTGCGCTGACGCGTCATCTTCGCGCGACCAGCTATGCGCATGCCGTCGTGGTGGGTGAGATTGGCCGGACCGAGACCCGAATCTATTTCATCGCCCGCGATGGCGTGCACACACCACCGGCGCTGCCGCATGGGCTGCGCTCAGTTGAAGAGACGGCGATGAAGGAACTCGGAGTGCCTGACGTCGCCAGTGCGCGGCTGAAACTCAGCTCGCCCACCGACGATCTGCGCGACCACGGCCGGCGCCTGGTGCGGATGCTCACGCGCCATCTCAAGCCAGCCATCGATTATTTCGAGATGCAGACGGGGCAGCCGATTGGCCGCTTCTATGGCGCGCATCTACCGTCCAGTCTCGGCTGGCTGGAGGAGGCGTTGAGCAGCGCCGTCGAACTTGAATTTCTGATACCGGATTTCACGACCAATCTGAACGCGCTCGGCATTGAAGTCGCGCCTGTCACGGAGCCGCCACCGCGGTCCTGGTTTCAGGCACTGAGCCTGATCGGCGAACTCGCCGATCCTGTCGCATGAAACGCAAAGGTGACCGGCTGGAGCTGGGTCCGCACTGGCACGTCGATTGCCGCATCGAGGCGGAATTGCCGGAGGACAATGTCGTCAGCCGGCGTTTTCTCATCAACGTGTTTTTCACCGCGGCGGCGGCCGGCCTGCTCTTGTTCACGGGTTGGCTCGGGTATATCAGCGTGAACCTGCGCCACAAAATTCGCGACTGGGAGAGCCGGATCAACGAAAACCGCGCGGAGGTATACGAGATCCAGCGAATGCAGCGGGAATACGCCCTCGAGACGATGAAGATCGACCAGGCATATGCATTGGTGCGGCCGCGGTTTTATGTGTCGGAATTCATGGCGGACATCGGGCGTACCCGGCCCGACCCGATGACCATCGACATCATTGAATGGAACGGGGGCGGCGTTGCGGTCCGGGGGAGCATCATGGCCTCGTCGGAGCGTGCGACCCGGTTGCTCGGGGGCTACGTCGACCAGTTGCGCAATGAAGAGCGGATTGGCCCCCTCTTCGAAGACATCCGGCTGACGAATCTCGACCGCGGCGGCTCGGGCGGGGCGTTGCGCTTCGAGATCAACTTCGTATTGAAGCCGGCCGGCACATGAGCGCGGACGCCCGATCTTTGCTGGGCCGGGTGCGACGGTATCCCTACGCGGTTGCTTGCCTCGTGTTGATGGGGGTGCTGGCGGCCGGCGCCGGGTTTCTTTGGATTCAGAACAATCAATTGCGGGTGATGCAGCAGGAGCGCGCGCAGGAGGGGGAGGCGATGCTCGCCATGCTCGTGGGTGGTTCGGTTCAGCGGGAGGAACTGGCGGCGGCCCGTGCGGTGACCCGCCGGATCGACGAAAACCTGGTGGTCGAACGCAATCTCGCCGAAAACACCTGGTATTTTTTCAAGCTGGAGGAGCAGACGAAGGCCCGGCTGCCCGAGCTGCATCAGCTCAGCGCGCCGGTGGCCGACAAGTCGACTCTGTATAAGCGCATCCCCTACACGCTGCGGGTCGTCGGCTCGCACGGGGAGGTGGCCGCATTCCTGCGCGCGCTCGAGACCGGGCCGCGCCTCGTCAACGTCACGGCATTCTCGTGCGCGAAGAACGATCCGAGCGGCGCCACGCTCACGCTGGACCTCAGCGTCGACCTCCTCGGAAAGAAATGAAAGTCCGAGCCTTCCTCGCCCGCAGCCTCACGCTCGCGCTGGGCACCGTGGCGCTTCCTGCCGCGGAAAATCCGGCCCCCCAAGCAGCCGCCCCCTCCGCCGGCATGGCCCCGCGCTACCAGCAGGTGCGCCAGCGCGTCGACGCCCTTTATCGGCAGCGCAACAGCCCGCCCGAACCACCGCAGCCGGCCGACAATCCATTTCGCGCGGCGGGACCGTTGCACGGGCCGGCCGGGCCGCCGCCGGCCTC
>JBBRCR010000512.1:0-6166 GCA_038204695.1 Opitutales bacterium | reverse complement strand
CTGACCGACCGATGGTCAGCGGAATTGATCTGCACCCGTGGATGGCCTACGCGATTTTTGCCCCCGACGGCACGACGGAGTTCGTTTCCCGCCGGCTGGATGAAGCTGCTGTTCGCGCGGTGGTGCCGGGCTCCGACGCGGTCACCGTTTCCTCCGCACACGGAAAATGGCGGCTGCGCGGGTACAAGGGAGAGCGTGGCCAGACGGTTGTCGTGGGCTATGATCTCGCGGAGATGCGCCAGGTCGTGAATGACCTGCTGTTCTCGTATGCCAGCGCGCTGCCGCTCGTTTTGGTGGCGGCGGCACTCGGCGGACGGTGGGTGGCGCGGCGCGCGCTCGCGCCGGTGCGGGAATTGGCCGAGGCGGCGTCAACGGTGGTCCCGGAGCGGCTGGATCGGCGAGTGCCCGAGCCGGAGGCCCACGACGAAGTGCGGCAGCTGGCGCGCGCGTTGAATGGCATGCTGGCGCGACTCGAGCTTTCATTTACGCAGACCCAGCGATTTGCGGCGGACGCTTCGCACGAATTGCGCACGCCGCTGACGATCATGCGCAGCGAAATCGAACAGCTGCTGCATGCGTCCGAAGGAGCCGCGGCGGTTGAGGAGCGGCTGCTCAGCCTGCAGGTCGAGGTGAGCCGGTTGGATCGGATCACCGAGCATCTGCTCCTGCTCGCGCGTTTCGATTCGGGGCAGGTGCGGCCACCGCAAAAGCGGTTTGATTTCAGCGCGCTGGTGCGCGCAGCCGCGGAGGATGCGGAGCTGATTGCCGCGAGCCAGGAGATCACGCTGACGTGTGAGGCTGGCGAACCCGTCGAAGTCGAGGGCGACGAACTGTTGCTCCGCCGGCTCGTGTTGAATCTGCTGGATAACGCGATTCGGCACAACGAGCGCGGTGGTCGGGCCGAGTGCCAGTTGCAGCGCGCGGAGCAGGAGGTGCGGCTGCACGTGCGCAACACTGGACCCGGAGTGCCCGAGTCGGCGCGGGGGGATTTGTTTCAGCGTTTCTTCCGCGCCGATCCTGCGCGCGGTCGCGGTGGGCATGGGCTCGGGCTGGCGCTCTGTCGTGAGATCGCCCGCAGTCACCGCGGCGAGGTGGAGCTGACGCCCGCGGAGAATGGCTGGACTCAATTCACGCTGCGGCTGCCGCTGAGGAGCTGAAACCAACGGGCGGAATGCGAGCGTTCACTCGCGCGCTGAACGTTTCGCGCGCAAGTCCTGCAGCTTGCTCCGGGCTGGTTCGAATGACGGAGCGATCTCCCGCGCGCGTTCGAAGCTGCGTTCCGCTTCGGCGAGTTCGCCGCGCATCATGAGCGCGATACCCAGATTGAACCAGGGCAGATGCGCGCCGGGATTCAGGTTTACGGCGGTGCGCTGCGCGGCGATTGCCCGGTCGATATTGGGGGGCTCGGCGAGATACGCGATGCCCAGGTTGGTGAATGCTTCAGCGTCCGTTGGCGCGAGTCGGGTTGCTGTTTCGAGTTCGCGAATCGCGTCGGTGCGCCGCCCGGGAACATTCATCAGCGCGGTGCCGAGCAGCCGGTGAAAATCGCCGCGCTCCGGCCGCAGCTGAACCGCTTTTTCCAGATGCCGAGCTGCCTCGTCCGCACGGGTCCCGCTCATGAGCAGCGCGGTTCCGAGCATCGCATGTGCGGGTGCGTCCTGCGGTTTCGCTTTCAGCACCACTTCGAAACAGCGGATCGCCTCGGTCAGCCGGCCCGGATCCCGGATCAACGCGCGTCCAAGATTCCAGTGGCTGTCGACGTCCCATGGGCCGAGTCGCGACGCCTCGGTCAGGTGGCTCATCGCTTCGCCGTATCTTCCGGGCATGTCCAGCAGCGCGGTGCCGAGCCAGCTGTGCGCGCGATGGTTCATCGGAAGTTTCGCCACGGTATCGCGCCAGAGCGTCGCGGCCGACGAAAAATCATGGTTGCGTCGCCACGTGAGCACGCCGAGTGCCCCCACGAGCAGCCAGAGCGCGGCCGAAGCCAGTCGCCGCGGCACGATCGCCAAGACGGTCAGGGGCAGCAGCACGGCCGCGGCCGCCAACGGGAGATAAATGCGGTTTTCCGCGATGCGCTGGCCGGCGATCGCGACGACGCTGCTCGTCGGCACGAGCACGAGAAACCCCCAGAGAAACAGGAAACCCACGGCTCGTGATTTGCGCCAACTCGAGACCGCGACGGAAAACGTGGCGAGCACGACCACCAGGCTCCAGCCGAGTGTGAACGTTTCGAATACATGCTGATCCGTGCCGTAATCGAAAATCAACGGATGCGGCCAGACCATCAAACGAACGTAGTGCGCCACCGCGCGCACCTGCGTGAGGGCATACGGCTCGGCCGGGATCGGCACCGCGTGCCCAATCACGCGATGCTCGAAATCATTTCCCGCCATCAACCCCGCGAGCAGAAGCCAACAGGCCGCGAGTCCCACATGGCAGCGCCAGTGCTGTTGCCACGCCGCGCGCACGCTTCCACTCAGGAACACGACGTCATAGACGAAGCAGGCGAGGGGCGCCGTGACCATGACCTCTTTCACGCCCATGCCGGCCGCGCAACACGCGATCGCCCCGCCGTGCCACCACGACCAGGTGCGCTCCGTCCCGCCGCGAACGAGGCCATAGAGCGTCGCCAGATAGCACAGCCCCATGAGCGATTCCGCCCGTTGGGAGAGGTAGGTGACAGATGCCACTTGCACCGGATGCAGGGCCCACAGCAGCGCGACGAGCAGAGCCGCATGCTCGCTGCGCACGCCGAGTCTTTCGTGGAACCGCCGGCGTCGAAATGTCCGGCTGACGATGCCCCACAGGAGCAGGGCCGCGCCGATGTGTATCAGCGCATTCACGACATGATAGCCGGCGACCGCCGTTCCGCCGAAGGCATGGTTGAGGGCGAACGACAGGTTCAACACCGGCCGGCCCGTGGTGAACACGCTGCCGGAGAACAGGACGTTTCCCCAGCGGCTCAGGTCGCGAATCGATTCATTCCCGGCGATGGTCGGTCCGTCATCGAGCAGCAGCGGAACCGACCGCGTGTTGCTGTACGCCAGGGCGACGGCGACGAAGACAGCAGCCAGGGCGAAACGCGTCCAGGGCCGCGCCGCCGCGGTTGAACCTGGGCTTGGTTCGACCATGGAGCGGGTTATCACGCGCGGCACCGGGCGGACCGAGACCGCATCCGGACGGGGCATCCGGCTGCGCCTGCGCCAGCGACAGTGGCCAGGCGGGTCGACGTTTCTTTCCGGGGCGGCACGCCGGCACACAAGGTTCGGGACCATTCACCGTCAACCGGCAAGATGGGGCTGCGAGCGCCAGCGAGTGGATTCTCTCCCTCCACTCGCTGGCGCTCGCAGCCACGTTACGGCGCGTTTAATCGCCTGGTCGAAGTAGCGCCGTGTCGCCGACCGGCGGCTTGTCGCAATAGAAAGGCCGGAAGTGACATCTCCGCGAAAGTTCGCCGGCCCAAGACGTGGCTCGACGCGATCCGACGCGACGAAAAAAGCCCCGCGCCTGGGAGGGCGCGGGGCTCGAGAGTGACGCGGCGTTTCGCCGATGGACCAGGATTACTTCTTCTTTGCCGCCGCCGCCTTCAAGTCGGCGATCGCGGCCTGGGCCGCGGCGAGCCTTGCGACCGGCACCCGGTATGGCGAGCAGCTCACGTAGTTCAACCCCAGCTTGTGGCAGAACTTCACCGAGTCCGGATCGCCGCCGTGTTCGCCGCAAATCCCGAGCTTGATGTCGGGCCGCGTTTCGCGGCCCTTCAGGATCGCAATCGCCATCAGCGCGCCGACACCCGCCTGATCGATCGAGGCGAACGGATTCTTCTTCATGATCTCCGCTTCCTGATAAGCCGGGAGGAACGAGCCGGAATCGTCACGGGACATGCCGAGGCAGGTCTGCGTGAGATCGTTCGTGCCGAAGCTGAAGAACTCAGCCGTCTGGGCGATTTCATTCGCGGTGAGGGCGCCGCGCGGGACTTCGATCATTGTGCCGACCGAGTAGGTGATCTTCACCTTCCGCTCGGCCTGCACCTGCTTCGCCACCGAGTGGACGATCTCCACCTGCTGATCCAGTTCCTTCTTGAAACCGACCAGCGGGATCATGATTTCGGGCCGGGCCTTGACGCCCGCCTTGATCGCCTCGGCCGCCGCTTCAAACACGGCGCGCGCCTGCATGGAGGTGATTTCTGGATACCGGATGCCGAGCCGGCAGCCGCGGAATCCGAGCATCGGATTGAACTCATGGAGTTCGTGCACGCGTTGCTCGATTTTCTTCACGTCGATGCCGAGCTTCGCCGCCAACGCCGCCTGCTGTTCGGTGGTGTTGGGCAGGAACTCGTGCAGCGGCGGATCGAGGAACCGGATGGTGGCGGGGTAGCCTTTGAGCGCCTTGAAGATGCCCAGGAAGTCTTCCCGTTGATAGGGGAGGAGCTTCGCGAGCGCCCCCTGACGCGCCTCGAGCGTGTCCGCGAGAATCATCTCGCGCATCGCATCGATGCGATCGCCTTCGAAGAACATGTGCTCGGTGCGGGTGAGGCCGATGCCGACCGCGCCGAACGCGATCGCGTTCTGCGTCTGCTCCGGCGTATCGGCGTTGGTGCGGACCTGGAGCTTGGACGCCTGGGCACACCACTTCATGAGCTGGGCGTAGCTCTTGAACTTCTCCGTCGCCTGCGCGACCTTGTCGTCGTTCAGCAGCCCGGAAATGATTTCCGAAGGCGCGGTCTTGATCTGGCCGGCGTAAACAATACCCGACGTGCCGTCGATCGAGAGGAAATCCCCCTCGTTGAAGGTCTGGCCGGAAATCGTGGCGGTTTTCTTGTTGTAATCGATTTGGACGCCCGACGCACCGCACACGCACACCTTGCCCATCTGGCGGGCCACGAGTGCCGCATGTGATGAAACGCCGCCGCGTGCGGTGAGAATGCCTTCCGCCGCGATCATGCCGCGGAGATCCTCGGGTGAGGTCTCAATGCGCACAAGGAGCACCTTCTCGCCCTTCTCGGCCGCCTGCACGGCGCGATCGGCGTTGAAGTAAACCTTGCCCGTCGCGGCGCCCGGGCCGGCGGGAAGTCCGGTCGCGATGGGGGTGGCCTTCTTGACCTCGTTGAGATCGAAGATGGGGGCGAGGAGTTGCTCGAGCTGATCGGCCGGGTTGCGCAGAATCGCGGTCTGCCAGTCGATGAGCTTCTCCTTCACCATATCGATCGAGAACTTCAACGCGGCCGCGGCGGTGCGCTTGCCGTTGCGCGTCTGCAGCATGTACAGCTTGCCGTCCTGAATCGTGAACTCGACGTCCTGCACGTCCTTGAAATGTTTTTCCAGGATCGCGCGGACCTTGAGGAGTTCGTGGTACGCGGGCGCGAGATGATCCTTCAACTTGACCACCGGCTCGGGCGTGCGCACGCCGGCGACGACGTCCTCGCCCTGCGCGTTAATCAGGAACTCGCCGTAGAATTCGTTGGTGCCGTTGGCGGGATTACGCGTGAAGGCGACGCCGGAACCGGAGTTTTCCCCCGTGTTGCCGAAGACCATCGCCTGCACATTCACGGCGGTGCCCCACTCGGTCGGGATGTTGTACTTGCGGCGATAAACAGTCGCGCGGTCGTTCATCCAGGAACCGAATACAGCGCCGGCGGCGCCGCGCAGCTGGTCCCACGGATTGTTCGGAAACACATGACCGGTGCGCTCCTTCACCAGCGCCTTGAACCGGACCACGAGCTCCCGCTGATCCTCGGCGGTGAGCTTCGAGTCCTCGATGTCCTCGTGATATTTCTCGTGCTTGAAAGCGTGGATCACCGTCTCGAATGGTTCGTGATCTTCATCGGGGCGCTTCTGCACGCCGAGCACCACGTCGCCATACATCTGGATGAACCGGCGGTAACAGTCCCACGCAAAACGCGCATTCTTGGTCGCGTTTTCCAGCGCGATGACGCTCTGGTCGTTCAGGCCGAGGTTCAGGATCGTGTCCATCATGCCCGGCATCGAGTCACGCGCGCCGGAACGGACGGCCACGAGGAGCGGCATGCCCTCGGTGGCGCCGAACTTCGTGCCCATGATCTTTTCCATGTTCGCCATGCCGGCGTCCATCTGCGTCTGGAGTTCCTTCGGGTAGGTCCGCTTGTTCGCATAATAGTACGTGCAGACCTCCGTGGTGATGGTGAAGCCCG
>JBBRCR010000511.1:0-6248 GCA_038204695.1 Opitutales bacterium | reverse complement strand
GTAATTGAATTTGGGGCATCCCCACCGCTGCCACTTCCGCCTCCCGTCTTCAATACTGACCGGCCCCGCTCCCGTTGGCGGCTCTTTTTCGTTCCACTCTCCCCAACTTCTCTTCAGGTGGGGGTCAGGAGGTCTGAGGCTTTAACTCGAGTTCGGCCTCAAGCACGCCGTCACCGGAAACTTGTTTCAGGGTTTGGCCGAATGACACGAGGTTCAGGCGCAGGGGCCGTGCGCCGGGCTTCTCGCCCCAGGCGCGGGCCTTCACGCGCACGACGTCGCCGCGTTTCACCCGGAGAACGCTGCCGGGCAACTGATCGTTCGCCGTCAGCTCGAGCATCGGGCCGGTCGTCACAAAGGTGTGACCCGCGCGCACGGCCTCAACCCAACGGTCCGCGTCGAATTCTTTTCCCGTGAAGGCGTAGGCTCGCGGGCTGCCAATCGTGCCGCCCCAGGGCACATCGCTGCCCGCCATGGCCGTAAGCCGGAAGCCGAGATTGAGAAACTCATACCACAGGTTCACGCCGATGTAGCCCATCTGCGCGACCTCGACAAAATCGACCAGGCCGGCCGGCGCGAGCAGCGTGAGCCCCCGGTCGACCTGAAATGACCAACGGTGGCGGCCGACGTGGGCGAAGCCCGACAGGCCGCGGCCGTGGTTGCCGGCGAACACCGGACCGTAGGCGTAATAGTGCGCGGCGTCGCGCAGCACGGCGGGCGTGTTGAGATGAAGCGTGTGCCCGAGATGACGCGTCCGCGGATCCTCCTGCCCGGGGATGAGGAACGTGCCGTCTTGCGCCGCGCGGCCGGCGCGATCGTAGGCGTATTGCGGATAAAAGGTTTCGCTGGCGTCGCCCATGAGCAGGACGTTGCACACGCGCACGTCCTCGGCCCTGGCCCACGTCAACGCTGCGGCGTTCGCCGCCGGTGAGGGTCGCTCGATGTGAACGTGGCCGTCGCCCGAAATCCAGCCGCGCGCGGCCATGTCGACCCAGCGCGTCAGCGTGACGTTCTCCACGCGTGGAGCGTCGGTCACCGTGAGTTCGCGTTCGACCGGCGTGTGCTCGAGTCCCTTGCTCACGCTCAGCCGATACCGGCCCGGCGCGAGCTCGATTTGGAAACCGCCTTCGACGAAGAAGCACCCCGCGTCCTTCGGGTGTTGAGTCCGAAACCAGGACGAGCCGAAGAACGGATACTGCGACCGGATGCGCGGCGACGTCCAGTCGGCGTAGTGAATCAGCGCGCCAGCGGCGTAGAGATAACCCATCCGCCCGAGGTCCAGCGCCTGCGCCGGAATGCGCAAAGCCCCGTGCTCATCATAAAGCCGGACCGCCGCCGCGGTGGGATTCCCGGCGGCGTCTTGGATGACGACCCGCAGTTCAGCTGCGGCAAGCGCCGCGCCGGTCGTGATACCCGCCGTGCATGCGGCAAAGGCACGCAGCGTCAGGTGTCGCGCGAAAAACGGCATGGGCGGACGTTCGGCGAGTTTTCGCGAAGAAAAGTATCGCATTAGGCGTGAACTATTTCGTCGCGGCCGCGGACTCTTCCTTGATGCGGATGTTGCGAAATTGAACGAGCGCGGACGCCCCGTTGTATTTTCCGTCCTTAAATTCGCCATGGTGCTGCAGCCCGATCGGACCGCGCACCGGGACGCCGGGCAGTTGCGCGTTCTCGATCACGCGATCGCCATTGAGGACTACGGTCAGCCGATCGCCGCGCATCGTGATTTCGAAAGAATTCCATTCGCCGACGGGCTTGTCGGCACGGCGCTTTGGCGTGACGCCGGCACGCACTTCCGGGGTCACGGTCTTGTCGATGCGATAGCCATAAACCTCGCCCGAGCCGACCGGCCAGCACCAGATGTTCAGCTGGGCCTTGGTCGAGCCGCGCACGTAAACACCCGAGTCGGCATTGGGGCGCGGCGTCAGGATCGGGTTGCCTTTATCGTCCAGCTTGTAGGAGCCATCCGGCAAGACTTCCGGCATCGGATAAACGTCCGGCGCTTCCTTAATCCGCCAGTCGAGTTTGAGCGTGAAGTCGCCATAGTCCTTCGCGGTCCAGAGATCTTTCTTGCCGGTCGGTGCCTCGCTGCGCGCATCGTAATCGATCACGCCGTCGATGATTTTCCAGTGGCCGTTGTCGCCCTCGGGGATTTTCCAGTTCGAGAGATCGCGACCGTTGAATAGCGAGGTGAAACCGGGTTCGAGCCTGGCGGCGCGTTTCGCCGGTTTGGCCGATTCAGTCGGCGCGGCGAAGCCGAGCGAGGCGGCCGCGAACGCGATTAAAAGGAAGAGCAGTTTTTTCATGTTGGTAGTGGGTTGTGAGCAGAGGAAAATTTGAGTTCGGAAGCCGGCCGGCGCCCTCACCGCTTCAGCGGATGCAACTCGACGCGGCGAACGAACATTTCCGCGCCCTCGGATTGAATCAGGATCCGTCCTTCCCGGAATGTCCCGTCGCGGCCTTCGTTCACCTTCGTTCCGTTGAGATAGTAGGTGACGTCGCCACCGTCGCAGACCGCCTCCAGCCGGTTCCACTCGCCGAATGGCTTTTCGACATCGGCGCCGCCGCGGAAGCCAAGCACGTCTTTCCACTGCGGATCCTTGTGCTGCCAGTCGGTGCGATGCCGGCCCTTCATCAATACGACGGGAGTCCCGTTGGGATTCCAGACGCGTGTGTCCGGCGTGATCGTGGTTTTCAGCGTCGGCATGAGTGGCTCCGCTTGGCCGCGCTCGTAGCCGCCGACCAAGATCATGTCTCCCGTGCCGCCCTCGATGATTTGATATTCGACGGAGCGCATCCACGGGCCCCGGAAGTCGGCTCCCGTGTTGCCGTCCTCGCCCCGGCAGTGGAGCAGCACGCCACTGTCGCGGGTGCTGTTCTTGCGTGGCTCCCACGTGATCAGCCCCCAGCGATATTCCATCACGATGCGATAATTCGCATAACGCTCGTGCGTGATAATGCCGCCAAAATGCTGGCCGCTGATCCGAATGGCCGGCGCGCCGTCGACCTGATCAACGACGGTGAAAACGCGGTCGGGATCGCCGCGACCGTGCACGCGGTCCCACGTGTAGAAGCTGGAGAGGTCCTTGCCGTTAAAGAGCGGGACGACCTTGTCGGGAACGATGGCAGGTTGCGCGATGAGGCGCGCGGAGAAAAGGAGCAGGCCGAAGGTGGCGATGACGCTTGATTTCATGGGTGATAAATCGGGTGGTAGGAGGTGGTCATTGGAGGCTCTTCAAAAATGCGACAAGATCGGCCAGCGCCTTTGGTTCGAGCACGCGATCGAGTCCGGCCGGCATCAGCGAAGTGGAGACAGGTTCGAGCCTGGCGATGGCGGAGCGCAGCACGGCTTTTTCCTGCCCGTCGCCCTCCAGGACGAACACGGTGTCCGCTGATTCGCGCGGGATTCGGCCCACCAGCGTGCGGCCGTCCTTCGTGTTGATCTGAAATGTCTCGTAGCCGCGCGCGATCGTGGCGCTGGGAAAACCAATCGCTTCGACCAGATCACGCGTTGTCCTGATCCGCCCGATGTGCGACAAATCGGAGCCGACCGTGCCGCCCGTGTCGCCGACGCGGTGGCAGCCGAAACAGGCGCCGGCCCCGGCGAGGAATGCCACCCGTCCGCGCGCGGCGTCGCCGCCGGTCGCAAGATTCTCCAGCTCCGCCACGCGGCCATCCTTGGCCACATTCTGGTTCATGATCTCCGCGATCATCGGCGCGGCGTTTTCGTAGGCCGGGGCGGGGAAGCGTTGAAAAATGGTCTGCAGCGTGGTCTGGAGCACACCCCAGCGGCTCGGCGACACTTTGAGTTGCGCGAGCAGTTTCGCCGCGATCTCCGGCTCGGCGGGCCCGCGCTGAAACGCGCCGAGCAACTGCTGCAATTCGAGCGGGCCGGCCGATGGCAACACGTCGATCAGTTTGAGCAACTGTTCGCGCGTGAGCTTGGCGCCGGCGAGGACCGTGGCCCCTTGCAGGCGCGCGTCCGGGAGGCCGCCGGTGACAATCGGTTCGAGCAGCATCTGGAACGATGCGGCGTCCATGACGTTGTTGTCGCCGGCCGCGAGCTGGAGCGCGGCAACGCGAAAGGCGGTGGGCCGCGTGGCGTCCTTGCCCATCTCGTGCAGCGCCGCCGAAAAATCGCGTGCGCGATGCGTGCCGATCGCGCGCAACGCGGCCTGGGCGCGCTCCGTGTCGGTCGAGCGCAGCGCCGCGATCAGCAACTCGCGCCAGCTTTCGTCCCACGTGCCAGGAGAATCCGCGATCGCGTTGAGGAGGACGCTGGCGTCCAGTCGGAGCGCTCCGCCCGCGGGAGTTGACTGCGCGCGCACCCATTCGCGCACCTCGGGTGACGGCAGGAAGGCGGCGAGCAGCCGCGCGATCGTTTCCGCGGGCGCCGCGGCGGCTCCCGGTGCCAGCGCAGACGCGAGATAATCGGCGGCGGCGCGGCCCCATTCGACATGGTGCACGGCGATTTGCAGGGCGGCGGCGCGCAGATCCGCGTTGTTGGAACGCAGCGCGGCGAACACCGAACCGGCGTCGAGGCTGCCCTTCGCACTGCGGTCGAGCGCGATGAGCGCAGCGCGCCACGTGCGCGGTTCGCGATTGCCGAGGAGCTTGCGTGTCTCCGCGGGCGCATCGATTTCAATCAGGGCATAGGTGAGCGCGTGGGTCAGGAAGGCATCGCGCGGGATCGCCACGGCGCCGCCGAGCGCGGGGATCGCCGCCGGGTTCCCCAGCCGGCCGAGGGCGCGCGCGGCCTCGCGTTGCACGGAGAGAGAGTCGTCGCCCAGGCGCGCGACGAGCGGTTCGGCCGCCTCGCGATCCGCGGTGGTAAAGGCGCTCTGGCAGGCGGCCTCGCGGACGCGGGCGTCGGCATCGAGCAGCGCTCGCCGGGCGGCGCTTTGGGTGGAGGGAGAGCCGATGCGGGTCAACGCCCACACCGCGTTGCTGCGCACGAAATAGTTGGTGTTGCCGAGTGCGGCCGTGAGTGCGGTCAACGCCGCGTCGCCGCGCTTCGCGAGATCGGCGACGGCGCGGTCGCGCACGACCGGCCGGGCGTCGCCGAGCAGCGGAACGAGCGCTTGTGGCGATGAGCCTTTCCAGTCGATGGCGTTTCCGCGCGGATCGGAGAGCGGCCGCGCACCCTTTCGTCGGATGCGGTAGATTCCGCCCATGATGTCGGCGCGCGCCACAATCGAGGTCGGACAGCCGCGGCGAAACCACGCGCCCGTATTGATGATCAGGAGACTCCCGTCGGCGTCCTCGAGCACGTCGGTAAAATGCACGCCGGAGTCAGCGGACGAGGCGAACACCTGGGGATGGCCGCGATAGGAGGCACCCTCCCTTTCGAGCGGCACGCGCATGATTCGGCGGGTGTTGAATTCGGCGTGGAAGAGGTTGTTCCGGTATTCCGCTCCCCAGGTGTCGCTACGCGGCAGGGTGATGCCGGCGGGAGCGACGTGCCCGATCAGCGTGACGGGGGGCGGGATCAGTTCCGCCCGCGGCGCGTCCGTCCACGGCATGGCGAACGGCATCCGACCGGCATCGCGAATGCCGGCCAGGATGAGGTCGAGGACTTCGACCAGGTCATCGTCCTGCAGCGGAGTCAAGATCAGCCTGGGCGTGGCGAGCCGCAACCCGAAAACCGGCCAATACTCGGCGAGCGTGCGCTGCGGCGGGGTCACCCTCGGTAGCCTGCCCGCCGCTACCGGTTCGGACAACCCGGTTGCCGCATCCCGACCGAAGAATCGGCGGCCTCGCGGCCGACCGGGAGGCGGCGGTGTCTGCCCGCGCGGCTACCCTCGGGCGAATGTGGGCAGTCAACATCGAAATAGAGGGTTCCCCTGCGACCTTGGGGTGGGCCGAGTTCCCCGACCCGCTCCCGGGGCCGGGTGAGGTGTTGATCAACGTCGCCGCGAGCGCCGTCAACCGTGCTGATCTGCTCCAGGCGGCGGGCCGGTATCCGGTTCCCCCGGGTGCGTCACCGATCCTGGGGATGGAGTGTTCCGGGGTGATCGCCGTTGTCGGTCCCGGGGTGATCGGCTGGCAGATCGGCGACCATGTCTGTGCCCTGTTGGCCGGTGGCGGCTACGCACAAAAAGTGGTGGTGCCCGCCGTGCAGGTGCTGCCCATCCCGCGCGGCGTGGACCTGATCAGCGCGGCCGGCCTGCCCGAAGTGACCTGCACGGTCTGGTCCAACCTGGTGATGACGGCCGGCCTATCGGCCCGGCAGACGGTGCTGATCCACGGTG
>JBBRCR010000510.1:0-6289 GCA_038204695.1 Opitutales bacterium | reverse complement strand
GGAATTGCGTCCGGCGTCGGAGTTTCTCGCTGAACCAGGCGCGGGCGTGCGGGCCACCGTAGACGGCCGCGTCGTGAAGGTCGGCCGGGCCGCGGCGAGCGCGACCACGAGCGGAAGCGTGGCGGCGACGCTTGTTGCAGTGACGGTGGACGACAAGCCGGTGGGAACCATCGCGCTCGCCGACACGATCAAACCCACGACCCCGGCCGCGATCCGCCGGCTTCAGCGGCTTGGATTGAAAGTTGTCATGGTCACCGGTGATCGCGAGGAAACGGCGCGGGCGGTGGCGAAGGAGCTGGGGCTTGACGGTTACCACGCCGCGGTGACGCCAGCGCGCAAACAGGAACTCGTGCGCGAGCATCGGGCGCGCGGCGAATCGGTGGTTTTCGCCGGCGACGGGCTTAATGACGCGCCCGCCCTCGCGGCGGCCGATGTCGGCATCGCGATGGGCACGGGCACGGATGTGGCGATGCACAGCGCCGGCATCGTGCTGGTGAAAGGTGACCTCACGGTCCTGGTGCGGGCGGTGTACTTGAGCCGGGCCACATTGCGCAACATCAAGCAGAACCTGTTCTGGGCCTTCGCCTACAACTTCGCCGGCGTGCCGATCGCGGCGGGTGTGCTGTATCCGTTTACCGGATGGTTGCTGAACCCGATGCTGGCGGCGGTCGCGATGAGCCTGAGTTCGATCACGGTCGTAAGCAACGCGCTGCGCCTGCGGCATGCGCGCGTGACGGGATAAGAAGAACGCGAGACATGGAAGAACGCGAGACTCGGAAGACGGAGCTTCACGTCATGTCCACGCAGGACGATGTGCAGAAGGCGCATGGAAGACTTCCACGTCTTCCCATCTTCCAAGTCTTCCCATCTTCCAAGTCTTCCCGTCTTCCAACCCTTCCCCTGTCTTCCTGCGCCGCGCTGGCACCTCTGTGACTCATCTGCAGATCTTTGGTTGCGGCTGCAAGCTGCGCCAGGAAGTTTCCGGATGAGGATTTCAACTCGGGTGTCGCAGCCTTGCCAGGCCGGGGGGCTTCGGGCTACGAACCCCCCCGGCAAGTTCATGGCAGACAATCGCAAAAGGTCGTTCGTGACGTGGGTGTCCGCCCCGAGAGCAAGCGTGGTGGCGGCGGAGGGACGGCAAGTTGCGCGGCGCCGACCGCCATGAGTCCGGATTCCTGCAACTTTCCGCCGACGCCGCGTGTTGTGCACTCAACTGATGAATCCACAGTGCAAACACCACCCTCGGGGCTGATCCCCCCGGCCGACTTCCCCACGTTCATGCGCAACTACCAGGACATGGTTTTCTCGACGGCGGCCCGCATCACCGGCAACGACGCGCAGGCGGAGGACATTTCCCAGGAGGTGTTCCTGAAGGCGTACGAGAATTTCGACCACCTGCGCACCAGCCCAACGGCCGGCGGCTGGCTGAAGACAGTCGCAACCAACCTCTCGCTCAATCACCTTTCCCGCTACCGAAGTCGCTGGCGGTTCTTCTCCGAGTTCCAGCGGGAATCGGAAGCGGATAATCCCGACGCGCCTGACGTCGAGTTTGCGGCGCCGGATACTTTTTTCGCGGGCGTCGATGCCGCCGAACGCCGCGACCTCGTCGAACGTGCGCTGAGCCAGCTGCCCGAGCACCAGCGCGTGCCTCTCGTGCTGTACCACTTTGAGGATACGCCGTACGATGTGATCGCGAAGAAGCTCGGCATCTCCCTGGCGAAGGTGAAGACGGATATTCTCCGCGCGCGCGCGGCCCTCGCCAAAATCCTCGCTCGCAGTGGCACGCCGCACGAACCCATCAGCCTGTAAGTCATCATGAATCACCCTGAAAACAACGAGAAGCTCGAGCGGCTGATTCACCAGACGCTGCGCGAACTGCCGCCGCGCACGGCGCCGCGCTCGCTCGAAGCCCGCGTGATGGCGGAAATCGAGCGCCGCCTCGCCCTCCCGTGGTGGCGGAAGAGTTTTACCCACTGGCCCGTCGCCGCGCGCGCCGGTTTCATCCTGCTGTCCGCGGGCGTCGTGAAGCTCGCCCTCATGGCCGCGGTCTGGGTGCTCGCCAGTCTCAACCCGCAGCAGTATCGCGATGCGTTCCTGGCCCAATTCGCCTGGGTGGAACACGCAATGGCCGTCGTGAGCGCCACCACCGGCTTCTTCGAAATCGTGCTGCGCAATATTCCGCCGCTGTGGCTCTACGGCAGTCTCGCCTTCGTCGCTGCCGTCTACGTCGCCCTCTTCGGGCTTGGCGCCGCCGCATACCGCGCGCTCCACCCGGCGCGTTCGTCCACCTCCATCGTTTCACTTTAATGAAGACTTCCCGTTTCCCGTTTCTCCTGGGCGCCGGTGCCGCGTTCTTCCTGACGCTGGCGTTTGCGGCCGTCGCGCAGCCGTCGGCCACTCCGGCCGAACCGGCCACGCCCGCCACGCCGGCCGCAACCGCGGCCGCGAGTGATGACCCGACCAAGGCCGCGGTGCCACCCGCGCCACCCGCCGCTCCCGTCTCTCCCGCACCGGCCGACCCGACGGTCGAGCCCCGCCCGCCGGAGGCCGCGACGGCCGACACCGCCGAGCCGCCTCTGCGTCGCATTGATAAACCAGATACACCCTCTTCGCCGTCGCCCGCCAAGTCGCGCCGCTCTCCGAACCGCCGCGGCAATGCCATGCCGATGGGCGATCATCACGTGCCGAAGGGCAGCGAGGTTCACGACGCCGTTTCCATTCTCGGTTCCACGAAGGTCGAGGGAAACGTCAACGGCGACGCGGTCGCCGTCCTCGGCAGCACATCAATCGGGCCCGACGCCAAGGTCCGCGGTGCGGCTGTCGCCATCCTGGGTAAATTGGATGTCCAAGGTCAGGTCGGCCAGGAGGCGGTCAGCGTGCTCGGAGGCGTGAACATCGACGGCGAGGTCAGGAATGAAGCGGTCGCCGTCCTGGGCAGCATGCGCCTTGGTCCGACGGCCGTGGTGCACGGCGACGTCGTGGTGGTTTTGGGCAAGTTGTCGAGGGATCCCGGGGCCATTGTGGAGGGCGATGTCGTGAACGTCCCGGGCTTCGGCGGCATCGGCGACGTCGAATGGCTGACGACGTGGTTCAAACGCTGCGTGCTGCTCGGCCGGCCACTCGCGTTTGGCGAAAATCTGGGCTGGGCGTGGGTCATCGCGTTTTCGTTCCTCGGGCTCTACCTGCTGCTCGCGCTGCTCTTCCCGCGGGGGATCGAGCGCTGCGCCGAGACGATGGAGACGCGGCCCGGCTACTCGATCGTGGCTTCGATGCTCACGGTACTGCTCACGCCGGTGGTCATCGTCCTGCTCTTGTTCACGGTCGTGGGCGCGCTGCTGGTGCCGTTCGTGATGGTCGGGCTTTTGTTCGCCTCGTTCTTCGGCAAGGCCGTGATGCTGGCCTGGCTTGGCCGGCGCGCCGCCGCGGTGTTTGGCAGCGAACGCATGGGGCACGGCGCACTCGCGGTGCTGATCGGCGGTGTGATCGTGCTGGGACTTTATGTCGTTCCGGTGCTCGGATTCCTTGTCTTCAAGCTGCTCAGCTGGCTTGGGCTCGGGGTCGTGCTCTACACCGTTGCGCTGAAGTTGAAGCGCGAAAAGCGGCCGACTCCGCCTGGTGCGCCGGTGCCGCCGGCCGGGCCGCCGGTGCCGCCGACGGCCGGGCCCGCCACCGCCATGACTTCTCCCCCCGCGGCGGCGGCAGCGGTCACGGGCCCGCCTGCGGTGGCCTCCTTCAGCGAGCAAAGTCCGGGATTTTCGGGCAACCCTCCGGCGGCGGATGCGGCGGCGGGATTCGTATCTGGTGCTCCGATACCTGTGTTGGCGGGCGTTCCGCCGGTGCCGGCCGCCGCAGCCCCGGTTCCGCCTCTGCCGGCGGCCACGGCGATCGGCCTGCCGCGCGCGTCGTTCTTCCTTCGGATGGCGGCCCTGGTGCTCGACATCGTGCTCGTTGCCGTGGTGGCGGGTTTCCTGAGTGACCTGTTGCCGCGGGCGCTGCGTTTCGGCAGCGGTCCCCCGAGCTTGCTGATCTTGTTGGCGCTCTATGGTGCCATCATGTGGAAGATCAAGGGCACCACGATTGGGGGAATCATCTGCGGGCTCAAAGTGACGCGGCTTGATGGCCGCGAAATGGACTGGCCGACCGCAATCGTTCGCGCACTCGGGTGCTTCCTTTCGCTGATCGTGGTTGGCCTTGGGTTCCTCTGGATCGCGATCGACGACGAAAGGCAGTCCTGGCACGACAAGATTGCCGGCACGATCGTGGTTCGGCTGCCCAAGGGAATGTCGCTGCTCTAACGCCGCGAAAGCATCGGCTCCGTTGCTGCGGCCGTTCCGTGGCTGCTGCGCCAGCGAGTGGACGGCCCAGTGACAGTGCACCTCTAATGCGCGCGTCTGATCGCATGTTCGGAGTAGCGCCGTGTCTTCGACCGGCGGCTTGTCGCAATCGAGATACCGAAACTCATTTCGCCGCGAAAATCCGCCAGTCGGAGCCTGGCGCTACGTGCGAAAACGCCGGCACCGGGTGTGCTAATATCGATCTGAATCGTGCATGTTTCCGACGATTTTGAGCGCCCAATCCTTTGGTCACAGAGCGCCCCCGATGAAGAACGCGAGACATGGAAGAACGCGAGACTCGGAAGACTTCGGAACCTTCCGCGTCTTATTCTCTTCCCCGTCTCCCATGTCTTCGTCCTCCCCCTCTGTGGCCTCTGTGTCTCATCCATGGACCTTTGGTTGCGGCCCTCGAGCCGCGGTGCGAATAAATCGGGCCTTCAGCCCTGAGATTTTTTGCCAATGGAATCCTGGGCCGTTGGCCAGGCCGTTGGCCCAGGCTGGAATAAAACGGGCCTTTGGCCCTCCGATCACGCCGAATTTGAAAATAACCAAACTCCAGGTGGCTGCGAGCGCCAGCGAGTGGACGAGCCGTCCCTCGCTGACGCTCACAGCCGTCACATAACTTTTTATGCTGACAACGACGGTCGGGTCCGAAATCTGCCACGCTTATGGCATTACCTGTTGTTGGCATCATCATGGGCAGCACGTCAGACTGGGACACAATGCAGCATTGCGCCCAGACGTTGGACGGCTTGGGCGTTGCCTATGAGAAACGCGTGATCAGCGCCCACCGTACGCCGCAGTTGATGCACGAGTGGACGACGGGCGCCGAAGCGCGAGGTCTTCAAATCATCATCGCCGCAGCGGGCGGCGCCGCGCATTTGGCGGGGGTGGCCGCCGCGCTCACCGCACTGCCGGTCCTCGGTGTACCGATGGAATCCGCGTCACTGAAAGGCTTGGACTCGCTGCTCTCGATGGTGCAAATGCCGGCGGGAGTGCCCGTGGCGACATTTGCGATCGGCAAGCCCGGCGCCATCAATGCCGCCCTCTTCGCCGCGGCAATTCTGGCCGGCCGTGATCCGGCCACAAAAAAAGCGCTCGAAGCTTACCGCACCGCGCAAACGGAAAAAGTCGTCGCGGCCAGGCTGCCTTAAGGGAAGACGGGGGAGACATGGAAGACATGGAAGACATGGAAGACATGGAAGACATGGGAGACATGGGAGACATGGGAGACGGGGGAGACATGGAAGAACGTAAGACGGGGAAGATCTGAAGTCTTCCGTGTCTCGCGTTCTTCCATGTCTTGGGTTCTTTCCCCAGTTCTCTTATCCGCCCTCTTTCTTCTCAGCGGGCGGCGGGCGATCGGGAGCGCCGGTATCCATGACGTACTTCCAGGAGCCGTCAGGCTGCCGTTTCCAGATGGAGAGGAAGAAGCCGCCGCGGACGACCTCCTTCCCCTCTGGACCAGGCCCGCGCATCTCGTAGCGGCCATAGTTGTAGCCGAGCGTGCCATCATCGGACACATCGGTGAACATCGCCGACCACGTCAGTTTCGCGCCGGGCGGGACGTCACCCATCCGCTGGCGCACGGCGGCAAGCCCACGATATTTCCGCGGATCGGTATCGATAAACGCCACATCGGGTGCGGCGAAATGCTCGAACGCGGCGAGAATTCCCTTTTCTTGCGCCATCGCGCTAAACGCGTCCTCCAACCGCGCCAGCTCGGCCTTGAGCTTGGCCAAAGCGGGCTTCTGGGCGGCGAACGCCGCCAGCGGAGCAATCGATGCCAGCGCGAACGAGACGAGGAGAGTTTTCATTTCAGGGAAATCTTGACGGACGGCGGAGGGCACAGATGGCAGATGACAGATGACAGATAACAGATGACAGACGGCGGACGACCGAGGACGTCAGCTTTGCGGCGGGAGCTGAAGGCGCATTGCGGCGAGGTCCTCGGG
>JBBRCR010000509.1:0-6311 GCA_038204695.1 Opitutales bacterium | reverse complement strand
GAACGGAGTCAGCGTGCAAATCTGGGCGGCCATCTGCTCCTATCTGCTGGTAGCGATCACAAAGCGAGAAATGGCACTGCCGGCCAGCCTGCATCAGGTTCTGCAAATTGTATCGATTTCCGCTCTGGAGAAAGTGCTTCTCCCAGAGCTGTTTACGGAAGATGATACAAGCGACCACCATGTCGATACTCCCATCCAAATGGAAATCAATGGCTTCTGTTAGGACAGGCGTGGGGGCAACCGTTTTCCAGATGTTGGCGGAGTGAAGCGTCCAGTCGGAGGCGGACGAAATATTCTTGCTGCCCAAGATTAGCGGCAACGCCCCCGCCCCATAAGCATCATAAATAATCGGCAGGCCGTTTGATCCGTTTGTATTCACGATGAGAGTGCCGCGAAAAGTATCATTGCGTTGAAAAAGCACTGTGTCCCCAGGACTGAAGGGGAAGCTGCTGACCTTGGATAAGGTTGCCCAGGCCGTACCAGGGGACGTTCCTTCCGCGGCATCGCTACCAGCATTGCTCACGTAGAAATTTGTTCCAGCTCGTGCTGTGATTGCCAGGGAAAGCAACAGATAGATAATGCGTTTCATTATAGGAAGTCCGGTAAAAGCAACTCATGCGACCAGCCGGCGCGGTATTCGCGATGGAGGAAGGGATTCGTTGCGGCGTCGTTGGTCACCTTGAAGTTGGGTCCATCCCACGAGATCTTCTTGCCCGCGCGCAACGCTACTTTGCCGAGCGCGCACGCCTCGCTGAGCAGTCCAGCGTGATCCGCGAGGTTGGCGCCAGCCGGGGGCCCGCCGCGGCAGGCGTCAACGAATTCCTTGTAGTGCCCGGGCGAGGACGGGAGTTTCGTCGACAGTCGGCCAAACGTCGCCCTCTTCGCCTCGGGAATCAGCCGGTTGCCCATCAGTGTGCCGTTGTCGCCGACGAAATACGTGTGGCCAACGGAGCGGTTCGTATCGAGTTCGCGTGGGCGCGCCGGCATGAGGCCGCCATCGTGCCAATGCACGGTTACGGAGGGTAGTTCCCCGCGAGCAGGAAAATCGAAGTGAGCGAGGACGCCAACCGGATACACTTCGCCGTCGGATTTGGTGCTGGACGCCTCGATGCCGGCGGGGTGACCCAAGTTGAGTGCCTTGAAGATGGATGACATCCGATGGCAGCCCATATCGCTCAGGAAGCCCGTGCCAAAGTCCCACCAGTTGTGCCAATTCCCGGGGCAGTACGCGGAGTGAAATGGACGCGTCGGTGCCGGCCCGAGCCAACGATCCCAATCAAACCTTGGAGGGACCGGCAGGCCCGCGGGAGAACGTCCGTCGAATAAGGCGTGCGCCGAGAAACGGGTTTCGCCTGTGACGTGCACCTCACGCACGGCACCGATGGCGCCGCTCCCGATCATTTCGCAGGTCAGCCGGGCCTCGGCGGTTGCTTGGCCCTGGAGGCCGAGTTGTGTCGCCACCCCGGCCCGCCGGACCTCTGTCGTGAGCTGGCGGACTCCATGCGCGGTGTAGGCAAGTGGCTTCTCGCAATACAAGTGCTTGCGGCGTTTCGGCGCCGTCATCGCGATGACGGCGTGCGTATGGTCCGGCGTCGCGACCATCGCGGCGTCGACATCTTCCTTCGCCAGTAATTCTCGGTAATCGGCGTAGGCTTTGCAGCCACGATATGTACCAGAGCGGTGGCTTTTCGCGTAAGTATCCTCGATGAGACGGCGGATGGGCTCACGTCCGGCGACGTTGCTCGCTTTTCTTATTTCCCAGTTCCACGAAATGTAGCCCGGGCCGTTGCGATTCACGTCGCATACGTCGACGATCTGCACTTCGGGGAACTCTAAAAACGCCTGCACGTTTTACAGGCGCGGGCCGCCGGAGCCGATGGCAGCGAGGGTGATTTTCGCACTCGGCGCCGCGTGGCCCGCGCCGCCGAGCACGTGGCGCGGCACGATGGAAAAGGCGCCGACGGTGGCCGCGCCCTTGAGAAATCGACGGCGCCCGAAGCCGCGGTCCGGTTTACTGTGCGTGGCGAGAGCGTGGTCGGCTGGATTTTTCATGCGCGTTTAAGAAATCGGTCGACTCGTCGTGATCGGGTGGCTTGGGCTCACGATAGTGCCCGGCCTCGGCGAGGAGCGTGTGCCTGCCCGGGTATCATGGAAACCTTAGATGCTCCGCGGGCCACCGAAGTTGCTGCGCCGTTTTTATCGTCCACGACCAGTTGTCGCGATTCGTGCCGCGCAGCGCGACCGGCTGGCGTTCGCCGGCGATCGCGACGGCCTGCGGCACATCGAGGAAACGCAGCACGTTCAGGTAGTCGGGCCCGGTCATGTGCGAGGCGGGCGGCGAAACCAATTCCACGCGCGCGAGGCCGTCGATGAAAAGCGAAGCGTAGAGGGCGTTGATGGCTTGGTGGCGGTAACCGACGAGGTGAATGGGCTTGTCGCCGAACAGTTCGGAGGTGCGCAGCGCCTCGACGGCGCGGCGGATATCCCACACGCGCATGCCATCGATGGTCTGGCCGAGCAGCATGTAGCGGCGACGGTTGTCGTTTTGATCGTCGGCGCTGGAGGTCGACGCGGTCGGGCCGATACCGCGCGGTGCCAGATACGCTACTGCAGTCTCGCCTTTTGCGATTTCGGAGCGCAACGCCTCATCGGGTTCTGCGCGGGCGCGCTCGTCGACCACGTGAAGGTAGACCCGTTTTATTCCAGATGTTCTTTCGGGCGAAACGACAGTAAAGGGCAGCCTGATCGGGCCTTGGCTGGTGAAGGTCCATCGCGTCTCTCGCAGCGGACCGGCGCCTCCGACGTGAACGCTTTCGAGGTGCAGTGCATCCCCGACGATCGGCCATCCGCCAAACGACTTCGCTCGCAATGCCTCCATCCACATGTCGCGTTGTTGCCGCCACGCCTCCGCATTGGCCGGCACTGTGGGCGCTGCCCGCGGTACGAAGGTTTCGTGGATCTTGGTCGTGCGCTGATCGGCAGGCTCGCCGTCGGCGGGAAATACTCGGAGCTGTGTCGGGGTGAAAAAAATCTCCGCCGCCACGTTGATGAGGGGATCTTCGCCCTTGAGGAAACGGTTGAACCAGCGGAAGGCGGGCACTTGCAGATCCTGGGTGTCCTTGTGCGGACCTTCAGTGATGAGCAGATCGAGTTTGTCCGACGCCTTGTAGAGTCTGTAGATGGCGGCGACGTCGCGGTGGACGCGCAGCACGCCGTCGAGGGGGAAGATGGTGTCCTTGTCGGAATTGGCGAGGAGCAGGGGGCGCGGCGCGATGAGGGCCGCGAGTTTGCCGTAGTCCCAGCGATAAGTGTTCACCATGAACATGCAGTCGCAGTGGTCCTTCACGGTTCCATCGACGACGTGGCTGTGCAGATCGGTGATGCCGGCGACGGGCACGGCCACCTTGATGCGCTCGTCGAGTGCCGCGATATACCACGTGTAGGCGCCACCGCCTGATCGGCCGGTCATGCCGATCTTGTCGCCGTCGACCTCGGGCCGCGACTGGAGGAAATCGAGGGCACGAATTCCGTTCCAAGCCTCGATCCCGGCGGGCGTGTAGCCGCGCGAGTTCCACGAATACAGGCCAAACCGCCGCGTGCCGAGGTGCATGCCTTCAAGTTCGCCGAGCTGAATCGTGTCGATGAGGAGGCAAACATAGCCGTGCCGGGCGAACCAGGCTCCGTGGTGCTGGTAGCCCGTTTTATTGCCCATACTCACCGTGCCCTCCTTCACGGTGGCGTGGCCGCAGCCGTAGAGGATGGCCGGCGCCTTCTTGCCCGACAGGTTTTTGGGTACGTAGAGGTTGGCAGTCACGTAGAGCCCCGGCAGTGATTGGAAGTGCAATTTCTCGACGAAAAATTCCGCATGCTCCACCCGGCCGGTGATTGTCGCCTTGAGATCGGTGCGGTCCGGCAACGGCGAAAGCCCAAGCATTTCTAACAGTTGCTCCCGGTACGTCGCGCGGTTGGCCGTCCAGTCGCGAAGGGTTGGCACCTGCGCGAAGGTTGGCGTGCTGACGCGGGCGGTCTCGGAGCGGAAGTAGTCGGCGAACATCCGGTCGACCGGGCTGGGTGGTTCGGCGGCAAAAGCGCTGGCAGCGGAAGCGACAAAAGCCAGTGCGATGCCTCCAAGGCGGTGAAGAATACAACCACGATCACCAGCGCGTGGGAGCAACTCACTCGACTCGCTGGCGATCATGGCTACCATCGGTCGGCGAACAGCGGACTTATGGCTTCGCTGCTCAGGGTTCATCTCAGTGATCATCTTTGAATCGCATCGGTTCATCGTGATTTGGAGTGGGGCGCGTGGGGCATCGGGGTCAGGTCGAGCACCGCGGCCCCGTTAGATCAGGCACAGCTACCGTGTGCGCGCAGACTGTGGCGGCGGTTTTGCAAGCGACCCGAGCGATGGTTTTCAGCGGGTCGCCGCGAAGCAGGCCGACGACGAGGGCGGCCGTGAACGAATCACCCGCGCCGACGGTGTCGCGGACCACGGTCGGAATGCCGGGTTGATCAATCGTTTCTGCGGCAGAGACGAGGAGTGCTCCGTCCGCGCCGCGCGTCATCGCCACAAGATCGAGCTGATGGCGGTTGAGCAACGATCGCAGCGTTGCGCTGGGATCAGTCAGGCGCTTCAGACCACACGCGGCCAGAACTTCATCCAGTTCATCGTCGCTGACCTTTAGCACGGTCGCTTGGGCGATCGATTCGCGAATCAGTGCCGCATCGAAAAACGGCCGGCGGAGATTCACGTCGAACACCCGCGGGATGCCACGAGCCTTCGAGACACTCAACACGCGCCGGATCGTCGCCCGCGACACCTCACCGCGCTGGCCAAGCGTGCCGAAGTAAACCGCATCGACCTCGGTGAGGCGTGCCGCCAGCTCCGATGTCCACGCGACTCGGTCCCACGCGGACCCCGCATGTATCTCAAAGCTTGGTATGCCCGATAAATCCACCGTCACGCCGACGGCGCCAGTAGGCGCTTCCGCGACGCGCTGGAGGAGCGAGGTGTCGACTTCAAAGCGCTGAAGAATCCCGATGGCTTCGCGCCCGCGATCATCGTCGCCGACCGCGCTCAGGATCGCCGCCCGGCCTCCCAGCAGCGCGGCATGGCAGGCGAAGTTGGCGGGGGCTCCGCCGAACTTCGGGCCTTCGGGGAAGAGGTCCCAGAGCACTTCACCACACGAGAGGATCGAAGGCTTGCTCATGATATGCCGAGATCACGTTGGATTTCCTCCAGGCTTCGGCCCTTGGTCTCCGGCACCATGAGCTTCACCCAGACGAGCTGCAGCACCATCATGAAGCAAAAGAAGAGGAAAACGTAGCCGGCGGGGAAGACGGTGACCATCTTCGGGAAGAACGTGGTGAGCAGCGCTGCGAAGATCCAGTGCGTGAAGCTGCCGAACGACTGGCCCGTGGCGCGGAATTTATCCGGAAAAATCTCGGAGATGAGCACCCAGATCACCGCCCCCTGGCCAATGGCGTGCGCTGCAATGAAGGCGAAGATGCAGGCTGGCACGATGGCGTAATGCTGGGTGAAAAACGCCCACGCCGTGAGCCCCAGCGAAGCGATGTAGCCAAACGACCCGATGTAGAGCAACGTGCGACGCCCCAGCCGATCGATGAGCCACAAACCGACAAAGGTGAAGACGAGGTTTGTGACTCCGATCCCCACGGATTGCAGGAGCGCAGCTTTTTGCCCAAGGCCGGTGAGTTCAAAGATGCGTGGCGCGAAATAGAGAATGGCGTTGATGCCGGAGAGTTGGTTGAAAAACGCCACGAAGAACGCGAGAAGGATGGGCGTGCGCAGCCGGCCGCTCCAAAAGCCCGACGCCGAGGCCGATGCTTCATTGGGGGTAGTCATCGCCCGCGCGCTCGCCTGAATCTCGTCGTCGGAGGCCTCCGGGTTGATCAGCTTCAGCACGGCGATCCCGCGGGCGCGATCCCCTTCGCGCGCAAGCAGCCAGCGCGGGCTCTCTGGAATTGCAAAGCAAGCGAGGGTGTAAATCACCGACGGTACCGCCATGATGCCGAGCATCCAGCGCCAGGCATTGTCACCCACTCGCGCGAGCAGGTAGTTCGACAGGAAGGCGATCAGGATGCCAAAAACGATGTTGAGCTGGAACATCCCGGCGAGCCGGCCGCGTCGCTCTGGCGGCGAAATCTCGGAGATATAAAGCGGCGCCGCCACCGTGGACACCCCGATGGCGATACCGCCAAGAAACCGCGCCACAATAAACGAATATACGTCGTTCGCGAATGCCGACCAAAGCGAGCCGACGAGGAAAAGCACCCCGACGCAGAGCAAC
>JBBRCR010000508.1:0-6340 GCA_038204695.1 Opitutales bacterium | reverse complement strand
CAACTCCCCGGTTTCGGGATCGCGACGGCCCTCTCCCCCCCACGTCCATGGCCGCGGTCATCACGTCCCTGATCGTATTGCGCTCAATCAGCCAGTGGCCCCCACGACGGGTTCCCAACGCTCCTTCCTGCGGATTGCCATCGTCAGTATAAAATGAATTCGGAAACTGACTGGCGGCGTGCATCATGGTGAAGCCGCGAACGGTGATATATTCGAGCCCGCGCCTGGCGGGGGCAAAACAGCGCCGGCGAACCGAGATCTCAACGACGCTGTTCCGGGGCGTCTTGCCGGGCGGAAAGTGGAGGTAGATGTTGTCGTCGCGAGGGTCGGCCAGGTAACCCGAAATCCAGCTGCCGGGTGTCGTGGCCACGGCCTCCTTGTCGGCCACGATGCGCATCCGCTCACCGTCAACCAGCACCATCCCAATCGTCAGATTGTCGGTGGCCATACCGCCATTTTGGGAGAACTTGAACGGCTTCGCGGACATCCTGACGTGAAACGGATTTCGACGGTCCTCGTTGTAGAGTGGATCGTCGAACAAGGCCGGATCCGGACGGGCAAACCACACCTCTCCGGTCTGCTG
This sequence comes from Opitutales bacterium, assembly GCA_038204695.1. Taxonomy (GTDB): domain Bacteria; phylum Verrucomicrobiota; class Verrucomicrobiia; order Opitutales; family Opitutaceae; genus ER46. The sequence continues at coordinate 5,757 of JBBRCR010000508.1, read as the reverse complement.
CCATGGCGGCTTCCAGAGCGCGGAGGCCTTAATCACGACTGCTTCGAAGCCATTTTCGCCGCCGGGTGCGGCCGTATATACGACGGGCTGATCGGCCGTGCCGCCCCGCGCCGGAGCGACCCGCTCGCGATAGGTGCCTGCTTTCACCAACACCGTGTCGCCCGGACCGGCCAACGCGGCGGCTTTGGCAATGGTCCGATACGGCGACTCCGCCGTACCGTCGTTGTCGTCCGCCGCATGGGCGGCCTGGTTATCGACCACATAGGTTCTGGCCGCCGCCGTTTGGGCTAAGAGCGCCACCGCGAAGACAAGCTTGATTCCGAGTTTCATCGTGGTTGCACCAATCATCCGGCTCAGAAGTTGAACCGTTGCGTGACGATTAGTTTGGTCGGAGCGTTGAAACTGTAACTATTCTGGTAGCCACGAGCGTGAGCGAGTGGTTCCTCATCCTCTTTCTCAGAAATCAAACTTGTGGGTCACGATGAACTTGGTCGGCGCAAGGTAGCTGTTGTTCGTGTAGCTGTTGCCCACGCGGGTCTGGTCGTTGAGCAGGTTCTCGATGTTGAGCTGCACGTCGGCGCGATACTTCCGCATCAACTTGTACGGATAACCGGCAAAGGCGTTGGCCATGAAGTAGCCCTCGTAGGTCAACAGCGGCCGGCCTGCGATGGTGTAGTTGCGCTCCTTGCGCGGATAACCATAGGCGCCGATGCGCAGGCCCTTGAGCGGCCCCTGGGTGAACGAGTAGCGCGTCGTGAGATTCCACTGCATCCCGGTGTTGTAGTTCTCGATCACCAGGCGGTCGTATTGGTCCTGCGTGAGCGCATAGAGGGAGGAATCGTTCGTTCTTGTCTTCATCTGCGCCAGGGCGGCCGTGAGGCGCGGCACGAAATCGGTGTTCTTCAGCTGCCGCGTGGACCACTTGAACGACATCGACCACTGGCGCGTGACATTGGTGACGAGTTCAAACTCATAACCCGCGGTGCGGCGTGAACGCGTGTCCTGCGGATTCGCCGTGGAGTAGGTGGTGCCGAGGAGCCGGTTGATCTCATCCGCGACGTTGGCATTCGGGATGGCCGTGACGGTCTCGTTGATGGCTTTGTTGTCAAAGCGCGTGGCCGTCATCGTCACCCGATCGTTCAACAGGTAGAAACTGACCCCGTAGTCGACACCCTCCCCACCGCGCGGCAGACGCGAGTCCCCGTTGAAGTAGACGCCACTGCCGTTCTGCTGAAAATTCTCGGCGTAGTTCCAGAACACGCGGAACTGCTTCACCGGTGAAAACACCCCGCCGTAGTTCCACTTCGTGGTCCAGAGGTTTAGCGTCTGGTTCTCGACGAGGGCGCCCGCGGCGTCCCGCTCCAGATAACCGAGGGCGGTGGTCGCATCCGTCAGTACCCGGGTGTCGTACCGGTTGAAGTTGTCGCGCCGCACCCCGGCGGTGGTGATCACGCGTCCCTTCCAATAGCGACCGATGGCGAGCGCGGAGCCGGAGTAGAAGGGCTGGTGGGTCTTCTGTCCGCCCGGGATTTCACTGGAGAAATCCGTGTCGGCGCGCGGGTGGTAGTCGAGGGCGCCGTCGTTGCCGTCCTTCAGGTAGAAGCGGCGGCGAATCGTGTTATTCGTCTGACGCGACTCGGTGCCGGGGGCCAGGCCGGCCGCGGCGATGGCGGCGGGAGTGAGCATTTCCTGGCGCTGCGTCAGGCGGAACTTCTCGTCCCGCAGGCTGACGCCCGCAATGAGGCGCTGGCGCATGAAACCAAAATCAAAATCGTGCAAGGCGGTCAGGCGATACGACGGCACGGAATTCCAGTACTGCGTCGAGGTGTAGCGATGCGTGATGAAGAGCTGGTCAAAGTTCGGGTTGGCCACGAGCCCGCCCCGGCCGTCTGGAATCTGCGGATTCGTGTCGCGCCCGGGGCTGCCGGTGTTGGTCATGACGTCCAGGCGGTCGGACAGCTGAAGGTTGAAGGCAAACTCCAGGGTCGTGCGCTCGCCGAGCTGGGTCTCCAGCGCGGCGTTGATCGCGGTGGAGTCGTGGTTGAGTTGGTCGCCGGGGCCGTTCCACTGCTGGTGGCGCGGGATGATCGACTGGGCGACGTTGGTCTGCGACGCAGCCGGGATGCCGCCGGTTGAACGGAAGAACGCCGTCGGCGTAGCTTCAAAGTTGATGAGCCGGTCACCCACCAGGGTCCAGAGCTGGGTCGTGCCGGCGGCCTGGAGGAGCGCCGTGCCGGCGGGCGCGACGGCCCCGATGCTGCCGCTGCCGAGCACGTAGCCGGAGCTGAAATTGTCGGTGAGCATCCCCCGGGTGTTGGTGCGCCGGACCCAGTTGCGCTCGATGTTGGTGGCGAAGCGGGTGCGCTTCGTGAAATCGTAGCTGAACGCCAGCGCCACGCCGGCCCGGCGGTCGTAGGCGGTGTCCTGCCAGTAATGCTGGTCGGAGCCCATTGCGTTGACGCGCAACCCGGCCTTGGCGTTGAGGCGCTTGTTGTAGTCGACGGTGGCACGGTGGGAGGACTCCGAATCCCAGCGCAACGCCAGGCTGCCGAAGTCGCGCAGCTTGGCGCGCTTCGTCGCGATGTTCATCACGCCGCCCACGCGGCCGTCGCCGTAGATGTTGCCCGAAGGTCCGCGCAGGATCTCGATGCTCTCGGTGTCGAAGTTGTCGGAAATCGCATACCAGATGAAACCGTCGCGCGAGTTCCACGACGATTGCACGCCGCGGATGTTCACGCCGTTACCGCCGCCGCCGTATTCGTTGCCGATGCCCGATGCGTTGATCGACTCGACGTTGAGGCCGAAGTTGAAAACTGCCGCCGGATCCGTCGCCGCGATGTCGTCGAGAAACTGCTTGTTGAGCACGGTGACCGACATCGGCATGTCGCGGAGCAACTCGTTGGTACGCGTGCCGGAGACGGTCGACGTGGCCTGGTAGCCGTAGTCCCGCTCGGTCGTGACGACGAAAGGGGAGAGCACCTGGGCCTCGGAGTCGCTGGGGGTGGCCGCGGGCCGCGCGAGGGCCGGATCAACGCGCGGGGCGGCGGGGGCTTTTGGGGATGCCGCGGCGGCGGTGATGGAGACGGCGCCGGTCCTGGCGTCGGTCGTGGCGACGAGCCGCGTGCCGGCGAGGAGTTTCGCGAGGGCCTCGGCCACGGGCAGCGTGCCGTTCACGGCATTGGTCTGCTGGCCGCGGACTTCGTTGGCGGGATAAACGATTTCGCGGCCCGCCTGCTGGGCGAAGCGGCGCAGGGTGTCGGCGGCGTCGCCGGCGGGCACGGCAAAGGTGCGGGTGGCCGCGGCGGCAAGGGCGACGCCGAAGGCGAGCAGCGAGCAAAGCAGGAGGAGAAACAACCGGGTGGTTCGCATGGGGATGGAGTTGAGGTTCACCCCCAAGACGAAACCGGCGCCGGTTTCCGCCAAAGAATCCTTCGCGGCGCGAAGAATTCAGGGTGCGCGCCGCAACACGACGGTGTCGCCGGTACGTTCCGCCGCGACACCGAAGCTCGCTTCGAGCAGACGCACGAGCGAGCGCGACGTCGTCGAGCACCTGCTGGCGGTAGCCCTGCGCTGGCCCCACAATTCTGGCCAAGCACGTCGGCATTCGCACCGGAGCGGCGGCTTTCCTGCCGCCGAAGTACGTTCGGTCGACCGGTCTTGGGCGACTGGAAAGTCGCCCTTCCGGTCAATCGCGCCCTTGGCGCGACGCCATACGCGATGGCGAATTTGTGGGCAAAGGGCACCCTGCCGGCACCCGCCCCCTCTCTTAATTTCGCCCCTTGTTTCGCATGCATCGTCCCATGCATGCGATCATCACGTGAACGCGTCACGCCGCTGCTTCCTGCCCCTGCAGATCTTCCTCGTCTGCTCCGCGACCGCTTTGCTGGCCCAGGCTCCACCGCCAAATCCCCCCGCCCGGAAGGCGTGCAGAAGCTCCTCGATGCGCCGGTGTGGTATTTGAACTACAGCCTGGCCCTCCATGCCAGCGGCACCCACAACGGCCGGACATCATCGGTCGAACGCATCATCAATGGCACCGTCCTGCTGGGATTGCGCACGCAGGGACCCAGCCTGAGCATCGTCTCCGGCGACGCGAAGGTGGCGTTCACGACGCCGGAGGACTTTGAATTTTTTGTCGGCAATTATGCGAATTGGATTTCCGGCATCCTCCCGGACGAATCGAAGACGGAGGAACAACAGGACGCGGCGCAGGCGGTCGTCGTTGCGGCGCGAGCCGAGCGCGTGGCGGCGAAGTGACCGTAGCCGGCAATCCGTAGCTGCGAGCCCGTAGCTGCGAGCGCCAGCGAGTGGATGCCCGAGGGTCGATGCCAACGCCAGCGACTCGCTCGCGCCATCCCACGTATTGATATCGTTTGCGCTGCCGGCGCGCATTTTCCTGCCGGTGTTTTTTCCTCCAATAACCAAATGAAAGCTCAATACTCGGCGCATGCCCTGGTGCTTGCGCTTCTCTTCCTCGCGGCGGCGCCGCTGGCCCGCGCGCATTGCGATACCTTGAATGGTCCGGTCGTGGAGGACGCGCGGCTGGCGATTACAAAGACCGACATGACCCCGGTATTGAAATGGGTGCGCTCCGACGACGAGCCGGCAATTCGCGAGGTTTTCAAAAAAACGCTCGCGGTTCGTTTGGCGTCCCCGGTGGCGGCCGAGGTCGCCGACACGCACTTTTTCGAAACGCTCGTGCGACTGCATCGCGCGGGCGAGGGCGAGCCGTATACGGGCTTGAAAACGGAGACGCCGGAAAAAGGTGTGGCCGCAGCCGACAATGCCATCGCCCAAAGGGGCGCGACGGAGTTGCGACGCGATTTGGAAGCGATCGTGCGCACCGGCATCGACGAACGTTTGGCGCGTGTGCTGGCGGCACAAAAACACGCGTCGCACAGCGTCGAGGCGGGCCGTGCCTACGTTGCCGCGTATGTGGATTTCCTGCACTTCGCCGAGCGGCTCTTCGCCGTCGCGAGCGTAGCGAGCGGCACCGCGCACGAACACCACGAATAATTACGATGTCCTCGCTTCAACCCAGGGCGCGCGTTCTGGACGTTCGCCCGCTGATGGTGAACGGAGACCACCCGCTGCTGACGATTTTGCGGGCCGTGGGTGAACTGGCGCCGAGCCAAAGCCTCATGTTGATCACCCCATTTCTGCCCTCGCCGCTGATCGAGCGGATGCACGCGGATGGATTTTCAGCGCGACCGGAGCGTCGCGGAGACGGCTCCTGGCAGACGCAGTTCAGCCGCGAGTGACATGGAAGACATGGAAGACTTGGAAGACATGGAAGACATGGAAGACATGGAAGACATGGAAGACTTGGAAGACTTGGAAGACGGGGAAGAGAATAAGAGTCGGAAGATTCCGAAGTCTTCCGAGTCTCGCGTTCTTCCGAGTCTCGCGTTCTTCATAGGGAATGTCCTCCTCCCTCCTCGCACCCACTGAAGCAGGTTCACTGCACCTTTCCGAACACGCGGCCGCGCCGACCCACGCGATTGTCAGCCGGACGCTGCTCGCCACACCGGAACTGCGCGTCGTGCTGTTCAGCTTTGCCACCGGCCAGACGCTGACGGAGCACACGAGCACGTCGCGCGCAGTGATTCAGGTGGTGAGCGGCGCGGGCGATTTCACGCTCGACGGCAAGGTGCAGTCGTTGCGAGCCGGCGACCTGCTGCACATGCCACCGAAGCTTCCGCATGCCGTCCTCGCCACGGAGCCGATGACGATGCTGCTGACGCTCGCACCCGAGCG
>JBBRCR010000507.1:0-6354 GCA_038204695.1 Opitutales bacterium | reverse complement strand
GCCTGCCCGGCGCAGCACCCCGGCCATCGCCTCCGGATAAGCGATGGCCTTCAACGTTCCCGACAGCACCAATCGGTCGTAGCATCCGAGCACCCCGATGATCTTGTCCGCATACCGTTCGCGCAAACCGTCCTTCGCACTTATGCGCGAAATATCCCACGGCCGCCACGGGTTTCAACTCGCCTGGCGCTTACCAATCCGGCGGGGACGGCACTGGCGAATACTCGCTACCGTCCAAAATCACCCCTCGCTCTTGGTTCCGGCTCCGCCGGATTGGGCTATATTCCTATGGACAAGGCCGGAGCTGACCTCCTCTTCCAACTCATCAGCCAGCGCTACGAGCGCGGTTCCATCATCCTGACCACCAACCGGGCGTATAAGCAGTGGCCCGAGATTTTTAACAATGATGCGATGATCGTCAGCGCCCTGCTGGACCGTCTGCTGCACAACGCAGAGACCGTCGTCATCGCGGGCAAATCCTACCGGATGAAAGCTCAGATCGAACCGCCGCTCTGACCCTGCGCCTCCCGACTCGGCGCAAAGCTTCGACCCCTGATCGCACTGCGCTTCTCCGCTGGCATCGCCGATGGTCACCCCGCCATCGGCTTTTTTGCGTCCGCCGCAGCGAACCGGGCAAAGCCGAACTCTTCTCTCCTGACCTCCTTCGCGGCCGGGCAATCACGCTTGTAACGGCTTTGACGGACTTCCGGCGCCGCTGTAGCACCGGTCGCCGACGCAGATGCTGCCGCACGCAGCCACACGCTCGTACCCGTGCCGGTTTTCAAACCGCCAGAATCAGCTTACGTTCGCGCCGCCGCTAGCAAGCGTACGTCCCCCCTTTAATATGACGTCGCGCCTTGCGCCGTTACAAACGCCGCGGGCTATCGCTTGCCATCACAACGAGCCAGCCGCTTTTCTCGTCCACAAACACAAAGGTCGAGGCATTACCAGAGGGGATTTCGACGTATTCGGCCCGTGCTACGTCGCGCTCACGCGACCCGTTCTTCGCCGGCCCGGTCGGCTTCTTTTCCGCAGTATTGATTGACAGAGCTACCGCAATCGCGACCGCGATGGGCGCGCCAATCCACGCCATCCATCGGCCGCTTTGCACCGGGGCCTGGTCGCGGCGGAGTTCGCGACGTAGATCCTGCCAAGCGCGGTCGGCGTCAGGGCACACTGCGCTTGTCGCCTCCACGCGCCACATCTCGATCGCGTTTGCCAATCCATCATGGGTGCGCCGGCAGGTCGGGCATTCAGCGAGGTGTTTCGCGAGGGCTGCTCGCTCGTCTGGTTCCAGCGCGCCATCTCTTTCGGCAAAAACCTGACGTTCAGCATGGAGGCAGTTCACGTGCAACATTCCCCTTTAGCGATGATAACCATAACCTCCACGTTCGACATCCCGATGACGGGTGTTGTCCGAATCGACCCAGACGCGCTCGGTGCGATAGGCGAAATAACCAGGCTCGAAGTAGCGAACCGGACGACCCCAACGATCACGGCCAACCGTCCATCGTTCGGGCACCCAGGTTTTCACGGCGACATTCTGCCAGTATCCCCGGGGCGATGCGGGTACGTAATGCGTAACGGGGGCAGCGTGGTATGCGGGAGCTGAATAAAGTGGAGCAGGCGCACCAATGTGAATTTGTCCGCGGACGATCACACGGCTCTCATGGGTCGCCCGAGCGGTGCTGACCGCCAAGCCGGCCGCCGCGAGAAGTGCAATGGCGATGCGTTTCATGATGTTCTCCTAGTTGGATTAACCATCAGACGGAATCGCGTTGCCCGATATTCACTATTTCGTCTGGTCCTGGTCAATTTGCGATGACTAGCACGACGGGCACCTCGGCTTGATCACCACGGCGACCCAAGACGGCCGGCACTCCGGGCTGCAAGACAAGAGCCGTCGTCATCAACTCGCGCCCACCGTCGAGCCATCGCACCTTCACCCGAATTCCACGCCCGCCGCCTTTTTCGCTGTCGAGTTCGAGCTTGTGGCCACGGCCAATTGACACCGTTGCCTTCTGCCCTCCGCTTACGCTCGTCGTGCCTTCCCCCGCGTAACGAAAACTCTCGAAGGGCAGGTTGCGGCGCAGCGTCTCTTCATATGGCGCGAGCTTCGCGTCGGAACCGCCTTTCGCGGTGGAGGCGATGATCAGGATTGCGCGAACCGAGACGCCGTCCGCGGCGTGCGCCGCCTGCGGCAGCAGCGTCAGGAAAAAAAGCGCGGAAAACAGCAGCGATATCATTCTCATGGGAAGTCTCCTATCTTTTGCGCCAACAGCCGGCGCGCGTGAAACAAACGCGACATGACCGTGCCACGGCGGATACCAACCGTGGCGGCGATTTCGTCGTAAGAAAGTCCGTTGATTTCGCGCAGTGCGAGCACCGCACGATGTTTGGGCGGCAGTGCCGCGATCGCACGTTCAAAGCGACTCATCCGTTCGCTCTGCTCCATGTCCTGACGTGGATCGCTGGCGGTGTGAGGCTCGGGCCCTTTCGGTCCGTCTTCACCGGCCTGTTCCGGCAGGAATGGCAGGAAGCGGTTTAGCCAGCGTTTCCGGCTACGCAAGTGATCGATTGCACGGCGCACCGCAATCGGATGCACCCAGGTCGAGAACTTCGCTTCCCCGCGAAAAGATTTCAGGTTGCGCCAAACGGTGAGCCACACCTCCTGGCAAACGTCGCGCGATGAATGCTCGTCCCGCACAATTGAATGCACGAGGCGGAACACCGGCTCGTAATGAGTGCGCATGAGCTGGCCAAACGCGTCTTCATTGCCGCCCTGCGCCAGCTGTACGAGCTCGCGTTCGGATTCGGGGGAGAGAAGTTCGGCAACGTCGGCCACGGGGAAGCTGGGACACAGTTCGCTATCGGCTGTTGCTACAAAAGATTGCCGCCATCTTATTCGCAACCGGGAAGACGCGTTTGCAGCTTGGCGGCTTCGTCGATCGCCGTTTGCTTTGGGGACATATGTTCACCGGCATCGTGGAGGAAACAGGGGAGGTGCAGGCTTTCGAGCCAGGCGAAAAAGCGTGGGCTTTGTCCATCCGGGCGCGAGTTGCCCTCGAGGAAATGAAGCTCGGGGACAGCATCGCGGTCAACGGCTGCTGTCTCACGGCCACGCGCTTCGACGCCACTTCGCTGCACTTCGATGTCTTGGAGGAATCGCGCCGGCTCACGAATTTTTCCACCCTGTCGCGTGGTGCGCTGGTGAACCTCGAGCGCAGCCTGCGATTCGGCGGCAAGGTCGGCGGACACTTTGTAAGCGGGCACATCGACGCCTTGGGCACCGTGGAGGTGTTCGAAGCGCGCGGTAACGATTATTTTCTCCGGGTGCGCGTGCCCGGAACTTCGACGCGCTACATTGTGCACAAAGGCAGCATCGCGATCGACGGCATCTCGCTCACGATCGCCGAGGTGAACGACACCAGCTTCGCCGTCTGGATCATTCCCCACACGCTTGAGGTGACAAACTTGCGGGAAAAAAAACCGGGCAGCCTCGTCAACTTGGAATTCGACTTGCTCGGCAAGCACGTTGAGAAGCTGCTGCTGACCCGAACGAGCTGATCCCTTGATGCGCGCCGCCCTGCAAGCCCTGACCGATGAACTCCGCCGGCTGCGGAGTACCGGCGTCAAGATGGTCGCCGTGTCCGATGAATCCATCGCCTCACTACGCCAGGCGCTCACGGGTCGCCGGTCTGCGTCTGCGGCGAGCGCGCCGCAGGAGTCCCCGCCGGCGCCGACCGTCACCCTGAAACGGGAGGCGCCCGTTGCTCCCGAGCGCGCGCGCCCGGCGGGCACAGCAAACTGGAACCCCCCACCGGCCCCACCGTCCGCCCCTCCCTTTCCGTCGGCACCGACGGTACAATTACCCGCCGGCGACAAGCAGTCGCGTTGGGTGGCGCTGCACGACATGGTGGTGAACGACGCCACGTGTCGCGCCCGTGTTCGGCCCGGAAAGAAGGTCGTGCTGGGCGTCGGTTCGCTCGACGCAAAAATCATGTTTGTCGGCGAGGCGCCGGGAGCGGAAGAGGAAATCCAAGGCGAGCCCTTTGTTGGTCCGGCTGGGCAGTTGCTCACGAAAATGATCCAGGGGATGGGGCTGAAGCGGGAGGATGTCTATATCGGCAACATCATGAACTGGCGGCCCGAGATGGCGGTGACGCGCGGCGCCGAACAGGTTGGCAATCGTCCGCCCACCGAGGACGAAATGCGTTACTGTCTCCCCTATCTCCGCGCACAAATCGAGGTGGTCGCCCCCGAATTGTTGGTCGCGCTGGGCTCCACCGCCACGCAAGGACTGCTCGGCTTTGGCAGCTTCAAGGCGCTTGGCGATGTCCGCGGCCGATGGCACGAGTTCTCCGGCCGGCCACTCATGGTCACCTACCATCCCAGTTATATTCTCCGAAATCAGTCGAACCGCTCAAAGCGGATGATCTGGGAAGACTTGCTCAAGGTCATGGAGCGCGCAGGGCTTCCGATTTCGGACAAACAGCGCGGATTCTTCCTCGGGTAGCGGCCGCTGGATTTTTTGCCTGTCGGGTCCGTCGTGGCAAGCGGCGGCAAGTCGAAGCCGTGAGCGCCCGCGAGTGGAAATCGGCCTTTCCGATCAGCCGTAACTTACCTTGCCGTTTGGATCGATCGCGATGACGTGGCGCTGGATCAGGGTTTCGAGGACGCCCTCGAGTTCCTGATCCGACAGCTGTTTTGCGAAGTAGGCATGGATATGGGAGAGGAGCGTCTTCCGCCTCACTGGCCGTCCGTGCGTTCGGTTCCGCAGTCCTTCGATCAATTTTTCCAGCCGCCCGTCGTTCGCATTTTTGGCTGGGCCCCCACTGAGAAAAGGCAGAGCGGCGAACGATTCGTGGCGGGAAACATCGATGGTCTCACTGCGCAAGTGCGCGATGAGTGGATTGAAATCCTTGTCCTTCGAAACGATGAGGAACTGGACTCCCGGATGCTGCACCACCGCGCGGCCGAGGTGGCATGCGAGTACCATATCCAGGGCGTTGTGGCCAGAGGCGCCCACTTCGATTAACGTGACCTTGGCCGCGTGCTGGTGAATCTGCCGAACCAAACGCAGATCGAACCGCTTCTGCTTCTCGCCAATCACAAGCGTGACATGGACCGGCTTGTCGCCGATCAACGCGAGATCCACCGTCGGCACATTTTCGAGATCCACGAAGACATAGTGGGTGGTTGTATCCATAACGATGCCACAGGTTCGCAGCGGGGTTGAAGCAAGCCAGCTAAAATCGCGGCCGTATTACCACTGGCCCCGATCATTCCAGGCCTTGGCCGAGCGCACATTTCATGGGCGCACCAGGGCGCTGCGGGCGGGTCAATAACCGGATGACAACGCATCGCCTTTGGTTAGTTCTCGGATTTCTGGTCGGCGGAATAATGCTGCCGGCAGCCCAACCGTCTTCATCTGACCCAGCGGCGCAAAAGGCGTCCGACCCTGAGCTCGCAACACCCGGTAAGGCGGCGAAGGTGGATCTCAACACCGCTGATATCCCGACGCTCGAGGCGATTCCGGAGATCGGCACGAACTTTGCCAACGCCGTCTTCTCATCGCGTCCATTCAAGACCGTCGAGGACGTGAATCGGATTTTGCGCCTTACTCCGGAGAAGCTGCAGGACTTTAGCCGCAGGGTTGTCGTGCAGCCTGTGAAACCGTCGGCACCCACGCCGCCGGACGGCATCCCGACTGGCGCCAGCAAAGCGTCGGCGAAGAAAGAGGGCAAAGCGACACCGGCGAAGGAAGTCACTGAGCGCTACGATGCCGCCAAGGCGAAAGCCTCGCCGCCCCAGGACAAGTGACGCGGCGAACTCGAGCGTCGTAGCCGTGAGCCTGTGGCTGTTGCGGTGAGCGATTTCCTGCAAGCCGCGAGCGCGGCGTTCGTCGAATGGCCGGAGTGGGGTGCGCCCAGTCGTCGACGCCGAAGGCATAAGCGTGCGAAGTCCACTCGACATAAAGCCACTGCTGCGCTCACTTCCACGACCCCAGATGAACGCCCCCCTTCTTGTTACCACCCTCGTTGCGCTCAGCACCGCGTTGCTCTCTGCGGCCGACCGAAAGCTCGTCATGATCGCCGGGCCGGTGAGTCATCCGCCGCTCATGCATGAATTTCGCGCCGGTTCGATTCTCCTGCAGAAGCGGCTCGATGTCATACCTGGGTTGAAAACCGTCCTCGTCACGAATGGCTGGCCCACGAAGACCGTCGGCGACAAATCGGTGGATGACGCTTCCGTATTCGACGGAGCGGATGCGATTTTCATCTACTCCGATGGTGGACCGAAACACCCGGCCGTGCAGGGCAACCGACTCGACGTCCTGCGCGGTTTGATGAA
>JBBRCR010000506.1:0-6358 GCA_038204695.1 Opitutales bacterium | reverse complement strand
TTGCCAAGCACGTCGGCATTCGCACCGGAGCGGCGGCTTTCCTGCCGCCGAAGTACGTTCGGTCGACCGGTCTCGGGCGACTGGAAAGTCGCCCTTCCGGTCAACCGCGCCCTTGGCGCGACGCCATACGCGATGGCAAATTTGTGGGGCAAGCGCAGGCCTAGCCAAAAATCCGCAATCCGAAATCCACCCATCTCTCACCTGCCGGTCGCGAGGGTCCGGGTCAGCGCCGTGAAGACTTCGTCCGCGGCGATCTTCCGCACGCAGTAACTGCGATACGAGTCGCCGCGCACGCAGGGCGCCGGGGCAGCGGGACCAATGCAATCGCAGGGCAGCCGGGTCTGGAGCACTGTGTGGCGCGCGCCGAGCGGTTGCCAGATCGTCGCGTTCTGAGAACCGAACAGCGCCACCACGGGCGTACCGACTGCCGCCGCCACATGCATCGGGCCACTGTCGTGGCAGAGGAAAACGTCGAATTGCGCCAGCAATGCCGCGAGTTTTCCCACGTCGGTTGGAGACGGGAGCACCACGAGGTGGGAGCGGGCCTGCGCACGAATTTGTTCGACCAGTGGTTGCTCGCCCGGCCCGGCCGTGACGAAGACCTGCGCGCCCAGCGTGTCCTGCAGGCGGTCACACACCTCGGCGAAACGCTCGGGTGGCCACACGCGTTGGGGACTCCGGCTGCCAGGATGCACCAGGATCTTGTTTCCGCCCCGCGGCACCAGCCGACCCGCGTACGCGGCGTCCCGCGCACATAGCGCGAGAGAGACTTCCCGCGATTTGAGCGGCACGCCCACCGCGCCCGGCAGGGCGAGATAGGTCTCCGTGATATGGTGCGAATCGTAGAACGCGTTCGTCACCTTTGCGGTGTGGGTGTAAGCCCAACCGTAGCGGAAGGGGATCAGTTCGCGCTCGAACGTGGCGCGAACGCGCGCGCCGGTGAGCCGTGTCACCAACGCGGTGCGCTCGGTGTTGTCGAAATCGAGCACGTGCGTGAATCGGGCGCGGCGCAGACGGTTCGCAAAGCCCAACCAATTGCCCGCCGCCCTCGGAAACGTCAGCGGGGAGTTGACGTCGGGATTAAGGGCGACGACACCCGCGTAGGCTGCTTCCGTGAGGAGCGTGATCGCGGCGGCTGGCCAGTGCAGCCGCAGGTTTCTGAGCACGCTGCCGAGCAGGACGATGTCGCCGAGATACCGGCGGCGAACGACGAGAATGCGGGTTGGCGGACCCGCTGATTCACTGACGGTGGCCGGCGCGGCCAGTGCAGACGCCCCGGTCTCGAGCTCGGCAGGCGCGGCGGTCGGCATCAGAGCGCGGGTTGCAGAGCCTGGTGGCCCTGCCGATCATAGAGTGAGCGGTAAAGCGGACTCTCGGAGTAGAGTTCAGCGTGGCTGCCCGTCGCGATGATCCGCCCGCCCTCGAACACGAGGATCTTGGTGGCGTCGCGGATGGTGGAGAAACGATGGGCGATGATGAGCACCGTTTTCCCGGCCATGAGTTTTTTCAGCGCCAGCTGGACCGCGGCTTCGCTGTCGCTGTCGAGCGCGCTGGTCGCCTCGTCGAGGATGAGGATCGGGGCGTTGCGGAGAAACGCGCGGGCGAGCGCGATGCGCTGGCGCTGGCCGCCGGAGAGCGAGGCCCCGCGTTCGCCCACGATCGTGTCGTATCCATTCGGCAGCGACATGATGAAGTCGTGCGCAAACGCATCGCGCGCCGCCCGCTCGACGTCGGCCGCATCGGTGTTCCGGGCGCCGGACTCGGGACCGGGAGCGCGCCCGAGTCGGATGTTCGCGCCCACGGAGTCGTTGAAGAGCACCGGTTCCTGCGAAACCACGGCGATGTTGCGGCGCAAATCCGCCAGCCGCATGGCGCGGAGGTCGCACGTGTCGATCGTCACGCGCCCGGCGCCGGCCTCGTAAAATCGTGGCACGAGGTTGGCGAACGTCGATTTGCCGGCGCCGCTCGGGCCGACCAGCGCGCACACGGTGCCGGCGGGGATGACCACGGAGACGTCGCGCAGGACGGGCACGTCTGACTTGTAGGCAAACGACACGGACTCGAACGCGATGTCGCCGCGGAGCCGGCCGATGGCCGCGGGTTGGGCGGGATCGGCGATCGTGACGGGCTCGTGCAGGACGACTTCGAGCCGATCCATGGCGGCGGAGCCGCGTTTCAGCTCGTTGTTGAGCAGCCCGAGTTTTTTGATCGGCTCGTACGAGGTGTACAACGCGCCGATGATCGCGATGAACGTGGCGAGATCGACTCCGCTGCCATAGGCATAGACCAGCGTCACGGCGATGCCCGCGGCGGAAATCACCTCGATGGCCGGCGTGAGCGCCTGCGCGTATTTCGCAATTTTCATCTGCGCCGTCACGAGCGCGCGGGTGCCCTCGGAAAACCGGGCCACTTCGCGGTCCTCGAGCCCGAAGGCCCGGACCTCGCGCGCCGCGGAAAGGTTCTCGCTAAAATGGCTGGTGACGGAGCCGAGCTGCGCCTGCATGTGGGCGGCGCGCTTGATCACCTTGCGGCCGACATAGCGAACCGGGAAGACGACCAGCGGCACGGCGGCGAAGCAAACGAGCAGGAGCCACACGCCTTGGGATGTGAGCGCCAGGATGGCCAGCGCAACGAAGGAGCCGACGAGCGTAGCCGGTTGTTTGATACCATCGTTGGCCAGCAGCGTGAGGGTGAACTGGAGTTGCTGCGCGTCCGACAGGCCCCGCGAAAGCAAATCGCCGGTTTGGCGGCTCTGGACAAAGGACAACGGCAGGTGCTGCAGTTTCGAGAAGTAGTCGGTGCGAATCGCCTCGAGGATGCGGACGCCGGCGTATTGCGTGTAAAAGCTGTTGAGGTAACCGGCCACGCCGCGGAGCAGGAAAACGACGGGAATGCACGCGGCAATCATCGCCACGGTCCGCAGAGGCAGTTCGCCCTGTAGTTCGAAGATCGGCGGGAAAACGTATTTGACCAGCAGCGGAATGCCCGCGCCGCTGGCCGCGCCATAGAGGATGCCGTAAACAATCGCTTTGACGATCGGCCCGCGAACGAGCCTCAGGTAGCGGAAATAGGGAACGAAGCGACGCATCAGGGCGGAGGCCGGTATCAAACGGGCTGTGGGCGGCGCGTTCCAACTCAATTTTCAAGGGACCGGGCCGCGAATGAAGCGAAAGGCCCGCCAATGGTGGGGGGAGAAGGCGTTTTCGACGGCAATCCGTCCGAGAGGTTAACCGCGAATGGACGCTAATGAACGCGAATAGGCAGAGGGTTTGGCCGCTGGGTTCGTACTGTAAATTGAGTACCCAATCTAGCTGACCAATGCTGCTAATGGTCGGATATTGGCACGTGAGCCGCGAAACCCCGTCATCGATTCATAATCAAGACCTGCTGCTGAGGAAAGAAGTGTTCCAGATCGTCGGGAGCGCAATGGAAGTCCTCAATCACATAGGGCATGGCATGCACGAGAAGCCGTATGAAAATGCATTAGTGGTCGAGTTCGGACTGCGGAACATCCCGTATGCGCAGCAACCAAGCTATGCTATCATTTTCAAAGGCATCAGCGTGGGAGAATTCGTACCCGACCTGATCGCGTTTAACTGTGTTGTCGTGGACACCAAAGTCGTCGCTGGCATCGACGACCATGAAAGGGGGCAGATGTTGAACTATCTGCGCATCACCGGACTCAAGGTTGGCGTGATCCTGAATTTTAAGCGCTCCAAATTGGAGTGGGAGCGGATCGTCCTCGATCGAACTCCCTAGATTCCGCCGAGCCTCGAGGCCTAGACTCCATCTCGACGAACAAACGCAAATGCCCAATGTCGGCGCCAGTTGACTGGATTCGCGTTTATTCGCGTCCATTCGCGGTTAAACCGGCCCGTGTCAGTCCTTCGACGAGCGCACGTCCAGTGCGTCTCTCAATCCGTCGCCCAGGAAATTCAGCGAGAAAAGAGTCAGCGAAAATGTCGTGCCGGGGAAAACGAGCAGCCACCAGAACTCTTCCATTTTCTCGGCGCCGTCCTTGATCAGCACGCCCCATGAACTCATGGGCGGTTGCACGCCCAAGCCGAGAAAGCTGAGGAAGGCCTCGAGGAGCATGACCGCTGGAATCGTCAGGGTCGTATACACGATAATCGGCCCGAGGATGTTCGGCAGGATGTGTCGGAAGATGATTCGCCGCCGGCCAAAACCAAGCGAGCGAGCGGCCTCGATGAACTCCATTTTCTTCACCGCCATGACCTGGCTGCGCACGATTCGCGCCATCGTCAGCCACTCGACCGCGCCGATGGCGACGAACAGCAGGACGATGTTCTTGCCAAACAGAACCATCAGCAGGATGACGAAAATCGCGAAAGGCAGCGAATACATGATGTCGACCGTGCGCATCATGAATGCATCGCGCTTGCCTCCGAAAAAGCCCGCGACGGCGCCGTAGACCACGCCAATCGTCAGCGCCACGATCGTGGCGCTGAGCCCCACCGCGATGGAAACCCGGCCGCCATAAAGCATGCGCACGAGCAAATCGCGCCCGAGCGTATCGGTGCCGAGCCAGTGCCGCGCGCTGGGGGCGACGGCGCCCAGATCCAAATTTTGCTCCTCGTAGCCATAAGGACTGACGAATGGCCCCAGGAGACAGGCCACGGCGATGATCGTGAGTGCCCACATTCCGAATACGGCGAGCCGGTTCTTGCGCAGCCGGAGCCAGGCGTCGTGCCAGAGCGACGAGCCTTTCTCCAATGGCTCGTGGACGGCGGCGGCGAGGACGGCAGGGGACGGCGTCATGCGCGGATTTCCGGTGGCTTTGGATTCCAACTCCCGCAGCGCCGCTCGGCGGCCGGCGGTGATGCGATGGGGAATGACATCATGCTTCCAGCCTCACCTTCGGGTTCAGCCATGCCTGGACCACGTCCACCACCAGGTTCAGCGCCATGATCAGCACGGCGTAAAGGATGACGGTGCCGAGCACGAGGGTATAGTCGCGGTTGGATGCCGAGGTGATGAATTCGCGTCCAATGCCGGGAATCTGGAAGATGGTCTCGATCACGAACGACCCCGTGAGGATCCCGGCGACTGCCGGCCCGAGATAGGAAACCACCGGCAGCAGCCCACCCCGCAGGGCATGACGCAACACGACGCGTGTTTCCGAGGCACCCTTCGCGCGCGCGGTCCGAATGAAATCCTGGTGCAGGACCTCGAGCATGCCGCCGCGCGTGAGTCGCGAAATCGGCGCGGTATAGGCGATGCCCAGCACCAATGACGGCAACACGCGATCGGCCGCCGTGTACCAGCCCGAGGCGTTGAACCAGCCAAGGTGAATGGCAAACGCGAGGACAACCAACGGACCCACCACAAACGTCGGCACGGAAATTCCGATCATGCCGGACCCGGACGCGAGGTAATCCACCCAGGTGTTGCGCTTGATCGCCGCGAGCGTGCCCAACGTGACGCCGCCCACCAGGGCGATGGCGAGCGATATGAGTCCAAGTTCCGCGGATACCGGCAGCTTGTCGCTGATGATTTCGTTGACCGTGCGGTTGGGATATTTGAACGACGGACCGAGGTTGCCCCGCGCCAGGCTGCCCAGGTACGCCAGGTATTGGTGCCAAAGAGGCTTATCGAGCCCGTAATGCGCCTCGAGGTTGCGCATGATTTCCGGCGTCACCGCCTTTTCCGCCGTGAACGGGCCACCCGGCACAAAGCGTACCATGAAGAACGTCGCGGTGATGACGACGAACAACGCGACGAGCGATTGCAGGAATCGCGTGGTGATGAACCGAAACATGAGCGGGAGTGAAAGTGAGGGTCGGAGGGAGGATGGCGGTAATCGAAGGCTAGCAGCCCGGTTGGCAGCTGAGGAGGTTTTTTGCCAAGCTGCTACAAATTAGGTAGCGACAAATTGCGAATGGCGCGAATTCCGAGGAAATCCGGCAAGCAGAGTTGGCCAACCAAGGCCAAGGTAGGAAGGTTTCCGGGCAGGAACATCACCAGAAATGTTCCTGCCTCTTCCGGATCGGCCGGGCCGGGCTCTCGCGAAGCCGCTCGCGAAGACCGCGAAAAAAACATCGCCGCCTTTGTGGCAGCGCACTGAATCTGTGCCCATCTGTGAAATCGGTGGCAGTATTGGTCTGAGGCAGGGCTCGCTGGGTGATATATCCGAGGCCCGCCTCACGCCGACTGAAACCGCGGGGCGCGCGACACCTCGCGCGATTCATCACGCACACTACGACCGACGCCGCCTCACGCCGACTGAAACCGCGGGGCGCGCGACCGCACCTGTGAATAACCCCATCTGTTCCGTCGTGCGCCAACGTGAAGATCGAGCGTGCCGGGGCGGAACGCGGCTTGGCGCGTTCCTCCCCGG
>JBBRCR010000505.1:0-6360 GCA_038204695.1 Opitutales bacterium | reverse complement strand
CGCTCCAAGACGCCACGATTGCCCAGTTATGTGCCACCCTCACGGCCACAGAAACCTGCTTCCCTACCACCGACCTCCGCCTCGTTTATCGCCAAGTGGGTTCAGCTTGATTCCAGCCAGGGGTCAGGAGGTCTGAGCCTGGAACCGGAGCGTCGACAAGGATATCGGCATTGTGGAGGATTTCATTCTCTCCAGCCCTACGCTGGCGGGATTCAAGTTTCCCGATCCGAGGGATCCCCGCTGCTTCGCGGATATCCCCGCCCGAATCGCCCGGTATCCCGATCGATTTCGCGTTTTCTGTCTGGGCTTTTCCCTGTTCGAGCGGGCATGGACGCTCCGGGGAATGGAAAACCTGATGATGGATTTCTACGACGCTCCGGAGTTTGTACATGAATTCTCGCCGCGATTGCCGACTACGACATTGCGCAGGTTACCGAGGCGTTGAAGTACGATATCGATGCCGTTATCTTTGGCGACGACTGGGGGCAGCAACATGGCCTCATCATGGGTGCGCCTCATTGGCGGGAGTTTGTCCTGCCACAGTTGCGCCGGATGTATGGAACGGTCCGCGCCGCCGGAAAGTTTCAGATGATCCACTCCTGTGGCGATGTGGACGAACTGTTCGACGAACTCGCTGATGCGGGTGTCAATTGTTTTAACCCCTTCCAGCCTGAGGTCATGGATGTCGCCATGCTGATGACGAGGTATCGCGGGAGGCTGACGTTCCACGGAGGTCTTTCCACGCAGCACACGCTGCCCCATGGGAACGTTGACGACGTGCGATGCGAATCTCGACGTCTGTTGGAACTTGGGAGCGAAGGTGGTTATATTTTCGCGCCTGCCCACGCGGTCGAGGGCGATGTGCCGCTCGAAAACATGCTCTGTTTTATCGATGCAGCAAGGGCGCAGCCGGGCTGCCATGGTTGAGGACGCATTCCTCAGCCGGCTTGCGCTTCTGTGAAAGTGTCTGTCGCGCTCCCACCAGATGCGGTGTTCCCCGATGTGCTCGAGGCCGATGCTCTCGACGATTTTGCGCAGCCATCGCACAGGGTTGATCAGATTTTTATCCATCGCTCTATTTCACGGCTGCTGAAGATGAGCTCAGCGATAGCGAGTTGTAGTGCCTGACGAGTTTCCCACGAGTAGTCGGGTGCGCGGAGCAGTACGTGAGCGGGCCCGTGCTGTCCAAAAAGTCGAAGGGTGGTTTGAGTTGCCGATGGTAGGGAAAGAGAGCAGGAGCTTGGCATGAGCATGTCGCTGACGATGCACTTTCTGGTCGTGGTGTGCGCTGGTTGGTTGAACCGGCAGCAGCAAGCGGTGATCGAGTATCTCAATACCGAGAATGAGATTCTGAAAAGGCAGATCAAGGGGCGGCGACCGCGATTGACGGACGAAGAGAGTTGTAGATTGGTGGTGAAGGGGAGGGCGCTTGGCCGGAAATTGCTTGCCGAGGTAGCATGCATCGTGACGCCGGAGACCATTCTGGCGTGGCATCGCCGGCTCGTGGCATTGAAGTGGACTTATCGTCGACGAAAGGTGGGCCATCCGCCGATCCGCGTACGAAGTTCGCGCGCTGGTTGTGGAGTTGGCGAGTAACGATTCCAATTGGGGCTACAGCAGCTTCCGCGATCGGCTGTGCAATCTGGGGCACCGAGTGAGCCGTTCTTTCGTCTGCAACGGGCGACGAAATTGCTTGCCGGCCCGTTTGACCAAACCGTAATACCGCCCACTCGTTTCCAATCGAAAAGAGATTTTCCGCCACCCGATGAACACTTACTTCCGAACCGTCTTGACCGCGCTGACCGGGTCATTTCGTGCGACGAGGGTGCCAAAACCGGGTGACAACTCCAAAATCGCAAGGGGTGATGTGGCAGCGCAACTCGTTGTTCACAGGTGATTAGCCAACATAGCTCAGTTGGTAGAGCAACGCTTTCGTAAATCGAACATGTAGTGTTGGCTTGAATACGCTGGAGTTGCCTGAAGTGATCTTACGAGGGAAAAACCGCCAAAATATTGCATTGGTGAGTTCCTCCTGAATCGCCCCGAACAGGCGCAAATTTCCGAGTCGGGTGACAACTCGGGTGACAACTTTGCGCGGTTGCAGTGCTCGCAGTGAGCAAAGTCTGGCTCGCAGTACCCGCAGCCAAATACCATACGCGAAAGCCGCATCAGCCACCACAGTCCGTTCCGGCAAACGAGGCGACAAAGCCCCGCGTCGATGCGATAGGCGCGCGTGCCATCGTGCGCGTTCTGCAGGATCATTTCGGGGCGGACGTCGCCAATCTCGAACCACGGCCAGTCCACTTTGATACGCCGGGCGAACCGGAGCTCGTGCATCTGGAAGCCCACCCGGGATGCCGGCCGCACCCGCTGTTCCGAGGCGCTGACCGGCTCCCAACCCGCCCTTTGACCAGGACAACGACTTGCGCGGTGGAGACGAAGGTGTAGCGCGAGGATACACCATGCCGGGCGTTCTCGGCGAAGACCGACGGAGCGGTGCCGCGTGCCGCGCTGTGCGGACCCCCTCCGGAGCCGAACCGTTGAAACGGCCGCCCCGGATAGGCGCCAGTCTGATCGCAAGAAACAATTTTCGCGATCATTTATGAAGGTCAAACTTGCCATCATCGATGGTGAATTGTGCAGACGAGTCTGATATCTGTCGATTAAAGCGCAGCCGCAGCGCGCCTTCGCAAACCGGCGGGACCCCCAGCGTCAGTCATCGGTCGGAAGTGGGTTTGTCTTTGCGCGGGAACCGCGAGCAAAACCGCGGGGTGGAGATGACATTTGCGGGAATTTTCGAAGCGGCTCACGGCACTGACGATCTGACGCATGAGCCTAATAGAATGGAGCTGGCCTTGCTTGATCGAGCCTTTCCGTTGTCTGTGCTGTCAGTTCGATCCCATGGGCGACAGGGCCAGTCCTGCAGGGCTCCGTCATCCTTTAACCTCCTGCGGACCGCGGCGCGGCTACCGTCCCGGGGGACGCTTCTTTTCTCCCTCCATTCCGGCTGCCACTGCCTTCCGGCGCAGCGGCGAGTTCGCCGGCAGTGCATGGACGACTGCACGCACTCTCGCGAATTTGTCGCTGCACAGTGCCTGGATCGCGTCGCGCCATGCCAACGGCTGCTTCTGCGCCAGTCGTTCCGACTCGCCCAAGCAGAGGTAAAGGAACGCCGCACGAGCACGCTCCTGTTCAGAACCGGTGAGCCATTTTGCCAGCTGGGGCAGCAGTTCAGAGCGTAGTTCGGGCAATCGATCCAACGGAACCGGCAGTTGCTGGACGAGCGCGGGAGGCTCTTGTCGAATGCGATATGCGATTGCCCCATCACGGGAGATTTCCTCACCCCCTCTCTCCTTGATAACGTGCCTAGCCCTGCGCTTGCCCCACAATTATTGCCAAGCACGTCGGCATTCGCACCGGAGCGGCGGCTTTCCAGCCGCCGAAGTACGTTCGGTCGACCGGTCTCGGGCGACTGGAAAGTCGCCCTTCCCGTCAACCGCGCCCTTGGCGTGACGCCATACGCGGTAGCGAATTTGTGGGGCAAGCGCAGGGCTAGGGCTGCACTTTGCCCACAAAGTTGTGATAGCATATTGCATCAAGAAGATCCGGACGCCGCGGCGCGTTGGAGCCGGATGGTATAGACCATGGCCTCGAACCTTATATATCCCCGCCACAGGCATTCGAAGCCAGGAGGCCCGTCGCCTTTGCGCTTCAGATGACCGCCGAGTTGAGCGATGCGGGTCACGGCTTCACCCAACGAGAGTTTTTTTTGATCCGGCGAGCAGGGCCAGCACCTCGCATTCGCACGCGTCGAAGACCAGGGCGGCCGGCAGGCCCGGGACTTCTCGGCCCAACAGCCCCAGCAGCATGATCCGCCAGGCAATGACCGCGTCGAGGGCGATGGCCCGCAGCAGCGTGGCCGCGTCGTGGTGTTGATGTTCCAGAATCTTACAGCCGCTCTTGAGCACGCGGTGCCACTCTTCGATGCGCCAGCGCCGGCAATACCAGCGCAGGCACTTGAGCGCCTGCTTGCGCGAGGCCACCTGCACGGTGGTCAACAACACCCAGTGCACCGCGGTGGCATCCGGCGGCGGATTTTTCTCCTGCAGGTGAATCGCCCACACCCGCAGGGGCGGCCGGCCGCGCAACGCCGGCGTATCCGGGGCGGCCAACGCCACCTCTTTATAGCGCAGCTCCACCTCAGCTTCGCGGGCGGGCAGTCCCGGCCGGCCGGGCGCGGAGGGTTTGCCGAGGTGTTCGCGCTGGCGGGGCACGGCGATTTTCACGGTGGCGGCCAGGGGCGCGCCCGCCAGCTCGGCGAAGAGTTTCGCGTCGGTGCCTGCCAGCTTGCGATCGTGCTGGGCACGCACCAGCAGGTGGGCCGCGGCGGCGCCAGGCTGGCGTCGACGCCAGTCGAACAGCTCGAAGAAGTCGCCCTCGCGATCCGTGACGTTGATCACGCGGGTGCCGGGCAGCAGGGTCGCGATGTGATTGGCATCCTGATAGGCCGCGATCCAGCGGAAGGACTCCTTCTGCTCGATGGGGCGCTGGGGATCCTTGCCCTGGGCCGACGTGGGAGCATAGCCGTGCAGCCGCACCACGCCCAGGGGCAGTCCGTCGTCGGCCGCGACCGCCAGCGAGCTGTGCAGGTTGAGGCTGCGGGTCGTGGCCGTGGTCTGGTTGGCTTTGGTCTGGCCCAGACCCTGGCAGCGGGGGCGGCTGGAGTAGTTCAACTCGCAGGTGTCCTGGATGACGAGCACCGTCGGGTACGCTTTGCAGCGGCGCAGCGTCTGCGTGCGGTGGGTCTGGAGCAGGTTGGGCACTGTCAGCTCCTCCCGGTCGTTGCGGAGGAACCGGTAACAGGCCTTCGCCTGGTGGGCATCGCCGCCGGCCGCCGCGGTATGCGAGGCGCCGGGCTGCGCGGCCTCCGCGGAGACGATCGTGATCAGCCGGTCGGTGAGCCGTTGGTCGCCAAGTTCGCAGGCGCCGAACTCCTGTCCGGCCCAGCCGTCGCCCTCGAGGCCGTGGTGCGGCGCGAGCGCCGTCCAGGGGAAACGTTCCACGCCGAGCCGCGTTTGGAGATCGGCGACCAACGCAAAAAGATAAACGTCCTTGCGGGTTTTGCCGGCGTCATGGGCGCCGTTGCGTCCGCGGCCCTTGGTCTGGCCGACCTTGCGCCAGTTCGCCGCCTGGTAGCAGGTGCCCGCATACGCGGAAGGATCCACGAAGCTCTCCATCAGCCACGGGCGCAACCCGTAGCGGCGCTCGAAGTCGGCGGCGACGCGGCGGGCGCACAGGCCCAGCACATGCGAAGCCAGATTGGGACAACGCCGGCCGGGCCGGAGGAGAAAGCGCGCCATGTTGATGACCCGCGGCAGATGCGTGGCGCGCTGGGCCGCGTTCCAGCCGAGGTGGGTGTCCCGGGCCTCCAGATACAACGCCGCGCTGCCGAAGCCGATGCCGCCGAGCCAGCCGTGCTCGGAACGGATCAGGAAGCGGAATTGACGGCCGACCAGCCGGGCGTCGTGCAAAGGATGTTCCCGAATCATCAGTTCGTTCCAAATGAGCAGCTGTTCGGGGGTGACCACCTCGAGCAGTTCCAGCTTGGTGAACTGCTCGAGTTGCGTGGGCACGTCGCGGGCGGACGGGACGCGCTTGGGCAAACGAGCCGGCGCGTTGGTCCACGACCGCGGACCTGGGATCCGCGGGGGCGGCAGCATCCAATGGCCTTCGGCTTCGAGGTCCCGCAGGGCCTTGGCCATGGTGCCGATCTGCCAGTCGCCTTTCGGGTCGCGCAACTCGAGACGTTGGCAGAGTTGTTGGGCCAGCTGGGTGCGCGTCGGAATCGGTCGCACCCCGAGCAACCGGTGCACAAGAGCGATATTATCGGGCTGGGCCAGGCGTTGTTTGATCGGAAGGGCGGAGGTCATGCCCAACGTCGCTATATCAAAAATGCGGCCATGTCCCGCTTTTTCTTAAGGGCAAAGTGCAGGGCTAGCAGCCTGTCGGACTTAGTCCCTTACTGCTGAAATCTCGCTCATTTGGCGCGAGAAAATGTATATAAGACGGAGATCTCAAGCCGGGGCTGGTCTCAGGGCAGGGATGACGAGAAACTCGGTCAACTTTCGCGCCGCGATGAGCGCGCGGCGGCCGAGGCTGGTGAGGTTGTAGTGATAGGTGTGGCCGACTTTGCGGATCAGGCCGTGCAGTCGAAGGCGTTTCAGGACACGGGCAATCTGCCCGGGTGTTTTGTCGGTGAGTTGGCGGCGCAGGCGCCGGGCGCTGAGGCCGTTGAGGGTGAACTCTCCACGTAGCAGCGCGAACAATACGGTCAGGTCTTCCGTGAGGAAGAAGTTGAAC
>JBBRCR010000504.1:0-6384 GCA_038204695.1 Opitutales bacterium | reverse complement strand
AAGGCTGTTGAGTTTTTCGAGGATGCGGCTGCGGGTCCAATAGAACTCCGCCTTTTCCCGGAAGATGATGTAGATCGAGGAAAACCCGAACATCGAGTAACTGCGCACCGTCTTGACCTCCGGGAGGCCGAGCAGCGCGGTGGTCAACGGATAGGTGATCTGATCCTCGATGTCCTGGGGCGAGCGTCCCATCCATTCCGTGAATACAATCTGCTGGTTCTCGCCGATGTCCGGAATCGCATCGACCGGCACCGGGTCGCGCGGCAGTGCGTCGAGCTTCCAATCGAAGGGCGCCACCAGCACGCCCCACAGGATGAGGCCGACGGTGAACAGCATGACCACGAGTTTGTTCTCGAGGCAGAAGCGGATGAGCTTGTTGACCATGGCGGAACCGGCTGGCGGTGGGGACGGACTATTTCAAACGTTCGACGATCTCGCCGCAGGTGAGCATGCCGGCACCAAAGTAAGGGTTGCGCAGTTTGTCGGTCGCCTGCAGCCAGTCCGCCCCGCGATTGCCGGCCGCCATCGGGCAATGCATCCGAATCACGGCGCCTTCCAGCGCGGCGGGCTCTTTTTTCAATGCGGCGATCATGGCGTCGGACAGTTGCGCGAAGGCGGGCTCGCGCAGCGTATCCAGTTTTTCAGCATTCAGAAGGCCGTGCAGCAGCTCGGGCAGCGGACCGGCGTGGCCGGCGACCTCCATCATCGCGCGCAACGGGTCCTTGGCCGCCGCCAGGTCGTCGGCGGCGAGCGCGGTTTGCAGCTTGAAATAGCTTGGCAAAAGCGACCGGGCTGTGGCGGGTTCAAGGGTGAGCGCGACGGGCGCATTGTGGACGGCATGTTCATCGGAGGCCGATGAGGCTGCCGCGGCGGGGGCTTTGGGCGCAGCAGAGCTTCCGCCGTGATCATGTCCCGGCGCCGGCCCGCCGCCTGATGGGTTCATCATGCTGGGTTTGGCGAGAATCTGCAGGGCGCTGTCGATCTTGAACGCTCCGTGCGTGACCACCTCGTCGCCTTCCGCAAGGCCCGAGACGACGACCACGCTGCCGTCGGCTTCAGAACCGAGCATCACTTCGCGTCCGTCGAACGCGGGTTGTGTCGAATTCGGTTTCTTAATATAGACCACGGCGCGTTTTCCGGTCCGCAAAACAGCCGAGGCTGGGACGACGATCGGTGCGCCGCCCGTTGACTGCGTGTCGTAGCCGAGGGATTCGGCGCGCACCAGCGGCATGCCGCAGACATCGCACGGGCCAGGACCATCCTTGATGATCTCAGGGTGCATCGGGCTGATCCATTTGCCCGCGAGATCGGGAGCGAACACCTGGCTGTTGCCGGCGAGTTTCACCCGCACCTGGCCGCGGGCGAACATCCCGGGTTTGAGGCGTCCGTCCGGATTGGGCACGTTGACGCGAACCGGCACGGTGCGGGTGCGCTGATCGACGTCGGGCGCGATGAAGGCGATCCGGCCGGTGAAGGTCTCGCCTGGCCAGGCCTCGACCGTGAACGCGACTTCCTGGCCGTAGCGCAGCTTGGCGAGATCGGATTCGAAAGCCTGCAGGTGCAGCCAGAGCTCGCCGAGATCGGCGATGCGGAAGAGCGGCTCGCCCGTCTTTACATAGTCGCCCTCCTTGATGTTCTTCGTGACGACGACACCGCCGGTCGGCGCGCGCAGTTCAAACGAGTCGGCAACCTCGCCGCGGGCGAGGATGGCATCGATCTGTTCGGGCAGAAGGTCCCAGAGACGGAGTTTGTCGCGGACGACCTGAGTGATGGAACCTCCGGGATCGGCGGCCTGGGCCGAGAGCAGCTCCCGCTGGGCGGTGATGAGTTCCGGGCTGTAGATGCGGGCAAGGTGTTCGCCCTTGGCGACGCTAACGCCAGTATAGTTAACGAAGAGTTTGTCGATGCGCGCCGGAAAACGGGCGGTGAGCGACCGCAGGCGGGTCTCGTCGTAGTCGAGTTGGCCAACCAGACGCACGGTGAATTCGGGGAAGCGGCGCTCGACGCGAGTCGTCTGAATGTCAGCCAGCCCGCGGGCGCTCTCGCTCATAACCAAGGTGCGCGGGCCATCGTCAGCGCCCGCCGCGCCGGATTCGACCGGAATGAGATCCATTCCGCAAATGGGGCATTTGCCAGGCCCGGGTTGCCGGATCTGCGGGTGCATGGAGCATGTCCAGACTTCCGCTTGGGTCTTCCCTGGCGCGCCTGTAACGGCCGCAGTGCCTGTGTCGTGACCGGCGTGGGAGTCACCGTCCGGCGCGAGAGCGTAGCGGCCGACGAGCAGGCCAACGACGAGGGCGAGAACGAGACCTCCGATGAAAAGTTTTTTTCGTTGCATGGGATTTTGCGCCGATGACAGCGACTTAGAGGGGCCGGTTGGCGAGGGTTTGCAGGATGATTTGTTGCTGCGCGGTGTCGGCGCGCGCGCGCCAGTGCTCCAGCTCGAGACCCAGTTGCGAGCGCTCACTGTCAATCAACTCCAGGAGCGTGGCGCTGCCACCCTGGTAGCTGGTGACGGTGTTTTCCACCGCCTGGCGGGCCAGGGGCAGCAGATCGTTTTCGTAAAGTCTCACCCGGCGGCGCGCGTCGCCGAGGGCCGAGAGCGCAACGAGGGCATCCGCCCGGAGTTGATTGCGCCGGTCATCGAGCTCGCTCTCGCCGGCGCGCTGCGTGGCGGTCGCCTCGCGGCGGGCAGCGGAGGTGCGACGGTTCCAGATGGGAAAATTCACGGCCAGCGTGACGCCCCACGGATCGCGGCCGGCGTCGGGCGTCGTGAGGTTTACCACGGGATCGCCGACCTGAATATAGGTCACGCCCAAGTTAAAATCGGGACGCGTTTCGAGCCGTGCCAGCTCGACGCGTGCGCGAGCGCTGGCGATTTTGCGCTGGAGCATCAGCAGTTCCGGATTGTTGGCATCGATGGCTGCCAGGAGACTGGCCGCGTCGGGCATGGCATCGGACTCTGCATTTGAAACCGCAGCGTCGGGCGTCCACTCGGGCCAGGGCAGCGTCTCGCCGCCCGGCAGCCCGAGGAGTGCGGCGAGGCGGGCGCTGAGCTGCAGGCGCATTTGTTGCAGCGATGCGAGGCGATCGCGAAGCTTGCCGATCTCGACCCGAATGCGGAGGAGACCGTTGAGATTACCACCGGTGCGGGCGCGCTCCTCCACCTGGGGCTCGAGTCGCTCGAGCAGGGCGAGATTTTGTGTGGTGAGCTCGATGGCTTTGCCGTTGTAGGCGTAGTCGTAGAAACCCGTCCCGACCATGCGGGCGACCATGAGCTGGCGCGCCTGAAAGGCGTGGTGAATCGCCTCGGCGTCGGCGCCGGCGGCATCCGCGCGACCGCTCAGGCGGCCAAACCACGGCAGACGCTGACTGAGCATGAGGATATTTTCCTGCGGGCCGGTGCGGGTCTGGACCGATTCGACGAAGTGCGTGATCTGCAGCATCGGGTCCGGCAGGGCAGCGGCTTGCGGGATGCGTTCGCGTGCGGCCTCGTAGCGAGCGGAGAACGCCTGAAGGTCCGGATTGGCGGCCTGGGCCCGTTCCAGGTAGGCGGTCAACGAAGTCGGAGCCTCGCCTGAGCAAATCGACCCAATGGATACGACGAAAAGCGCGACGGCCAGGATGGTTCTCGTGAAGTGGCCCCGGGCCGCGGTGGCAGGTGGGACATGCATAAGGGAAATCAGAATCGATGCAGCGGCCCGTCTCATCTTGCTCCGCGCCCGCGCCGCGATGACTGGAGAGCAGCTCCGAGAGGGGCTATGATCGGGCGGTGCGCGGAGTCGGTTTTCATGTCTCTATCGAACGAGCGGAAGAGGGCTCGTTCCGGTTTACTTTTTATACGTTACACCCGTTACACCGCAGAATCGCAAAACCCTCATATTTTCTTCGCCAGGCGAGTTATTGTTTTCTGCCGTCTTCAGTTCGGCAATGGCGGGGTCAGGGAACGCATTTTCAATCAGGAAGAGCCTCCTGTTTTGGCGTGCCAGATAACGCAGGGGTGGCCCGGCCGGGGAGGCAGGCGGAATGTCCTGCGCTGCTCTGCCGGCTGACACCTTGCGGTATTCGCGGTTGGCACGCCAAAACGGAAAATCGTGGCAGGGCGGACTCGCCGAGCCGGCTCGTTATTGCTTGTCCTCACCGCAAGGTTCACCGGCAGCCATCGCGGCGGCGCTCATGCCGCAGCTGCCGCAGGAGCCGGCGGCAGATTTGGCCGGTGGTGCCGCAAAGAAGGACGCAATGGTTTGCGCATCGAGCGGCGGATGGCCGTCCGGAAGGCTCGCCAGTACACCAGCGTGCGGATTCACGACGGCGCCGGTGCGGTGTTTCCGGCCCCAGTGCTCCTCCGCTTTGCTGCCATGCTTCACCTTGAAAGTCGGCGCGAGCGTCATGTTGCACTTCGGGCACGTGCCGGGTTTGTCGGTGACGACGTCGGCATGACTGGCCATCGGGCAGGTGTAGAGAGTCGCGGGTGCGGCCTGGCCCGCCGATTTCGGGTCGAGCTCTCCGCCACAGCGGAGCATCTTCGAACCAAAGAAGGGGTTCTTCGTGCCGGCCTCGCGCTGCAGCCAGCGACCTTTGCCGAGCACCGGCGTCATGGGGCATTCGAACACGCGCAGTTCTTCCGTTTGGTGGAGGCGATTCGCGCGTACCAGATCGGCGAGCGCGGTGCTGAGGGGCTCAAACTCGCGGCGTGCCGCCTGGAGGTTGGCGGGATCCTTGGGCGAGCCCTTGAATTTCGCGAGTGGCCCATTCGACGCGTTCTTGTCGGCGGCGAAATACGCGGCGAGCGCCGCCCGCAGCACCGGAAGCTGTTCCTTGTAAGCGGCAACATTGTCCGCAGCCAGCGGCGAGGCGGCATCGGCGGCGGCGAAGGCGAGCGCGGCGAGCGCGGAGCGGGCTTCCGGCGATATCGCAGCGGGCGCCGTGTTCCTGGCACCAGGCTGGCCCTCGTGCGAGCGTTGCGCGAGGAGCGGTGAGCCTAGGGCGAGCACGGCGGAAGCGAGGACGGCGGGCAGGGATGATTTGATGTTCATGACGAGTGTCTACGGGCAATAACCCTCAATCGCGCGAATCCCTCGGAAATCATTCGAGGGATTTTCCCGACCGCGGGTTATTTGCTGGGTAAGAAGTCACCATGAATTCCCCCGACTCCAACAAGCCATTGTCGCGGACGCTCGCCGCATGGCGGGTGAGTCCGAAGCCCGATCCAAACTTTCGGCCGGCAGTATGGGAGCGCATCCGGCAGCGCACGCGCGAGACATGGGCCAGCTATGTTCAGGCGCATCTCGCCACGTGGGCAATCGTGGCCGGCATTGCCGTCGCTGCGGCCGGATGGACTGGCCATTCGGTGGCCCGTGCACAGCTCGATGCGGAGCGCGAGCAGATGGTGGTGTCCTATCTCAGCGAGCTCGATCCGCGCGTGATGGCGAAGCTGCCCCGCAATTGACATGAGAAACCTGGTCCTCTCGCTCGCCGCTCTTTTCGCGATCGCCGCCGCCGTCGGACTCATCGCGTATCGGGCCAGCGGCGATGCTGCCGTTGAACGCGCGCTTGCCAGGCAGGACCCCATGGCTTGGCTGCGCGCGGACTTCAATCTGAGCGCGGCGCAGTTCGCCGCGATCAGGAAGCTGCATGACTCGTATTCGGTCGTATGCGAGGAGCATTGCCGGGAGATTCAAGGCGCCTTCGAGACGCGTGAACGGCTGAAGGCAGCCGCGCCGGCCGATGTGGCCGCAATCGCGGCCGCAGAACGGCGCGTGGAAGCGCTCCGTCTGGTATGCGAATCAGCGATTGCGACCCATGTTCGGCAGTGCGCCGCTGAGATGTCGCCCGAAGCGCGCGAGCGCTATCTCGCGCTCGTGCTGCCCAAGATCAAGGACTTCGATCATCAGGCCGCCCCCGACGTTCAGCTCAACCGCCACCGGCACCAGACTCAGACCTCCTGACCCCCGGCTGAAGCGTGAGGGCGGAGAGTGGAAGGAAAAGAGACTCCTTGAATGGCCAAACTCGTTGTGAACAGGTCGAGTTTTCAGAATAATCCCAAGCTAACGTGCCGTCAGCTCCCGCGCCTGGGGGGAGCATAGAACACCTCAGGCCTCGCCCCTCACCTTTGCAGGCAGCCGACGCGATGCGCGCCCGCGCGAGCCGCGTCCTGACGGCGCCGCGTTGTCCTACCGCTGTGCCTGCGTTCAGTTTCGTGCGCTCCAACCCGCGCCTTCTGCCGCGACTCAGACGGCTTTTCGCTCGGGTGCGAGCGTCAGCAGCATCGTCATCGGCTCCGTGGCGAGGACGGCATGCGGAAGCTTCGGTGGCATGTGCAGCAGGTCGCCGGCTCGCAACGACTGCACCTTGCCGTCGAGCGTGAAATCGCCCGCGCCGCTC
>JBBRCR010000503.1:0-6398 GCA_038204695.1 Opitutales bacterium | reverse complement strand
GGAGTTCGCCAAAGCGCGGACGAATGGATCCAGGCGCTCTTTCGCCAGGCCCGGAATCTTACCACCGCACCGTTCGACACGAGCGGGCTCGCCCAACTTGCCGCACTGCATCCCGCCGCTTCGTCGGTGGCCAGTGATCTTCGGGCGGTTGTCGCGATCATGAGCCAGCCCGAGGGGCTGATCGCCGGGCGGACGAAGCTCGCGTCGCTCCTGCCTCGTGCGCGTCAACAGATCGCCGTGATTGACCGCGGGCTGCCGGTGCCGGCGCAGAGCATGACGTACGCGTTCAACAACCTGGGCTTTGTCCTGCAAGGCTGGGGCCGTGCGCCCGTGCTCGACGCTTTTTTCCCGAACGAGTTCACGTGGATGGACCGCGTCGGCGCTGTATTCGATCCGTGGATAAGCCAGCATGAACCGCAGCTGCTCACGAGCGCGCAGGAGAGTCTCGTTGGAGTCGACCATTGGAACGGACTTCTCATCGAAACCGTCGCCGAAGCGGAGACGCTGGATCAGCCCGTGCCGGATTACGACAGCGGCGGTTTCATCAACGCGTTCCGTCGCGCCTGGGCGTGGTTCGGCGACGCGAGGCAGAAGGTCATCCAGCGGCTGCTGAAAGAGGTTCCTCTGCTCCGCGAACTGATCGAGCAGGCACCGCAACTCTGGGAACAGGCGCAGTCCCGCTTCCGTCGCTTCGTCGAGCGCATTTTCAAGGAAGGCAAAATCCTCGCGCCGCTGTGGGAGTTCTTCATCGGTGTCCTCGAACTCGCGCTGCCCGACACGGTCGAGTTCGTCCGCGACATCGCGAATCACGCGGGCAGCGTGCTCGGCAAAATCCTCCGCCATCCGATTCAGTTCCTCGGCCATCTCGCAAGAGGCATCTCGCAGGGCCTGCACCGCTTCGGCGCGCGCATTGGCGAGCACCTGCTCACGAGCTTCCTTGATTGGCTTTTCGGCGAATTCGGCCTCGAGCCGCCGATCACGTTTGGGCGCATTGCGGAAAAGCTCCTGGAGAATCTCAATCTCACTGCTTCGCACTTCTGCGGCCGCATCGCGGCCTATTTGAAAACGCGCGGCCACGATGTCACCGGCCCCCAGGTCGAGGACCGGCTGCGCCAGGCCATCAAAATCGGAGCCACCGGGCTGCGCTGGATCAAGCTCCTCCTCGACGGCGACTACGCGGGGTTCTGGCAGGAGGTCCGCCATCATCTCTCGGAATTCTGGCACTGGCTCGTCGACCACGCCGTCAGCTTTGTCGTCAACACGCTCAAGCAGCAGTTGCTCCACTGGCTCGCCAAGCTCCTCGATCCGACCGGCATCTCGCAGATTCTGGGCGTCATCAAGGCCATCTACGAGGCGGTGAAGACGATGATTCAGAAAATCGAGCAGATGTGGGCGATTGTCCGGGCCGTCTTCGGCGCGGTTCGTGAAATCGCCGAAGGTCAGGTCGAACGCGCCGCGGGCTTCGTCGAAAATGCCGCCGTCAAGGGGCTCGGCGTCGTGATCGCGTTTGGCGCGAACTATTTCAATCTCGGTTCCGTCGTGGAGCCGATCCGGAAGGGTTTGGCCAAGGCCGGCGAGCTCGTGACAAAAGGCATGGACGTCGTCATCCGGCTGGCCGGCGCCGTCTGGGACTGGCTTATCGGGAAGGCCAAACAGGCCCTCGAGTGGTGGAAGAACCGGCACCGGTTCACCGATGACACCGGCGCCACGCGCGAACTCTTCTACAAGGAAGATCCCCAGCAAGCCGTCCTGCACGTGAGTCTGCCGTCGGCTCGGGGCCAGGCGCAGATCTCGGGGACTCCTCCGACCCTCAAGGATTACCTCGTGGATTTGAAAAAGAAGGTGACCAAGCCGCGCGAGAAACAGTTGTTAAAGGAGGTCGAGGGTTTTGCGAACGATATCAACGTGGTGAAGCGCGAGTCCGACGGCAGCTTTTCCGCCACGCGAGGCGAGCTGATCCACCTATACTTCTACGAAATTGTCCTGCGCTTGAACGAGATGGGCGGCGAGACCGCGGTGCCACCGGTAACGCACGTGGAATGGGAGCCCGTCGACATCTACGGGGATGAACACGGGGCGCGCATGGTGGCGCATCCGTTGAGCATCGACCCGGGCGGCAACATCGGCAGCAAGCCCGTTTCCGGCGGCACGACCTTGTGGGAGCGGGTCCGCTCCATCAAGCGCGGCAACGACACCGCGTATATCAAGGGCCACCTCCTCAACCATCACCTCCACGGCCCCGGGACCTGGAACAACATGATTCCGATCGCGCGCACGACGAATTCGGAGATGGAGCGGCTCGCCGAGGACAAGGTCAAGAAAGCCGTCATCGGCGAAAACCGCGTCGCGCACTTCGAAGTCGAGATGATCTTCGAGCCGCCCCCGTCGCACGGCACGCCCGCGGAACGGAAGCTCCCAAGCACGATCATCATGGAGGCGCATGAGCTGAAGTACCGTCGCGGCAAATGGGAGGACAACGGCGTGGTCATCCTGCCCAGGAAGAAGCTCAAGAACCGCGTCGACGACCCCATTTGAGATGGCCGCGCGCACGTTCAACCCCGTCGTCATCCGCCGCCCCGCGCCCGTCGCGGCACGGCCAGCGGCGCGCCCGGCCAATCCAGCGCGCGCCGGCGGGGCTCGCGCGGGTCTCCCGCGCTTCGTCGGCACATCCGTCGCGGCGCCGCAGCCCGTCGTGAGCCACCGCGGCGATCGCTGGGAAACGGAAGCAAACCGCGTATCCGAAGCGGCCGTACGCCCGCCCATCACGACAGCGGCTGCCACTCCGGCGGCAATTCCGTCGCGCGTCGCGCCCGCCCGGCCGCCCGCTTCGCATCCCGCCCAGCGTCCCGCCGCATTGCGCGGTTCCGAACGTCCGCGAACGGCCGCGCCACCACTCGGGGATGCGAGCCGCGCCCGCCGCCACGCCTTCGTTTTCGCCACGCCAACGGTCGACGGTGTGAGTTCGCCCGGCGCGCCGCTCTCCCCCGAAATTCGGCGCCGCGTCGAATCGCTTACCGGCGTGCAGGTCGACGCCGTGCGCGTGCACGCCGGCGTGCAGGCGCACGAACTCGCGACGAGCGTCAACGCGCGCGCCTTCACCGCCGGCAGCCACATCTATTTGCGCTCGGGTGAAAGCACGAGTGATGAGCGTTTGCTGATCCACGAGGCGACGCACGCAATCCAGCAATCCGCCACGCTGAACGCCGGGTATCCACGCGGGCCTCCGCAGCCGGCAACCGCCAGCGCCACACCTCTGACGCCCGCGCCGCGCGGCATGATCCAGCGCGACGAAACCGCACCCGCACCCGAGGCCGAGGAAGAAAGCCTCGTGGAAATGGGATTCTGGGCGGTGCTCGAGCAGTTCGCGCCGCAATGGGTCGTCACGACCCTGCGCGAGATCCGCCGGGTGGGTTTTGGGGAATTCCTGAAACACAAGATTTCCGGCGCGCTCGATTCAATTTTTGCCGGCATGCGTAACCAGGGCGGATTCACCGCCCGGCTCGCTGACATTTTCCAGGACCTGCTCAATCGCGGCCGCATCATTCTCGCGGCCCTCGTCGCCGGCGATTGCGAGCCGCTGTTTGCCGCGGTCCGCGAATTCCGCGACACGCTCTCGGAGATGGCCGGAGACGCCTGGGATTCCATCACGGAATTTCTCGAGCCGGTCGGAGAGTATCTGTCCGGACTTTGGGAAAAGTTCGGCGCCCCCGTCGTCGATTTCCTCGGCGAATTCGCCGCCGACGTTTGGAGCGAGATCACGGAACTCGGCCACGATCTTTGGGAGCTCACGGCCCCCGCACGCGAATGGGCCTCCAGCGTGTGGACCGAAATCAAGAACCTGATCGGCTGCGGTGGGGGCGGGGACGATGACGGTAGTGGCGGGCTCGTCGGATGGATTACCGATCAGGCCGGGCAGGTCTGGGACGAGATCAAGATCGAGCTCGATCCCGTCGTCGCGCCGATCCGCGAGGTCGCCGATCAGGTTCAGGCGATCCTTCCGCTCGATGCCATCCTCAATCTCCGCGAAACCGTCACGACCTGGATGGACCAGGCCATGCAGATGGCCGACACGATGGAGGGAGAGGCCGCCATTGCCGAGGAGCAGGATCTCATTCGCGACATCGTCCTGCCGGGCGTCCGCCGCGCGATCGCGAGCGTCAACGGCCAGCTCACCGCCGCGTCGTCGTGGGTCACCGGCGTCATCGGCGATCTCGTCTCACGCGTCACGGGCTTCTTCTCCGCGCTCAGTACGAATGCGCTGCTCAGCCCGCTCGCCGGCGCGATTCAGTGGCTGAGCGACGAAGCCACCGCTCTCGGCGAATGGGCGCGAGAGAAGGTGACCGGCGCCTTCGACCTCGCGCACGAGGCGATGGATGCGCTCAACACCTGGATCGAACCCGTCCTCAATGCGCTCCAGCGGCTCATTGCCACCATCGGCGACCTGATGGGCCGGCTCGGCGACTTCGTGCTCGGGCCGTTCATGCTGATACCCCAGTGTATCCGCGATCCAATTCAGGAGTTTCTCGTCACCCAAATCCTCAGCCGAATCCCGGTCTTCGCGCAGCTCCTCGAGGTGCCGAATCTTTGGGCGCGGGCGCAGACCGTGTTCCGCCGGATCGTGGTGCAGATTTTCCGCGATGGCGATCTACCCGGCGCCGCGTGGACGTTCTTCCGCGAAGTCATCCAGCTTTTCGGTCTGCCTCCTCAACTGGTCACCAATCTCATCCGCAACGCCGCGCGCGCCATCGGCGACATCCTGCGCGATCCGCTCGGTTTCCTGCTCAATCTCTTCCGCGCGATGGGCACCGGCTTCACCCAATTCCTCGGCAATTTCGCGCGTCACCTGCTCAGCGGAATCGCCAACTGGCTCTTCGGCGCGCTGGGCGAAGCCGGCATCCGCGTCCTCACGGAGTTCAGCCTCCGCGCGGTCGTGGACGTCGTGTTGCAGGTGCTCGATATTACGCAGGAGCGAATCTTCCGCGGGATCGAACGCCGCATCGGTCCCGAGCGCACGGCGCAGATTCGGCGCGGGCTCGGCATTGCGACCGAGGTCTTCGCGCTCGTGCGCATCCTGATCACCGAAGGGCCGGCGGGCCTTTGGCGCGAAATCCTCAGCCGGCTCAGCAACCTCTGGGGCTCGATCGTGAACGGCGTGATGGAGTTCCTCATCACGCGCGTCGTCGCGTTCGCCACGCGCTGGCTGCTCAGCCTGCTCGACGTCACCGGCATCATGCCCGTGATCAACAGCATCGTCGCCATCTACAACGCGATTCAGTCGTTCGTGCGATATCTGCGGCAGTTGCTC
This sequence comes from Opitutales bacterium, assembly GCA_038204695.1. GTDB lineage: Bacteria > Verrucomicrobiota > Verrucomicrobiia > Opitutales > Opitutaceae > ER46. Next base: position 1,093 of record JBBRCR010000503.1, on the reverse strand, counting down.
GAAATCGTGAACTCCGTGTTCGAGGGCCTCGGCGAAATCGCGCGCGGCGTGATCACGCGCGGCGCGAACCTCGTCGAGGCGAATCTCGGCCGGCTGATGCCCATCGCGATTGGATTCCTCGCAAACCAGATCGGACTCGGCGATCTGCCCAACCAGATTCGCTGCGTGGTCGGCGGCATCCGGGCGCGCGTGGACCGGGCGATCGACTGGGTCGTCGATCGAATCGTGCGCGGGATCCAGGCCGTCGTCAGCGCCGTGCGCACGGGAGCAGCGGCGGTCCGCACCGGCATCGAGGCCGCGCTCGACTGGCTTGGACTGCGCCGCGCATTTCGCAACGCCAGCGGTGAGACGCACCAGCTTTATTTCAGCGGCCAGGTCGAGACCGCGGAACTCACCATTGAGACCACGCCGCGACCGCTCGTCGCGTACCTCAGCGATTACGAGGCGAACAAGAGCCCCACGCCGGACGAACGGGGCGTCATTGCGCAAATCCGCACGCGCGTGACGGAGATCGAACGCATCAAGTCTGCCGCCGGCACGCGTGGCCGCGGCAGCTTCTCGCAGGCGGACGGCGAAGCCATCCGCGCCAAGTACGAGGCGATCCTCCTGCTGCTCCAGCGGCTTCGCGGCGATGGCACCGCTCCGCCGCCGAGCCAAATCATCACCCGCGAAACACTCGGCACGGGCGACGGCCGCAAGATGATCGCGTTCCCGCTGAGCCTCAATCCGGGCGGGCTCGCGGGGGGACAGCCTTTCGGCGAATCGCCGCTCTGGCGCGCCGTGAGCCGCCGGAAGCGTCGGGCCGGCGGAAACACATTCTACGTCCGCGGTCACCTGCTCAACCACCACCTCCACGGCGCTGGTTCAGTCGAGAACATGCTTCCAATCACCAGCACCGCGAATGGACAGATGGAGCGGCTGGCCGAAACTCACGTGAAGCGCGTGGTGATCGACCAAAACAAGATCGTGAAATTCGAGGTCGAGGCGATCTTCGGCGGCCACGGGCCGCGCACGCGGATACCCGAGGAGGCACAAATGCCGACGGGTATCCGGATGTCGGCTACGGAGCTGCACAAGCCGGGTGACGCGTGGG
>JBBRCR010000502.1:0-6399 GCA_038204695.1 Opitutales bacterium | reverse complement strand
AGTTGCCCGCCGCGCCGACCACCATGCACGTGCGGGCCATTGCCGATCACCTTGGCCTCGATCGCCTGGGGCCGATTCTGGAATTCTTCCGCACGCGACTCACGTTTCCGGGCGGCACTTTTTTTCCCGACGTGCAGGAGGATGTGTTGGCGGCGGCCGAACTGGTCGACACCTACGCGCCCAGCCTGCCCGTCGATCAGCGCTACGCGCTGGCCTGCACGCCGATCGATTTGGAGGAGCACCTGTTTCGCGGCACGTTCGCGGAATGGCTCGAGATGCTCGCGGCGGGAAAGACCGTGAACTTTCCGCGCCGCCTCGACGGGGGCGGCGGCTTGGAGACGCTGGAGGAAACATTGAAGCTGATCACGGTGTACCGCTGGCTCGCGCTGAAGTTTCCCGCCGCGTTCACCGACACCGCGCGCGTGGAGGAGGTGCGACGGGAGGCGACGGAGCAGACGCAGGCGATTCTACGGCGAAACTGGGGCAAGCAGGGACTCAGCCGCCGCGAATGTGCGCACTGCGGCCGGGCGCTGCTGCCGAGTTCGCCGCATCGCACCTGCCGTGAGTGCTATCTCGAAGGATACGGGTGACGGGATTGAAGAACGCGAGACATGAAAGAACTGGAAGAACGCGAGACATGAAAGAACGCGAGACTCGGAAGACCTTCCCTGTCTCCCACGTCTTCCACGTCTTCACTGTCTTCCAAGTCTTCCCTGTCTTCCCTGTCTTCCAAGTCTTCCCCATCTTCCCTGTCTTCGGGATTCTCCTCGCCAAGCAAACGCGCTTTTCGCTCGATGACGCCGCCCCATGAGCGGTTATTTCGACCTCGCGGATTGGATCGTCATCGTAGCCTACCTCGGCGGGATCATCGCGTTCGGGGTGTGGTTTGGGAAAGACCAGCACACGACGCGCGACTATTTTCTCGGCAGTCGCAACATCCCCTGGTGGAGCATCGGGGCGTCGATTGTCGCCACCGAGACCAGCGCGCTGACGATCATCGGCGTCCCCGCGATCGCGTACGGCAGCAACATCCTGTTCATCCAGATGATCGTGGGGTACGTGATCGCCCGCGTGATCCTCGCGGTCGTGATGGTGCCGCACTATATGAAGGGCGAGATCTACTCGCCGTATCAATTATTGGAGCAGCATCTCGGGCATGGTCCGCGGCAGATGGCCGGCGCGTTTTTTCTTCTCGTCGAAACGATGTCCGCGGGCGTCCGGGTGTACGTCGCGTGCATTCCCGTGCGCCTGATGCTCGGCGAAACCGTGTGCAGCCTGGGCGGACTGGTTGACCCGATCCTCGGCGCCATTCTGCTCTTCGTCGCGCTGTCCCTGGTTTACACCTACATCGGCGGAGTGAAGGCCGTCGTGTGGACCGACGCTGTACAGATGGTCCTCTTCGTGGCGGGAGGCCTATATACATTATTTTATATTCCAACCCTGATCGACGGCGGGTGGAGCGGCGTACTCACGAAAGCGGCGGAGGCGGGAAAGCTCACTTGGTTGAATCCGAGCTTCACGCTCTCAGCGCCGTTCAACATCTGGATGGGAATCATCGGAGGCACGGTGATGGTGATGGCCAGCCATGGCGCCGAACAGCTCATCGTGCAGCGCGTGCTCACGGCGCGAAATGTCAGCGAAGGCCGCAAGGCGCTTGTTTTCAGCGCCGTGCTGATTTTTCCCATTTTCCTCATTTTCCTGCTCGTGGGCGTGATGCTCTGGGTCTTCTACCAGAGCCACCCGTTCCGGATCCCGCTGCCCGAGCCCAAGCCCGGCATCCAGTCGAACGACTTTGTGTTTCCGATCTTCATGATCACCGAAGTCCCGAGTGTCTTCCGCGGATTTCTGATCGTCGCGATTCTTTCGGCGGCGATGTCGTCGATCAGTTCAGCCATCTCGGCTCTGGCTTCGGTGTCGACCATGGATTTTCTGCGGCAGGTGCTGAAAAACCGGAGCGAGCCCTTTTTCCTTCGGTTCAGCAAATATTCGACGGTGTTTTGGGCCGTGGCCCTGATCGTGGTGGCGTGGCTCACGCGCGAGGTTGAATTTGTGCTCAACGTCGCGTTCTCGCTGAAAGGGCTCACCAGCGGCGCGCTGCTCGGGGCGCTGCTCATTGCGCTGTTTTGGCGCCGAATCGGCGCGCGGCCGGCGATGACTGGCATGATCGCATCGATGGTCGTGATGAATGTCATCTACTGGCCGCCGAAGATTGCGGCACTGCGGCCCTGGTGGATGGAAACCTTCGGCGCCGAGATGTTCTGGCCGTGGTTCACATTGATCGGGGTGGTCGTGACGCTCGTCGCCGCCGGGATTGCGCGGGCACTTTTTTCCGGTCGCCGGTGGTCGGGACCAGGCAGTAAGAGCAGCGTATTGCTGCTGCTTTCCTCGAACAAGGTCACCGCGGAACAACCCGAGCGCTCACTCGCAACCACGCATTCGCCGTGGCGGTCTCGATCGGAGCGGCGGCTTTCCAGCCGCCGAATTTCCTTCGGTCAACCGGTCTCGGGGGGCTGGAAAGTCGCCCCTCCGAGGAAGACCTTCCGACGAAGCCACGGTGCAACCACCCCACGAGCACGCTCACGATTTTCAACGCGATTGGCTGGGATGTGGGCTGGCGGCTCGCCGGGAATTTTTTTCGGGAGAGCTGAAATTTTCATTAGTAATATCCGACGTGCAGGTGCATGTTTTCGCGACTGCGACCCCGCTCCTGCCGACCCATCACGCGTTGCGTTCAACCTGGCAGCCCTGCTGCCCGTTCATCTTTACCCTATGTACACCAAACCCCGAGACGTGCGACTACCTCTACTCTGCACCGCCGTTTTTGCGCTCCCGCTGCTCAGCCAGTCACTGGTTGCCCAATCCATCACGCCGCCGGATGCGGCGACGCTGGCGAAGTATGACACCAACCGGAATGGCCGCCTTGATCCGGCGGAAATCGCAGCCATGGAAGCCGCACCGCGCACGCCGAAGCCGGCCGAGGTGCCGGCCGCGGCGGGCGATGAGGTGATTGTGATTTCGCCGTTCGAGGTGACCGATTCAAACCGCGGTTATTACGCCGCGAGCACCATGTCGGGCACGCGGCTCAATTCCAAAGTCGAGGACCTCGCGTCGTCGATCACGGTCGTGACGAAGGAGCAGATGACCGACTTCGCGATGCTCGATATCAACGACATCTTCATGTACGAGGCCGGCACGGAAGGCGCGGCCACATACACCGATTTCTCCGTCGATCGAAATGGCAGCCCGGTCGACAACACCTCGCTCAATCCGAACGGCTCGAACCGGGTCCGCGGCGTGGGCCCGGCCAACATATCCTTTGGGAACTTCGAAACCAGCGGCCGCGTGCCGATCGATCCCATCAATATCGAATCGGTCGAAATCAGCCGCGGCCCGAATTCGACCGTGTTCGGGCTGGGCAATGCGGGCGGCACCGTGAACATGCAGCCAGCCTCCGCCAACACGTCCCGCGACCGCTCCCAGCTCTCCGCCCGCGTCGACAGCTACGACGGCTACCGCACCTCCCTGGATTTGAACCGCGTGCTCAAGAAGGGCGTCCTGGCGGCCCGCGGCAGCGCGGTCTATCAGCATGACGGATTTGTCCGCCAGCCGTCGGGCACCGACACGACGCGGCTCAACGGCATGATTCGGTATCAGCCGTTCAGGCACACCTCGTTCACCGCTTCGCACTCCTACTATGAGTTCGAGGGCACCCGCACGAATGTAACGATGCCGCGCGACGCGGTGACCGGCTGGCGCAAGGCGGGCTCGCCGACCTGGGATCCGCCGACGATAACCGCGAAGATCGACGGCGTCCGGGTGCCGGGCACGTTCACGGCCTCGTCGCTGCCCGCCTATTTTTCCAACGCAAATTTCCGGACGCTCTCCACGCTGTTCATCGATCCCAGCGGCACCATCGGTTTCTGGTCGCCGAGTCGCACCACGAATTCCACCAATCCCGACACCGGCAACCAGAACATTGTGCTCGTGAACACGGTGCCCGAGCCTATCCGCGCCACCCAGCCGCTGTTCTCCAGCGATCCGTCGGTGAACAGCAAGGAGCTGTACGATTATTCGTCGATCAATCTGGCGGCGATGAACTCGAACCGCGACCGGACGCTCACGACGCACGTGCAGCTGGAGCAGATCTTTCTCGACTCGCCGCGCAACCTCCTCGCGTTGCAGGCCGGCTATTTCCGCGAAAATTCCGCCCGGGTGGCCCGGACGCTGCTCGGCACGCCCGGCAGTTCGGGTGCAACCGGCTTTCTCCACGTGGACGTGAACGAGCGGATGATCGACGGCAGTCCCAATCCGTATTTTTTGCACCCCTTCATCGGCATCTACAACGTCAAGGCGCACCGCGATAATCCCAACAAGCGGGAAACCGGCCGGCTCCAGCTCGCCTACCGGCTCGATCTTCGCCAGGAGAAAAACTGGCTGCGGTGGCTGGGCATGCAGCAGGTGTCTGCCTATGGTGAATACAAGGACACCGAGTCGCGAGCCACCACGTATCGGGATACGATCCAGTCCGCTCACGCGTGGCTGCCGCGCTCGGCGACCACCCAGTCCGGGACCGACTTCACGCCACCCAACGTGGCTCGCGTTTATTACCGCTACTACGTCGGCGATGCCGCCGGCCAGAATGTCGATTATGCTCCGCGGGATTTCGCTCCCGGCCCGTATCCGTATCGCTGGGGCAATGGACTCACCGGCCAGTTCGTGACCGAGCAGGCGACGCTCGGATCCGGCTACTGGTTCGATTCGACCTCGGGGTGGTCGCGCAGCCTGTTGAAGACCCAGGGTGCGGTGCTGCAGAGTCATTGGCTGAAGGATCGCGTGGTCACGACGTTTGGCCTCCGCCGCGATCACACGTTCAACCACGGCGCCGCGGATCCGATTTTCCTCTCCGGACCGGATGGGGTTGTCCTCGATTACGGTTCGCTGGAAATGATGGACGACGACGGCTGGGTGCTGAACCAGGGTCCGACGAAAACGGCCGGCGTGGTGGTGAAGCCGCGGCCATGGCTGCACTTCCACTACAACCAGTCCGACAGCTTTCAGCCCGCGTCGCTCGCGATGGGTCTGTTCATGAACCGGCTGCCGAATCCCACGGGAGAGGGTACGGATTACGGTTTCACGGTGAACCTGATGCAGGGGAAGCTTCTCATGCGCGTGAACAAGTACGAGACGACCCAGTTCAACTCGCGCAACAGCAGCACGCGCACGCTGGCCCAGCGCGTTCGCTCGTTGGATTTCGATGCACCGTATTCGACTGTCGGGCTGACGGTGCGGGCCCGTGACTGGGTCACCAGTGCTGCGGCAGAGCAGGGGATCACGCTCTCGACGGATGAAATCAATCGTCGCGTCGCCGACATCGCCAAGCTGGACGTCTCGACCTTCACGCGGAGCGAGGATCGGAATGAGCAGAACGGGTTGGTGGCGGAAACGGGAGACGTGACCGCCAAGGGCGTCGAGATCGAGTTGAACTACAATCCGACCGCCCACTGGACGTTGAAGCTGAACGCCACGAAGAACGAGTCGATCGATTCGAATCTCTCGCCCAACATCAACCGTTGGATTGAGGAGCGGTTGCCGGTTTGGGAAAAGGTGATTGATCCGCAGATCAACCGGCCGTGGTTCACGGAGCGATACGCGAACACCACCTCGGCGTCGCAGTACCTGCAATCGAACGTGCTTTCACCGTTGCGAATCGCGAATGCGACGCAGGGGAAGAGTCGTCCGCAGATCCGGAAATACCGGGCGAACGTGAGCACCAGTTACCGGCTTGCCGGACTGAGCGACAGCGTGCTGCTGAAGCGTTTCACGGTGGGTGGCGCGCTGCGTTGGGAAGACAAGGGCGCGATTGGCTACTACGGCGTCCAGCAACTGCCAGAGATCATCATGGACTTGGATCCAAGCCGGCCGATTTACGACAAGGCGCACGCGTATGCGGACCTGTTTGTCACCTATCGGATGAAGCTCTTCAGCAACAAGGTGAACGCGAGCGTGCAGCTGAACGTCCGCAACATCCAGGAAAGCGGCCGGCTCCAGCCGATCAGCGCATTCCCCGACGGCACGCCGAACGGCTATCGGATTGTGGATCCGCGCCAGTTCATCCTCACGGCCACGTTTGACCTCTGAGTAGATCGAACGTTTTTCCGCGGGCGAGTTTGCCGGGCGAGCGCACCATTCGCGCCTGATCCGTGGCTGCGAGCGCGAGCGAGTGGAGGGAGGCCAGACGACGGAGGACGGACGACAGACTCGAGCCACTCGCTGGTCTCGCAGCCACGGAGTTGAGTGCGTTCTCACCATTTTTCGGGCATTCGCGTTAATTCGCGTCCATTCGCGGTTGAAACTCAGCCTGTCTGTTCTCCTTCGGTTGGGGCTTGGTCGCCCCCAGGG
>JBBRCR010000501.1:0-6403 GCA_038204695.1 Opitutales bacterium | reverse complement strand
GTGTCGCTGGTCCGGTCGAAGAGCGCGAGGTCGCAGGCGCCACGGATCTTGGCGGCGTAGTAGAGGCCAAGATGGGCCATGGCCTCGATGTCGCCGAGCGTGGCGGCGTATTCGCTGGCGCAGGTGGCGGGCGCGACGGTGGCGCGCCGGAGGGCGGGCAGGGCGTGCAGGGCACGTGTGGCGTTGGCGTGGAGGGTCGCGGCGATTTCCGGCGGGGTCACGCCGGCGGGCGTCTGCTTTGCGAGGACGGCAGTGCGCCACTGGACGATGTTGAGCACGCCGGCGCCGGGCATCGTGCCGCCTTCGATAAAGTGCCGCACGGTGTAGAAACCGCTTTTTCTCCGGCAGGCTTCGGGGAACCATTTGATATCGATATCGCCCCAGAAAAACCGGGTGATGAAGGGGAAGGTCTTCGACGCATCGGCCCACGCAGCGGTGAGAGCAGCCACGTCGGCTCCGGGAAAGCGGGCGGCAGTGAGACGGTCGAAGGTGGCCGCCGGCAAATCGGGTTCGTAGGCGAGGCGGCCCCAGAGCGCGAACGAGAGCCACTGTTTGTGCATCACCGTCTGGCGGGGCGTGCCGGCGTCCTTGGAGAGAAAATCGCGGCCCCAGAGGAAGCCATCCGGGCCCATGTAGAAGCCGGCGATCTTATCCTCGCCGGGAATGGCTTTGATGAAGGCGCGGGCGTAATCCAAATCGGCCCAGCGGAAGCTATAGATGTCGTCGTTGCGGACCGTCAGCCAGGAGCGCAGGGCCGGGCTGAGCAGCGGCAGCACGGGTTTGATCATGGCCGGCGCGGGCACCGAATACATGTGGGCGATGGCGTATTTGTAACTCAGGTCGAGCGGCACCGGCAGGTCGGCAAACGCGGCTTGAATGTCGCTCAGGCCCGTCATGTGGAAGCGGTGGATCAGCCGGAATTTTCGGCCGGGGGTGTCTTTCAATCCGTCGCGGATGCCCTCGCCGTAGGTTTGCCACAGCCACTGCTCCTTGGAGATCGCCTTGAACTGCTCCGGGGGCATGCCTTCGCCGGCGGTGATCCCGAAGCCGGCGAGCAACGGGTAGGCCTTGATCGTTTCGCGCACGCTGGCGCGGAAATACGCGATGGTGCGGGGCGTCGCTTTTTCGTGGGTGAGACCGTCCTGCCCCGCGGCGCCGAACATGAAGACGTTCCACGTGAACCAATAGACGTCCACGCCGCGATCCTGCGCCAGCTGCATCACGTCGCGCCAAAACCGGATTTTTTCGTCGATCGTGATCTTTTTGACCACCTCGTGCCGGGCGAGCATTTCGGGCTGCACGAAGTTGGTGCCGTTGCTGTCGAACCTGGCGTCCAGCTTCACGGTCGTGCGCCAGACGTCGTCGAGGGCCACGTGCGGAAATTCCGGCACTCTGACGATGCTGGGGAAGGGATTGAGCGACCAGAGCGAGAGGACGTTGTAGCGGTGGCGCGCCATGTCGTCCAGGAACTCGCGCCAAAAATCCATGCTCCACATTTCCGGGATGTTCGCCTGCGCGGCGTCGCTGGGATCGGTGTAGCTGGGCGTGCGGAGATCGAGCGGGATGTTGAACTTGATGCCGCGCTGGGCGAGGTGCGGCGCGTGGTCCGAATCCGCGAGTGAATCGAGCATGCCAGTGCGGATCGCTTCGGCAACGTCGAGTCCGCCATACATCGCGCCGGCCGCATCAGTGCCGCGCACGGTGACGGTGCGGCGGCCGTTTTCGCGCGTCACGCGGACTCCGTAGCCTTGGGCGGCCGCGTTCGCGGAAGCGCCGGCGGCGAGCGTGATGCGGGTGGCATCCGCCGGCGCGCCAGTCGTGGTGCCAACCACAGTCATGCCGCGTGCCACCGCTTCGCGACGGATCTCTTCGGCGGCAAACTTGCCCGGGGCGCCGGCGGAGGGGTCGAGGGTGAGCGCGAGGGTGGACGCCGCAAACGACGAAGTCGTCAGCAGGGAAAAGAGACAGTAAAGCGAGGTGGCGAGCGGTTTCATTAGGGAGGTGCGAGAGTGGGCGACAAATCGGCGCGAGGTGTTTTGCATGAAGTGGCGATCAATAAAGGGGCTAGCGGCCGTCGCCAATGATTCGGGCCGCGATGCGGCGTCCGCTGGGCAAGCGAAGTTCGGCGGGAGCGTTGGACGTCAGTGTCGCTGCGTCGCCGTTGATCTCGGCGGCTGCGGCGCTGGCCGCGCCGGCAGAGGTGAACTCCACGCCCTGGCAGCGGAGGCGGCTGCCTTCGCCGAGGTAGAGCGCGGTGCAGGTGCCGCGCTCGTCGAGAGTGACAACGGCGTAGCGGCCGCGGAAGGACAGGCCGAGGGCGGGGTCCTCCAAGGTGCTGTCGGCGGCAGGCAGGACGAGGACGAGTTGGGTGATGGAGTGGCCGGCGAGTTTGCTCACGACTTTGAAGCCGGCGAAGCCGCTGCGGCTCGTGAGCGCGGTGACGGATTGGATGCCGCCCGCGTCTCCCGTGCTGGCAGCCGAGCGCGGTTCGTAGATAACGGCGAAGGGATGGTCCCACGCTTCGCCGCGCTGGCGGATGACGAGGACGGGCGTGGGGGCTTTGTCGTACGGCGGAGGCGCTTCCCTGGTCACCGGGGCGAGCGCGGTGGAATACTCGCGGCCGGCGTTACCGGGAAGGAAGAGCCGCATCGCGGCGACGGTGGGCTTCAGTTTCGCGGCGGTAAATTCGGCGGCGACGTCGCCGGCGAATGGTGCGGAGGTGCGAGTCGATTTGAAGACGTGCCAGCCGGGGAAGAGATAGGCGCGGTTGTGGTCCCACGTGGCCCCGGCGACCGGAACGAAGCGGCTCGGGGAGTCGGCGAGCGTGAGCGGGTGATCGGCGGCCGACAGTTCAAGCGTGTCGCCAAGGTTGTGATACAGGTAATCGTGAAACTGATTTGGCCGCGCGGACTTCGAGCGAAACACATCGACGTAGTAGCCGGTGGTGGCGGAGTTGCGCACGATCCCGACGAGGCGCTCCTGTTTCGCCCTGGCACCGTCGCCCTTGTCGTCGGCGAAGCGCGTGAGCGTAAACGAGTGGTTGGGCGAGACGGGCGCGGTGCCGATGGCGGGTTCGAGCGCGATTTTCTCAACGGTAGCGATGCCGAGGTTCACCCAACCGCCGGCGCTGCGCGAAGCGCCGTTGACGATGACGCCATTGTGAGCGGCGAACAGCCGGCGGTAGTTCTCGTGTTCGTCAGTGGTGTAGGTGCCCTTGCCGGCGTTGGCGCCGAGGACCTGGCCGGCGCCGTAGAGTTCGAGGGCCATGCCGGAGGCATGGCTGTGCACATGGGCACCGCCGCTGACGACGGCCATCAAAGCGTGGGCGGGATCACCGTTGGGCGGAAGGTTGCGCTGGAGCACGGCGCCCACGAAGGGGAGTTCATCGGTCGTGCGGGGAGCGGGCGCAGTCATCTGACCGGAGATTCGCGGGGCAAACCACAGCAGCTGGAGCGGGCCCTGATAGCTCTCGGCGCCCCCGGAGAAGCCGTGCGGGCGCGAGCGATCATATTTGCCCTCGGCAATGCCCAGGTTGATCAGGCTGCCGATGGCGCGCTGGAGTTCGGCGTCTTCTTCGCGGACCGCGAGCGCGTAAGCGATCTCGAGCGATTCGTAGGGCTGGCCGGAGCGACGCGGGCCGTCGCCAAAGCGGATGTTCTCACCGTTGGGAAAGCGAAAATCGGTCAGTCGCACCAGCGACAGGGGCAACTGGGCAAAGCCTTCAATCGAGACGGCCGGCGGAGATTGACGACGGAGGAGCGCGGTGAGGTAGGTGACGCGCGTGGAGACTCCGGATGAGTATTGAAAGGACTCGGGCCAAAGGCCGCCGGCGGTCGCATAGACGCGCATCACCTTTTGCAGCGAATCCTGGTGCCGTGTGTCGCGAGAGACGACGTGTTCGAGCAGGCGCGCGCGCTCGGCGGGATCGTCGACCGCGAGGGCGTTGAGTGCGAGGCAGGGCATCTCGAGCACGGGGTGATTACTGTCGGTCTGGCCGTGCTCGATGATGAGGCGCGCATAACTGCGGAACACCTGCTGGGCGCGATCAAAGGGGAATGGAACCTGAGACTTCGCGACCAGGTTGTACACGGTCGCGCCGGCCTCGAGACGCGTGCAGAGGAAGTCGTAGATGATGGGCAACTGGGCGCCGACGGCACGCGCCTCATAGAGGACGTCGCCGGGGTAGACGATGCCGCCTTGCTCGGTGGCATCGTTTCGCGGCATTTGCACGAGCGCCTCGACGGCCACGTGCAGGATGTCGGCGGCGCAGCGGGCGTACGATTCGTTGCCGGTGAGATAAAAAAGTACGGCGCAATCGGTGCCGACGTGGAGGTAGCGCTGGAGGCTGTGGTGGCGCTTGCCGCCGGGGGTGCCGGCCATGTTGCCGCCAATCAAGGCAAACGTGGGGTGGCGCGTGAAATCGGCGGAGTCCGGCACGAGTGGCAAACCGCGCAGGTAAGCGTCGGGATCGCGCTGGTGCGCAGCGACGGCATCGGCGACGCGAGCCTTCATGGCCTCGAAGCATGCCCTGGCCCAGGGCTGGGATTCGATCTTGGCGAGGATGGGCGCGCGATCGGCGGCGGTGACCCAGATCATCGGACGCGCGGTTTCGGCGGCGGTAGCAGTGAGAGGCAGGAGGAGGAACGTTGCCAGGAGCGGACAGGCGCATCGGGCCCAGCCGCGGTGAAGGACACGGGTGAGGCGGCGACGCGCCGCGACCGCGCCAATATTGGAAAATGATATAGTCATGTCGTCACGCGGTCATTTATAGTTAGGACGTTATTCTGACGGGTGGCGGTCTGCAGCCCGACTGAAGTCCACGCGAGGGCGTTCGTGTCGCGGGGGGCCTTCGGTTTTGCATCGGCACTCAAAACTGGAACGTGTTCGTGAGTTGGAAGGTGAGCGGACGCGCGATACCGTACACCGGAGAACCATCCGGCTGGGCGGAAACCATCCGGAGACCGCGCTCGGAGAACAGATTTTGCGCGTTGAGCTGGACCCCCCAGTTCACGCGGCCGCCTAGAACCCGGCGACTGTACTTGGCGAACATGCCGCCCGAGTAGATGTTCCCGGAGACGAAGGGATCGTTCACATCGGAGACGGTTCCGGCCACGTTTTCCAAGCCGCCGACATTATAGACGTTCGCAACCTGGGGATAGCCAAAGATCTTCCCGTTTTCCCAGCGCACATTTGCGCCGAAGCCGAAACCCCGCAGGAGGCCTTCCCGGAAGTTGTAGCTCGAAACGAACGTCCCCATGTAGTCCGGCACGCCGCTGTTCGAGGTGCCTTCGGTGTTTTTGGCGGCGACGTAATTGTTCGCGACAGTATTCAAGAAGTCCTGGGACATGAGCGTGGCGGTGGTCTGCGGGACCGTGTTGCGATTCGTTCCGTCCTGCCGCAGCCCCTCGTCGAAATATTTCCTATAGAACGGAGCGCGCGCCGCGAGAAACTCGCCGAGTTCGCGTCCAATGTTGGTGCTCGTGCTTTCGGTCGTGCTCAACGAAACAGACATTCGCCAGCTCTTCGTCGGGTTGTAGATTACCTCCACTTCCCACCCTTTCGACACCCGGTCTTCGGTCGCCGAGACGTCCGTCGGGGCAGCGTACTGGTCGGCGGAAGACCCATTCGGCCCAATCGTCGTCCATTCGGAGAGGCGACCCGCCCGCTCCAGTGCGGTGTAGAGCCGATCTTCGACCGCTTCCACCCGCAGGCGCCCGACGGAAGCGGCGCTGCCGCTCGTCGCATTTTTCTGGGACGACTGGTAGTGAGTTCCCCGGATATTCAGTTTTCGGTCGAGGATGTTCAATCCCAACCCAAACTCCGTGGTCTCGCCACTCTGCGGCGCAAGCGCCCGATAGAAGTTGTCGGTGCGGGGCGCCGTGGCGGCGAAGTTTTCCGAGCGGTTGGCATACACGCGCAGCCAGTCGGTCGCGTGGTAGACGACACTTTGGGTAAGTGTGTCCTTCTCATTGTTAAGTTGCGGCACGGTGAGCGAATCGTAGTCCGCCCGGGTTGCCCCAAGGAGGCGCTCATTCGGATCGGGGAACCGCGTCCGGGTCACCGCCTCGACCTCGTCCCGGCGGAGGCCGAACAACGTGACGATTTTCCGATTCCAGAAGAAGCTCTGCAGCGAAAGCCCGAAGCCCGAGTTCTTTCGCAGGGTGTTGTTGCGGCCATTCCCGACCAGCAACCGCGACACTTTAACTGGTTCGGGCGATTGGACCCACTGATTGGCATTGTTCAGATAGGTGTAGCCGAAAGACCGGTTGAGGGCTGCCGCCGTGGTGCCGGGCAAACCGTTGAAGCGGATGGAGGTGTCGCCCGGTTGAACGGCATCGCCGATATACCAAAGCTGGTACGCATGGCGCGAGGTGGCGTCCACACTCGTTTCCCAAACCCCAGG
>JBBRCR010000500.1:0-6411 GCA_038204695.1 Opitutales bacterium | reverse complement strand
TACGTGTTCCGGCATGACCCCGTCTGTCTGGCGATGCCCCGCCCAACATTTTTCGGCTTCGCGACTGTAAACGTCCAATCGCGTACGAAGGCGCTGCACCACCTCCGGGTATTGCACCGCCAGATTGTTCTTCTCGTAAGGATCGGCGGCGAGGTTGAACAATTCGATCGACTCGCTCTCGTCGGCGCGCGCGGCCTTGGCCGCCGCTTTCTTCTTCGTCTTGCCCACCGGGACGACACCCGTGCTCTCCAGGTCGTTGGCATCAATCCGGCGTCGCCGCACCCTTTTCCCGCCAGATCGTGAGTGGTCTGGAGAAAAGTTCGGAGCGACGCTCGCAGCTTACGCTATATACCAGAACATCGACTTGCAGATGCCCTCGATCACCGTTGACCGAAGTCTGAATCGACTATTTGGGCTCCAACTGTGCCGAGAAGCCGCGCGCCCGCTACTACGTCAATTCCAACCACAACTTCAATTCCGCCACCGGCACCAGGAGCATCGCCGAGGCCACCTACAACACCGGTCGCAGCCTGCCCACCATCCTTACGGAGCTGCGTTACCAGAACGACCTCAGCTTCTCCGACAACGACGTCTACGGCGCCTCGTTCGGCGGCCAGCACCGCTTCAACGGCACCACCCTCAACCTCGATCTCTTCCGCTCGAACAACGACTCCAACCGCGACCCATCCCTCGCCTACGTCATCCGCAACCAAGGCTACCAGTTCGGTTACGACCCGTCCATCCGCTGGAAGCCGGTCTACATGGGTGTGGGTGTTCGCGGTTGGGATGCGAGCGCAGGCCGGGCAGACGGTGCCCGCCGGTGGCAGACGATCACCCGGCAGGGGCGGGGACGAAAACGTGGGGCGGTTCAACCGCATGAGCGGCCAGCGACCGCTCCGCAGAGGGGCGTGAGTCCGGTCACGCCTCGACGCATACCGCTCTCATGCGGTTGAACGACGTGGGGTTTTGCGCCCAACTTCCCGTTGGGTCTTGATTGAGCCATGCAGATCCTGTCGGGAAATCCTCCATCGGCCAGTGCGGTTCCGGAAGCTGGGCAGAGCCTCGCTTCGCGGCGCGTGTTTTTCCGGCCTGACTGGCACGGACCCCGCACCACCTTCCGGCACACGTGGGAAGGTGTGGTCAACGTCGATCAGTTCCGCTGGCTCGTGCGGCGCGATCTGCAGAAGCAACTCACGCTCGCGCGGAACGAACTCGCGGCGCGTGATGTGCGCGCCGTCGGCAGGTTTGACGACGAGTTGCGCGTCTTCTGCCCGAGCCCCGCCTCCTTCATGGGCCACGAACCGCAGGAACCGCGCACCAACTGGCAGACGATAGACTATATCATGGACTCGCTGCTCGATCGTGGGTTGCGGCCGATGTTCACCACTTCGTTTGTTCCGAGCGCGATGACGTCGGGGCCGGTGACGGTGTTTTCAACGAAGGCCCATACCAGCCCGCCGCGTGACTGGCAGGCATGGGAGGCGTTCGTGGGCGAATCCGTGCGGCACGCCATCGATCGGTATTCGCCGGCCGTGGTGCGCGAGTGGCTCTTCGAGGTGTGGAACGAGCCAAACCTGCACGGCTGGTTCTGGGGAGGCACCCGGGCGGAGTTTCACCAGCTCTGGACCACCACGTATCGGGCCATCAAATCCGTCGACGCGAGCCTGCGCGTGGGCGGGCCGTCAAGCGCGCGCGCCGATTGGATTGAGGAGCTGGTGGGCTTCGGCCGCGCGCACGATTGCGTGCCCGACTACCTGATCACGCACATCTACAACAACGACAGCACCGACGACAATCCGCTGGCGCCGTTCGATGGCCCGCAGGACGACAAGACCAGCCAGTCGCCGAATTCAGCGATTGGATACATTCGCGGGGTGCGGGCGCTGGCGGAGCGAATCGGGTTCAAGGGCGAGATCCCCTGGAACGAATGGGGCCGCTCCTTTCATGCCGTGGATATCCGGCGGGAGCAACCGTCGGAGGCCGCGTTCATCGCGCGTCTCCTCGCGGAAGTGTCGCAGGAGGCCGACGCCTTTTCGTATTGGTGCCTCAGTGACATTTACGACCAGGTGGGCTACGGCCGCGAAGCGTTCTTCGGCGGCTACGGGTTGCTCAGCCTCCAGGGCCTCCGCAAACCTGCGTACCATGCGTTTCAACTGCTCGCGCAGCTCGAAGACGAGCGCGTGGCCACGACGGGGGAGGGCGCCGATCCATTTCTGAACGTCATCGTCACGACCGGCAAAAAGGCGCGCGCTCACGCGCTCGTCTATGCTTACGACCACGCGGACAAACCGGAGCGCCGCGCCATCGAGGTAAGCCTGGAATTGCCAGCCGGCGCGAGGTCCGGCGCGCTCTACCGCATCGATTCACGCGAGAACAATGTGCTCGCGCGCTGGCGCGAACTCGGCGCTCCGGCCTATCTTTCACGCGAGCAAACCCGTGAGCTTGCCGCCGGGAATTCACTCCAGTGCTCGAGCCAGTCCGTGCGTTGCACGGCCGTCGACGGTTGTCCCGTCGCGCAGTTCACCATGGAAAGCCCCGGCGTTGCGCTGCTCGAGATCGAGCTTCCGGCACCCCTGACGTAAGCCGGCGATCTCCGGCGTGCGGTCACGGCAAAGCTGGCTTCTATCCGCGAATGGACACGAACAAACGCCAATGGGAAGAACTCGCAGCAAGGCGACTCCGTGGCTGCGAGCGCCAGCCCCTCGACGGCGCTCGAGTTTGCGGTTCGTCGTCCACGCGCTGGCGCTCGCAGCAACTACACCCGGAAAATTCACAGCTCCGATGATAACATTCCACCCGCTGGGGCCGCCGCCGGGAGTGGCGCCGGTCTTTGACCGGCGTTCCGCCAGCCGGAGACTGGCGCTACGGGCGAAAACGCGCGCACCGGGTATAAAATTTTTCGCTTAAGCTGATGCGCGCGCCGGCCCATTTCCATTTCCCCCGAAATTTTGTGTGGGGCGTCGCGGCGGCCGCGCCGCAGATCGAGGGCGCCGCCTTCGAGGATGGCAAGGGCGAGTCGGTCTGGGATCGCTTTGCGCGCATTCCGGGCAAGGTGGCGAACGGCGATACGCTCGAAGTCGCCTGTGATCATTATCACCGATATCCGTCTGACTTCGCGCTGATGCGGCAGCTGGGCGTGAAACACTATCGGCTCTCACTCGCGTGGCCGCGCATTCTCCCCGACGGCGACGGTGCGGTGAATCCGAAGGGCATCGCGTTTTACGACCGGCTCTCGACCCGCTGCTCGCGGCCGGTATCCAACCGTGGGTCACGATGTTTCACTGGGATTTGCCGCAGGCGCTCGAAGACCGCGGTGGCTGGCGCGTGCGGGCAACCGCGGAGGCGTTCGGTCGCTACGCCGATACGATCGTCCATGCCTACGGCGACCGCGTGAAAAACTGGATCACGTTGAACGAGATGTGCTGTTTCACGGCGCTGGCATATGGCGACACGATCCGGCCGCCGGGAGTCGTGGAGAGCGCGGCCGTCGTCAACCAGACGTATCATCACGCGTTGCTGGCGCACGGGCACGGCGTGCCGGCGGTGCGGGAACACGGCGGCCGCGGCGCGCGCGTGGGGCTGACCGACGATTCGACCGTGACGGTGCCGGCGACCGAGACCGAGCCCGACATCGTCGCGGCGCGCCAGGCGTTCACCGAGCTGAACATCCGCTCCATTGATCCAATCTTCCGCGGCGGGTATTCGGAGACGTATTTCCGCCTCACCGGCCGGAACCGGGCGAAAAGCGCGCCAGGGGACTTCGCGCTGATTGCACGGCCGACGGATTTCTTCGGATTCAACATCGACAGTGGCGTGTTTGTGCGGGCGGGACGTGGGGGGGCGGCCGGAGCAGCTCCCGTTTCCGCGCGGGTACCCCGCACCGGAGAACTCCTCGTGGCTGCGGCTGCTGCCGCGGGCGATGTATTGGGGTCCACGATACGTGACCGAGCTCTATCGGCCCGGCGAGATTTACATCACGGAAAATGGCGCCGGCTACGACGACGCACCGCCCGAACGCGCAACCAGTTCCGCCTCGTGAACACGCGGGTCGTCCGCACCAACAATCCCGCGGTGCCCAGTCCCACCAATTCCGCCAACTTCATCCGCCAGCGCTACTACTTGGACAACTCCGAGGGTCTTCCGTTTGCGTGGAACCTCGACACGTTTGCCGCCGCCGGGATTCAGGCCCGCTACCTTCGCCATGGCTTCAGCTCTTCGGGCGCCAAGGGCCTCGGCGTCCAGCTCTCCGATGTCGGCACCAACTTCGATGGTCGCGTCACCACCATCGTTGGCCTCCGCCGCGATGCGAGTGATCGCTTTTCGGTGTCCTCCACGAATGACGCGACCACGGGCGAGATTATCAAGACGCGGCGGGACTTCGACGATTCAGCGACCACCCCTTCCGCCGGCCTCGTCGTGTATCCGATTCCTCAATTCGGCCCGTTCTTCAACTACTCCGAGTCGTACGTGCCGCCCGGCCTCAACGATCCGCTCATCCTCAGCCGCGACCAACCCGGCGCCGTGATCGGCAGCACGCGCGAGTACGGGTTCTACTTCAAACTCTTCGAGAATCGGATCCAAGGCAGCGCCCGCCGCTACAACGCGCTGCAATCGGGACGAATCGTGAACGAATTTCTGGGGCCGGCAGATTGCCGGCAACGCGCTGGGCCAGCCCTTCAGCTATATCTATGCCCCCGCTTACCACCTGTATACCGTCCACACCAGCTACGCGGGCAAGGTCGGCAAGTACCGCTACCGGCTGCAGCTGAATGTCAGCAACCTGCTCGACCGGCACCACCTGATCTTCACCAACGTCGGACGCTACACGGCATCCGCCACGAGTCCCGGGGTGACGGGTGATTACTTCGCCGGCTACCGGTTCGTGGACCCGCGAAAATTCACCCTGACCACCACGCTGGATTTCTGAGGTGGGCGAACGACGTGGCGCGACGCGTTACGCATCGGCCGGCGCCGCACGTACGCCATCGAGTTCGTATTCACGACCGCGCCGAGAAATTCTGGTCATCCATGGCGCCGACGGCAGCTTGCGTGCATAATCGGCGCCAGGGCAATCCTCCACCGCGCAAACGTATGTTCTCCATCCGACCGTCAGATATCGAACCACGGAGGCTGCGACCTTGAGCGGCCAGAGTTAAGCGTTGAACGTTCGGCGCGGCGCGGTCTTCCTCAACGATGCTTCCCAGCACGCGGAAGTCGCCGTGAATCACGCGTGGATGGTCAGAGCAGTGCGGCTCAATTCCACGAAATCATGCCGGGCGAAGGCGGTTCTCAAGGCGGGCAGATTGGCGGCGAACAGCTGCCAGAGCGCGTCGTTGGAAATGTTGCCCGTCGAGATCAACAGCAGTCTATCCGGGCGGCGCTGCAACCAGAACGAAGCGACGAAATCCGCGTCTTTGGTCACCATCGTGCGTCCGTCTCGCATGGCAATCGCGATCAACTCCTCGTCGGGCGTGCGGTTGCCCTGCGGAAGGTCGAGTGGGTGGAGCACGTCGATCCCGACGGCTGCAAATTCACGCACGAGGCGGCGCGGCAGTTGCGCATCAATCAATAATTTCACACCGCCAAAGGTTCGATCCGATGCACCCGGCTCAGCCGCGCGGCATAGGCATAAATCGCGCGGAGATCATCGGTTTCGAGGTCCGGATAGTCAGCCAACACCTGTTCCGTCGTGGTGCCGCCGCTCAGAAGTTCGAGCAGGAACTCCACGGGGTAACGCAAGCCGCGCACGCACGGCTTCCCGTGGCAAATCTGAGGATCGATGGTTATCCGGGAAAGCAGGTCGGCGTTTGGCATGCGAACAAGCTGGTCGATTGCCGGTCGGTGGCAAGTGTTCCGGAGTACGTCCAGGCGGATCTGACGGAATCAGGCTTTGGGGTTTGGGGTGATGCGAAGCTTGCGAGCCAGGCTCTGGTAGCGGCCTTGAAAGAGCTGGCCTCGTCCCTGCCCGCCAGCCGGCGGGTGAACCGGGTCGAGAACGTGCCCTGGAGCCAGCGCATCCCCTCGACCAGATTCGCCCGCGGAGTTTCCACCGCCAGATGATCGTGGTTCGCCATGAGACACCACGCAGGCACGCGCCAGCCGGTCTTGGCGCACGTCTCGCCCAGACAGGTGAGGAAGGCCGCCTTGGTCTTGTCGGATCGGAAAATGTCCGCCCGGTAATTGCCCCGGTTCGACCCATGGGGTGAAGGAAGGGGTCGGGGGTGAAGGAAGGGGTCATGTGTGAACTATTGACAAACTTTTCAACGGGCCCTTTTTCTTCGGCAATGGCACCGCCGAAGAAATCGGCGCTCGAGAAAGTGAAGCTTGCCGCGATCATGAAAGCCGCCACTTCGGTGTCGAACCGGTGGCCGGCGGAGCGGCTGCACATGGGGGTGCCCGGGAGTGTGACTC
>JBBRCR010000499.1:0-6445 GCA_038204695.1 Opitutales bacterium | reverse complement strand
GGGAAGCGGCCGGTCGGCGAACTCCACGTCACCGTGGTCATCGCGGAGCCCAACTACACGTTTGATCCCGACGTGTTTCCCGAGTCGGCGGAGGCGCGCGAGCTCGGCCGCAGGTAGATCCTGCCGCCTGGTCCGAACAATCCGGTGGGCCGCGCATGGATCGGTCTCGACCGGCCTGGTTATGGCATTCATGGGACGCCGGACCCGGAGAAAGTCGGCCGCACCGAGTCGCACGGCTGTTTCCGGCTGGCGAACTGGGACGCGCTCACGCTGCTGGATGTCGTGCGCGTCGGCACGCCCGTATTGGTCGAACCGTAGCGTGGCTCCGACTGCAAGCGTGTCGTGGTTGCGAGAAGCGCCAGCGAGTGGATTGGAAGTGGCACGGGCGTCCCGCCCGTGAAGTCGCGACATCCGTGCGTAATTCGGGCGGGACGCCCGCTACTGTGGTACCGAAAAGAAGTAACATGGGCGGGACGCCCATGCCACGTCGCACCGTGGCTGCGAGCGCCAGCGAGTGATGAAGCACGAATGGCAGGCTCGAATCCACATGCTGGCGCTCGCCGCCACAAAGTCGCGACTCGCCGGCCAGATGTGGCGTGACTCGGGTCGGCGGCATTGCTGAACTGCTCAGCGTGGCGGAACTGGCCATGCGGCTGCCGGGGATCACCTGGACCACGGACGAGGACAGCGTCGTCAACAACGTGAGCATCCGCGGGCAGCCCGGCGATTTCACCCGGCTGAACATCGACGGCATGTCGTCCACGGGCGTGGGCGGCAATGGCCGTTCGGCCACGCTGCATTCGTTCTCGGGCGCGATGTATGAACAGATCGAAATCATCGCCGGCCAGACGCCGGACAAACGCGCGGATGGCCTCGGCGGGCAGCTTAATTTGAAGACGCGTTCGCCGCTCAGCATGTCGGAAAAGCGCCGTTTCAACTACAGCGTGAGCAGCCGGTGGGCGCCGCCGTTTTCCGAGCGGACCGAGCAGCGGGCCGAACACCCGATTCATCCGGTGATCAGCCTCGTGTATCAGGAACGCTTCGACGTGTTCGGCGGCGACCGCAATCTCGGCATCGCGGTCAACGCGTCGTATACGGAGGGCGTGAACATGATTGCGCAGCACAATCTGTTTTATCAATCGACGACCAACCCGGTGGCGTTCTTCAACGATTTCGCGACGTACACGGGGTTGAATCACCGCTTCATCTCCGGGATTGGCGCGCGCGTGGATCACGAAACGCGATACGGTCAGCGATACCAACGAAGTCGCGGCCACGTTCAACGCCACCTATCTGGTAAGCCCCGCGATTCCATTCACGCTCAAGGCCGGGCTGGATACCGTGAACCGGCGGGTGAACAGCCGGCAGGTGTCGCCGCGGCGGTGGAATCGCGTGGCGAATCCCGCCGGACCAAGCGGCACGCTGCTGCCGTTGAGCGGCCTGCCGCTGATGTCATTGACGCGGTTCGAAGAAAAAAATGCGGCGGCCGGCCAGCGTATTCCCACCTTTGATCCCGTGGCGGTGAATGAAGAACTGTCCGACCCCACGCGCTGGACGGAGGATTTGGTGTACGCGGCGCAGCAGCCGTATGTTGGCCGCCGGCTCATGGACGAGGGCGTGGATGCCGCTTATATACAGGGCCAGGGAAAGCTGGGGCGGCTGACGTTGCTGGCCGGTGTGCGCGTCGAGGATGTCAGTGTGGATACATTCACCTACGTCAAGTACCTGGCCACGCCGGTCGCCGTGGAGCCGGATCCGGTGAAGCGCGCGAAACTCGACTACGGCGCGTCCTCACCCGACGGCGGCTACACCAAGTTGTTTCCGGGCGTCCATCTGGCATTTGATATTACGCACAATCTGAAAGCCCGCGCGAGCTGGTCGATGAGCTATGGCCGCCCCACCGTGCCCCAGCTGATCCCGGCCCTGTCGTTCAACGATACGAATGAGACGGTGACGGGAGGCAATCCCTCGCTCGGCCCGCAGCTCGCCAGGAACATCGACGTGAAGCTCGAGTATTACTTCAAGTCGTCCGGGCTGTTTAGCGTGGGCGTATTCGAAAAGAAGATCACAGATTACATCCTGAACCGCGCGCTGGGCATCGTGCAGAGTGGTCCGGACAATGGCTATGAAGGCAACTTCGCCGGCTATACGATCACGGCGCCGAGCAACGCCGGCGATGCGCGGATTCGTGGGTGGGAGGCGGATTACCGTCAGCGGCTCACTTTTCTGCCGGGTTTGCTGAAGGGGCTCACGTTCGCGGCGAATTATACCTGGCTGGAATCGAAGGGCCGGTTCGCGGGAATTGTCCCGATTGCAACCAACGGCGCCCGCACGATCAATGTCGGGATGAGCGGTCAATTTTGAGCGGACTAAAATACTGCTTCACTCGTGACCGCGCCGTCGCGGCGAGCCTCCGCGAGGGAAAATCAGGGAACCGGTGGATCCGCACCCGCGCAATGGGTGGCTTGCTCGAAGTGGCGCCGTGTCTCCGACCGGCGGTGGGTACGGGAGAAAGCGGTGCGGTGTTTCGAATGCGCCAAGCCGCCGGTCGGAGACGCGGCGCCACTCGATCCGACGCACGCGAATACGCGTGGCGACAGCGAGCCCGTCGTTGATTTTTGCGCGGGAACTCGGTAGTCCCTTTTCGCCGTTCGCCGGTCGTGGCGACCGGCCGGTCCTTCCAGCCATGTGTCGCTCCAGCCTCTCTCTCGCACTCAGTGTCTTCGTCGTCGCGGCGGTTCCCGCGCAGACGCTCGTCGAGCCTCCGGTGAGGCTCGCGGAGTTTGTGGTCACGCCCAGCCGGTTCGATGTGGCTGATGCGCCCACGCGCGTGGCGCCGGGGCTGACGGCGGCCGAACTGGAGGTGTTGCCCCAGTTGGGCGATGACCTGTACCGTTCGATCGCGCGACTGCCGGGCCTCGCGGCCGACGACATTTCCGCGCGCTTCTGGGTCCGGGGGGCGCCGAACACCCAGCTGCTCGCCCGACTCGACGGCGTGGATCTGATCGAACCGTTTCACCTGAAGGACGTCGACGGCGCCCTCTCCATCGTGGACCCGGCGGCGATCAGCCGGCTGGAACTTTCCACCGGCGGATTCGGGGTCGAGCACGGCGGCCGGCTCGCGGGCGTGCTGACCATGGAAACGAAATCCGCCACCCGTCCGGCGACGGCGCTGAGCCTGAGCCTCACCGGCATCGGCGCGCGGCGGCAGGCCACGTTTGCCGGTGATCGGGGCCGCTGGTTCGTGGCCGCTCGTCGCGGGTATCCGGATGTCGCGCTCAAGGTGGCGGGCCGGGACGACGACGTGACGCCGCGTTACTACGACGTGTTCGCGAAAATTGAATACGATCTGTCGGCGGCGCATACGGTGGCGTTTCATGCGCTGCACGCCGGGGATGCGCTGACTTATCTGCGGACGAAGGAACTCACCAGTTCCTATGACAGTGACTACGTGTGGGGGCGATGGCGCGGTTCGTTCGGACCGGATTTGAGCGGCGAGGGCGTGCTTTCGTTTGCGCGACTCACGTGGGAGCGGGATGGTTCCGGACGGCTCGACAATTTTCCTTTTTCGCTGCGTGACCATCGGCAACTGGAGCAGGCGACGCTCCGCCAGGATTGGACGCTGGTCTGGTCCGAGCAGGCGCTGCTGCGGAGTGGATTCGAAGCCCGGACGGGAGCAAGCCGTTATGATTACGCGCTCTCGCATCAGCGGACCGGCGTGGTGGGCGGCGCGCAAGTCGTCGTGTCGGACAACGTGAACGACGCGCTCGAGCCCGATGGCGATGCGTTGGGCGTGTTTGGTTCGGCCAAATTCCAGCCGTGGCGGGCGCTGGTGATTGAACCCGGCGTGCGGTTTGATCGCCACAGCTACACGCGGGATTCGGAAGTGAATCCCCGGCTGAATGCCGCGCTCACCCGTTACGGGATGACGCTGCGCGCGGCGTGGGGCCTGCATTCGCAGGCGCAGGGGCTGCAAGAGCTCGCC
The DNA here is from genome assembly GCA_038204695.1 of Opitutales bacterium. GTDB lineage: Bacteria > Verrucomicrobiota > Verrucomicrobiia > Opitutales > Opitutaceae > ER46. The sequence goes on along the minus strand of JBBRCR010000499.1, from coordinate 2,460 downwards.
GTGGCGGATGGTGAGCGGCGTTTTCAACGCGCTGAACGCGCGGAGCACCGGGTCCTGGGACTGGAGCGCCGACTGGGGAGTGCAGCGTCGCTGCGGGTGGAGGCCTACGAACGGATCCTCACGCATCCGCGGCCGCGTTGGGAAAATCTGGACAACCCATACGATTTGTTTCCGGAGACCCAGGCCGATCGCGAGCCGCTCCGGCCGTCGCGCGGTCGCGCGCGGGGAGCCGAGGTTCTGTTGTCCGGCACGGCGGCAGCAGCCATGCAGTGGCACCTCAGTTACGTGCTGTCGCGCACGGAGGAATGGATGGGCGGCCGGTGGGTTCCGCGCTCGCGGGATCAGCGGCACGCGGCGTATGCAGATATCACCTACACGATGAATCCACGCTGGCAGTTCAGCGCGGCCGCGCACTACCACAGCGGATGGCCGACGACCGATGTGGTGTACGGGCTGACCACGCTGAACAACGGCCGGCGGCTACTGGTCTCAGCGAACGGGCCCATTTACGGGCTGAGGCTGCCGGACTACCATCGACTCGACTTGCGGGCCACGCGCCGCTTCACCGTCCGACGCGGCGAGTTGCGCCTGTTCATCGACGTGTTCAACGCCTACGACCGGGTGAACCTGCTCGGCTACGATCATCGGGTGACGGTGACGGGGACCACGGTCACGGATGTGAAGAAGCCGCGGGAGCAACTGCCCCTGTTGCCGAGTATCGGGCTCGACTGGGAGTTCTGAAGCGAGGCGGAGTTCGGGTGGCGCGTGCGCAATTTGCTCCCCACCAACAGGGCGCCGTTCAGGCGGACGATTCCGAGTAAACATGGCTTGAGCCGCTTCGACAAAGTGTGAGCAAATGCGGCGCTTGGATTGTTCACCCACCCGAATCTTTCGCCTGAAATTCGCCGCGGGCCTGCTCATGGCCGCCGCTGGTCTCATGCTGCTTCCGGCATCCGTGCAGGCCCAAGGCGGCCCTGATTACGAGCAGCCGCCCATTCGCTATTCGGCCTCGACGCCGCAGGATGCGGTGGCCCGGCTCCAGGAGCAGGTGGCCAAGGGCGAACTTCGTTTTACCGGGACCGACACCGAGATCCTTCATACCCTGCTCCGTGCGCTCGAGGTTCCGGTCGCCAGCCAGGTCGTTGTGTTTTCCAAGACAAGTCTTCAGCGCAACCGGATTCGTCCCCAGCAGCCGCGGGCGCTTTATTTTTCGGATTCCGCGTATGTGGGTTGGGTGCCGGGTGGGCTGATGGAGCTGGTGACGATCGACCCGCAGTTGGGCCCAATCTTTTACTCCTTCGACCCGCAGACCGCGCGGACGGCGGCGAAATTTGTCCGCGACGCCGACTGCCTCCGTTGCCATGGCGACATGTTCGTCCGCGGAATCCCGGCGGTTTTTGCCCGCTCCGTTTTTCCGGCGGATACCGGAGAGCTGTTGTTGCGCCATGGCTCGACGGTCGTCGACGATCGCACGCCCTTTGAAACGCGCTGGGGCGGATGGTACGTCACGGGCTACAAGGGGACACTTGGTCATCGCGGCAATGGATTCGCGTCGGAAGAGGGCGAACGCCTGGTGTTTGCCGAGAGCGAGAAGCGGCCGATGGAACTGGGCGGGTTTTTCAACGCGCAAGAGTATCCGTGCAACACAAGCGATGTGGTCGCGCTGCTCGTGTTCGAGCACCAGATGGCGGTGCAGAACAGTTTGACGCGGGCGATGCTGAGCACCCGAAAGATGATCGCTTACCAGCAGGGGCTGCAGCAGACGTTCAAGGAGCCGATCACGGAAGAGCCGGCGTACGACAGCGTGAAGAGCGTATTTGCGAGTTCGGTGGATGACGTCGTCGACCGTCTCCTTTTCCGCGACGAGGCTCCGTTGCCGGAAGGAGTGGTGGGCAGCGCGGCGTTTCGGGAAGGCTTCGCGCGGAATGCACCGAGGAGTGCGGCCGGGCATTCGCTCAAAGACCTGAGCCTGCGCGGGCATATCTTCACGAATCGCTGCAGCTATTTGATCCACAGCGAGTCATTCCACCGGCTTCCGGCCTCTTTGAAGACCCGGATTCTCTCACGCTTGCACGACGTGCTGCGCGGCCGCGAGCCGAATCCGCGGTATGCCTATCTGCCCGCCGAAGAGAAGGAGCGAATTTTCGGGATCCTCCGTGAGACGCACGCGGACGCGCGGGCGCAATGGGCGGAGTAGTGGCTGCTGGAAAACTCGACTGGAATTCATTCGCTGGCGCTCGCAGCCACGAAAGAAAATCGCCGGCTCGTCCGAGCCGGCGATTTGGAGTGCGGCGTTTGCCGCTGAGTTATCGAAGACGATGCTTACTTGGAGTCTTCGTTGTCGTTCAGCTTCGATTCGATCTGCTGGCCGGGGGCCGCGCGCTTGGCTTTCTGCTCAACGGATTTCGCGAGTTCCTTGTCGCTCACGGAACCACGCAGAACCAGCTTGCCGCTCTCGGG
>JBBRCR010000498.1:0-6492 GCA_038204695.1 Opitutales bacterium | reverse complement strand
CGTAATCCCACGCCCCACGGCGAAGCGACCAGCAGGTCAATTTCGTTCACCGAGCCATCGGGGGCGATGAACTCGAAAATTCGACCAGGCGAAGTAGCCCGGGTCGCGGCGAACGTCTCGTGGGTGAAGTGGAGCGCCTCTTGTTCATGCGGAAATCGCGAGTCGGTAGTGGCGATCCAAATTCTTCGCGGGTTGGTGCGACAGGCAGTCAGCTGGAGCTGGAATGCGCCGCGAGTCAGCCTGCCGCCTGGCAACTACGAGCGCGGGCGATCTGCACGCCTTACTGCGGCAGCCACTGCACCGCATCGATGACGACGTAGCCGTCGGGGGCACCCCACACCTCAACAGCGGCTTGAGCTTTTAATGGCTGCGAGCGCCAGCGAGTAGATGAAGAACGAAGGTTTATTTGGCCCACGGAACACACGAACTACACGAAGAAATCAGCGGACGATCCACTCCCATCCCAGTTCCTTCATGTTGTCGTGCCTTGGTGTGTTTCGTGGGCAGAAATCTCAGGCGAGGCGGCGCGCTTCGTCCATCATCGGATGCTCGAAGGCGGAGGCGTAGATATCGAGCGTGCGGGCCGGAATCCGCAGCTTCCTCGCGGTCTTGCGCCAATCGGCCATCGCCGAAAAGACTTCACGAATGATGGATTTCGCCGCCGCCGTTTTCAGTCCGAACCGCGGGGCGGCGCCGAGTGCGGCGTCAATGCTGGGGTCCTCCTGGTTTTCCGTAATGGCGGTTTTCGGGAGCTGGGCGCGCTCGATCTCCGGCACCGGATTCAGGTCGTAGGCCGGCGAGAGTGACCATTTCCCGGAGGCACGCATGAGAAATCCATGATTGCGGAGATGATCATCGTGGTTGCTCGCGAGCAGCGAAAACACCAGCCGGCGCCAGAGTTCACGAAGATCACCGGATGTGTCGTCACCAAATTGCCGAATACCGTCGGCGAGGAGCGTGTAAGCACCGGGCTCGCCCGGCGCCAGTCCCAGCAGGGTGTTGGCCGAGAGAAACGGAATACGTTGCGCCCCTTCCCGGTCAAATCGTGTGATGACGGACACGCCGCGTCCACCCACGGTCACGAGCTTGTGATCCGCGACGACGATCCCCGCCGCCCGGGCCAGACTGAGCGCGAGGACTTCGCCCGCGGCGATGTCCCGCATATCGTCGGGCTGGGGAAATTTAGCGAGCGCAAGGCGCCCACCGGCGAGGACGACTGCCGCTTTGGGACGGGCACCGCCAAGCGGCGAACCGGCGCCCAGCAAAAATCGCAGGTCCGCCGCTGTCTCGGTCTGGCCATGGATGGCATCGGTGGCGCGCAACAGCGCGGCGAGGCTGACAACTGGGGGAAGTTTTCCCGTCGTGGCGGCCAGAAATGGACCGGCGTCATCGGCACGGAATCGCAGCGCCCCGATGCGGGCGCCGTCGTCAAGAGCCAAAACGTAGTCAATGTCCCGATACGGCTTGCGATCCAAGACGTGTTTTCGCACCGCGCGCTCGATCAAAATCCGTCCCCACCGATCCGGTCCGCAATCCTGCATCGCGCCAAAAAGCACCGCTCCATGATGTGGACTCGTCCCCAACGGCAGGCCGAGGGGATCGATTGAAAACGCCCCGGCGCGCGTTAGCCATTCGCGGGCGTATTCGAATGTCACCGCGGGGCCGCGCTCTGCCGCATACAGACGCCCGACAAGATGAGTGGCCCCCTGCCAGTCGATATGAACTTCTACGCTCATCCCTTGGTGCGCCGAATGCGCTTGGGCAGCCGGTTCTCCTCGAGACTGAGGCCAAGTGCATCACGGCCGGGCGCGGCGAGATTGCCGAGGCGGTCGTGCAACTGGAGAACAAACGCAGCGGTCGCGAGCGTGCCTGAAGCCACGGTTGGGTCGCCGCGCTCGAGCCGCCACAGGGTGTCACGGCTGACGAAAAGCCGCGCTGCCATGTCGGTGGTCGAGATGCCCCGCTTGCGCCGCGCAAGCGCGAGGTCCCGACCGAGGTTGCGCAGGGCGTGAGCGGCAGGAAGAGGGACGGACGGAGATTTGGCCACCGGTCGGAGCGTCTTGTTTACCGGACGTTATGTCAAGACCGGTCTGTTATAGCAGACTTAACAAGGCACACCGGCGCGATGTCCGTTTCGCAGCCAAGCCAAATTGGCGCGCGTGCTTTCCCGGACGAGTTTCGCTCTGCGCTCGGAGACACCGTCGCGGATCTCGCGCAATTCGAGCGAGCGCGAAGCGCTGACATGCAGTTTCTCGAGCAGCGCGGTCGCGTCGGCGGCAGCCGCCGGATCGATCCGACGTGGCACGGGCGTCCCGCCATGCCTTTATACCCTCGTCAGCCACGGGCGGGACGCCGGTGGGACCCAGAACATGGGCGCGACGCCCATGCCACGCCGGACACGGCCCGCGCACCGAATCGAGTCACGCACCGGCCTGCCGCCCGATGGCTCGAGGTCCTTCCTGCCGGAAGAAAGTGAGCAGACCGGTGATTACGGAGTCCCAGTTTGTCGAAGCAAGTATATGATCCAGCGGGCGTGGGCGCGCACGGTTCTTTACTGCGGCAGCCACTGCACCGCATCGATGACGACGTAGCCGTCGGTGCCAGGATTGGATATCACCACCGCCGCATCGCCGGCCGGGAATTCGAAGGTGCCCACCGAAGTCCAGAGTTCGCCGATCGGCGGCACCGTCTTCTGGTTGATGGTCGTGACGTGGACGCCGCCGGCGTGATGCACCGCCACCCGCGTGTTCGAGGCGCGGTTGTTGTTGAAGGGCGTCGCGCTCCGCACTTCGTACCGGCCGGCATTCGGCAGCTGCGCCGTGAAACGGGCGGAGGCGCCGCCGTTGCGGGCGTTGCCGTCATGCCGGTAACCCCGGCCGACATATCGCTTGCCCGCGCCGCTGTGCATCCAGTTTCCCATGACAGTGGCATTGCTGTCATCCACCACCACGCCCGGCAGGTCGCGCGTGTCGACATCGCGGATGGCGTTCGGATCATTGAACTCGAGCACCTGGCCGTCGGCGATCAGCCGGGCGCGAAGCCGGGCATACGGCACATCCTGCACCCGCTCCTTTGCCTCGATCGCGAGGACGGCGGCCGTGGCGGCCGACTGTCCCAGAACCATGAATACGGGCTCCATTCGAATCGAACCGTAGGCGATGTGCGAACTCGAGACGCAGACCGGCACCAGCAGGTTGTCGGCCTGGCCGGGCTTCGGCACCAGCGAGCCGTAGGCGATGCCATAGGGCCCCCTGGTCGAAACGCCGATGTCGCCCTCGTTCTGCACGTCTCCTTCCGGTGTGATGTAACGTTGTACATTGTGTGAATCCATCGAGTACGAGCCCATGCCAACGGATTCGGGGGTGGCGCGGCGCTTGAGCAGTTCGTTTTCAGTCATGACAAACTTGCCGGCCATCCGGCGGGCTTCACGAATATACAACTGATGCGGCCAGTGGCCGTTGTCCTTGAACTCGTCGCGCGCGAGTCCCCAGCGGTTCATCTCCTGCCGGACCTCGGCCGGCACGCGCGGGTCGTGGGCGCTGAAGTACAGCCACCCTTGTTGATACGTGGTGTGCTCCTGGATGATCGCGCGGCGCCGTTCGTACGTGGCGTCGGGATAGTCGTAGTTCATCCCGAGATTATCGGTGCTGAACGGGCCGTGGTTGTTGGTGTCGGTCTTCCGATTGGGCACGGGGTCGAATTTCCCAAACGTGTCGCGCCAGCCCGCCGCGTAGATGCGCAGGAGCAGTTCGTATTGCGCGGGGTCGTAGCCGGCCGGCTTCGGAAACGGCACGCGGTTTTCCGGGTGATTGGTGAGGCACATCCGATAACAATAGGCCTGCACTTTATGGTCCGCGGCGCCGAATTCGCCGGGGTGGGCCACGTTGATCCGGGGCAGCACACCGCTCTGCGGATCGCCCGGCACCTTGTACGGACTGATCTTGACCGGGAGTACGCCGAAGTGGTGGCGGTGGTGCAGCACGCCGGTCTGAACGCCATTGAATTCCTCGCCGTATTGGGCGCGGGATTCGCGGCCGATATGATAGTCGATGCCGGCCGCCGCCATCAGGTCGCCCTCGTAGGTCGCATCGATGAACATCTTTCCGGCAAAGGTTTTCCCGCTCAGCATCGTGATTGCGACGATCCGCGCGGCGGTCTTCTTCACTCCCGTGGCCCGGTCCAGCCATTCATTGCGGTGCACGGGAATCTGGTAGTCGCGAATGAAGTCCTCGAACACGGTCTCGGCCACGTGCGGTTCAAAGTTCCACATCGTCCGATCGTCGTCGGACTTGCCGCGTCCGCCACGGCTCTCGATAAATTCATCAGGAGTCTGCCAGCGCCACGCGTCGGGCTGGGCATAGTGTTGCCAGACGCGCTGGTAAAACTCACGGGAGAGTCCGCCGACCACCGCCTTGTTACCGCTGTCGGTCCAGCCGAGCCCGCCGCTCGAAAGACCGCCGAGGTGCTGGTCGGGGCAGACGATGACGGCGGACCGGCCCATTTTCTTCGCCTGGACGGCGGCGGTGACGGCGCCGGCCGTGCCGCCATAGATCACGAGATCGAATTCAACGGCAGCCAGCCGCACGGTGACGGAGACGCCGGCGAGCAAAAGGACAATCGAGGTGGTTTTCATTCAGGAGGCAGGCGGTTGGGAAGAGCGGCGAGTTTCGGACCGGGTGGCGGCAGGCACGAGTCGTGGCGACTGCGAGCGCAGATGCCAAGATCGCGCCAGCCGCGCCGAACCGAAGCGCTCCGCCCTGGCCGACGCGGTTGGGTTTGGCCAGGTGAGGGTTGAGAGCGCCGCGGCGCGATATAATTAATGTCGAACGCCCCAAGGCGCGCGGTAAGGCTTTGCCCTCGTGATTACCCGTTTTCGCTGCCTGCTCCTCGCCGGCCTCAGCCTGGCCGCCGCCGTGGCCTCTCCGCCCAACATCGTGGTCCTCGTCGCCGACGACATGGGCTTCGCCGACTGCGGCGCCTATGGCGGAAAGGACATTCCCACGCCGCACATCGACGCGCTGGCGGGAAACGGAGTGAAGTTCACGAATGGATACACCTCCGGCTGCGTGTGCAGTCCCGCTCGCGCCGGGTTGCTGACTGGCCGCTACCAGCAGCGCTTCGGGTTCGACGCCAACGCCGAGGGCGGACCGGCGCCGACGGATCGCGGGCCCCGCGCCCTCGATCGCGAGCAGGTGACGTTCGGGCAGCGCATGAAAGCGCTCGGCTACGTCACCGGGATGTTCGGCAAGTGGCACCAGGGTGATCAGCCGGGCTATCTGCCGACCGAGCGCGGCTTCGACGAGTTCTACGGGATTTATCCGTATGGGCTGGCGGCGCGGACCGGCGGGAAACCCGTTCAGTTCTACCGTGGCATCCAGCCGGTGGATACGCCAAAGAATGCCATGGAGCAGTTCGCCACGGAAGCGGCGGCCTTCATCGATCGCCATCGGCGCACGCCCTTCTTCCTCTATCTGCCCTTCACCGCGGTGCACGGGCCGTTTGTCGGACCCGAGCCCTGGGCGCAAAAATTCGACGCGATGGTACCGGCCAACCGCAAAAATTACGCGGCGGATCTGGCGCAGTTGGACGACATCATCGGCCGGTTGATGGCCCAACTGCGTGACCGGGGACTGGAAGAGAACACGCTCGTCTTCTTCTTCAGCGACAATGGCGGCCCCGGCGGTGCCGCGAACAATGGTCCGCTCCGCGGAACCAAGTGGACCGTCTGGGAAGGGGGCATTCACGTGCCGTTCATTGCGCAATGGAAGGGGCGGATCCCGGCCGGGCGCGTGCTGCCCCACCCCGTCATTCAATTGGATCTGTTGCCGACCGCGATCGCGGCGGCGGGTGGCCGGGTGCAAACGGAATGGCAGCTCGACGGGGCGAATCTGCTGCCCTTGCTGGAAGGAAAAACCGACGCGGCCCCACATGAGGCGCTGTATTGGCGCTTCGGCGTAATCTGGGCCGTGCGCCAGGGAGACTGGAAACTCATCAAGGGGCATATCGACCAGCCGCCGCGGCTATATAATCTCGCCAAAGATTTGGGCGAACAGAACGACCTCGCCGCCGCAGAGCCAGCCCGGGTGCAGGCCATGCAGACGCGGTGGAACACCTGGAACGCCGGCAATGAGAAGCCCCGCTGGATTGATCAACGCTGGAATGGCGATGGCCCGGCCGCGGCGCGGAAAACCAAAAACGCGAAGCAGGGCAAGGCTCGCGCGAAACTTTGAGCCGGCGACCCCGCCCGGGAGCCTTGGTGGGATTCTTCTCCATGCGTGGGGAGAGGCGGGGACTGGCGTTTACGCATGATCTGTTTTCAAGGGCTGCCATCGAGTGGCAAGTCCTCGAGCATTACACGCGACGCCAGCCCACGGGCTCACGTTGTTTACACGATGTATATAGCGTTACCTGGCGCCACTCTGCCAAATCGCGTGAACGGCAATTCAGCGGAATTTGCGCAGTGTTGCGCAGCCGTTATGAACCTGCTGGTTG
>JBBRCR010000497.1:0-6493 GCA_038204695.1 Opitutales bacterium | reverse complement strand
GAGCTTGTCGAACGGGCGAGTGGATTAGACTCTGCAATTCGTGCTTCATCCACTCGCTGGCGCACGCAGCCCACGAATCCACTCGCTCGCACTCGTGTGAATGCACGGGAAAGGGGCCCGCCGCAGGGTGCTCCGCGTCGCTGCCTCGAATTCGCGTTTATTAGCGTCCATTCGCGGTTCAACTCTGGTTTGTAGGTGGCACATCGTGTGTCGTGGCTATTCCTGCCCCGCCTGCCCACGATAACATGCTTCGCGCGGTTCGATGTGAACGACCACGTCCTCAATGCCGAGTTGAGAATCGAGCAGGGCCCGTTGGACCTCGTGGCCAATCCGGTGGCCGTCAGCGACGGTGATGAGACCTCCCACCTGGACATGGATGTCCATAAAGTAGCCAAGTCCGATCTTCTTCATCCGGAGTTTTTCAATCTCCATTACGCCCTGGACGGCGCCGGCGACAGCGCGAACTTTCGCCTGCAATTCCGCCGGCGGGGCGCCCTCCATGTTTTCGTGCAGGGCGTTCTTCAGCAGCTTCACCCCGCTGAAGCCAATCACCACGCAGGCGAGCAGCGCGGCAATGTCATCCGCCATTTCATAGCCGGGCCCTCCGATCAAGGCGACGGCAATGCCCACAAACGCCGCCGACGACGTGATTGCGTCGGAGCGGTGATGCCAGGCATCGCCTCGCAGGGCGCCACTGGTCGTCTCTCGACTCTTACGAAGTGCGTAGCGCGAGAGTATCTCCTTCGTCACGATCACGAGCACCAGCACCGGCAGCGTGTACCAAGATGGCGAATTGTGCCGCTCGATGAGGTTCCGGCTGCTCTGGACCGCGATGAGGCCGCCGGCGGCGAGGAGCGAAAGCGCTGAAAACAAGGCGCCAAGCTGCTCCGCCTTCCCGTGGCCGTAAGGATGGTCCTGATCGGGTGGAATTGCGGCAACGCGCAACGAGAGCAGGACCACGCCCGAGCCGATGAAATCGTTGAGGGATTCTATGCCGTCCGCGACGAGCGCATACGAATGGCCCACCACGCCGGCAACGATCTTGAGCGCGGCGAGAGCCGCGTTGACCGCCATCCCGGTGATGGTGGTACTAATGGCGATCTGAACGTGGCGCATCGGACGGGAGCAGTTGGATGGCCAGAATCCCACCGGCAAAATTCGTAGCAACACTATCCGGGTGCCTGGCGGTTGCCGGCACTTCCGCATGAACGTGACGCTCACCGCACGCGCACCCGGTTTCCAACTACGATCTTCCGCTACTCGGTGGTGGGACGGTGTGACGTCCATCGGATGGCCGCATCCAATCGAATGAGCCAGCGCCGCCACCTGGAGTGGCGCCGGTCTTTGACCGGCGTGAAAACGGGGGCACAGGGTGTGCCGATATCGATTCGAATCGTGCACGTTCGCGACGATTTTGAAGCCGAGGGGGCAAGCAGCAGAGCAGGCTCACGCGAAGGCGCGAAGCGCGCGAAGGAGTTCAGCGGAAGATCACGACACCCTGGTTTCCCCAGAGCAAATCCCCCGTAGGCGCGGCCACCAATCAATCCCTCCGACTTCGCGATCTTCGCGCCTTCGCGTGAACCCCTTATTTGTACGGGCAATATGCGCCCGCTAGCGCATGCCTTGCCCCACAATTCCTGCCAAGCACGTCGGCATTTGCCGGAGCGGCGGCTTTCCAGCCGCCGAAGAACATTCGGTCGACGGGTCTCGGGCGACTGGAAAGTCGCCCTTCCCGTGGAAACTGACGCACGACGGGAAGCTCTTTGACATGAGCGACGCGCCGTTCGTGGAGAAGCTCGTTCCGGCCGAAACGGCGAGCGAAGCCGCCCGCGCCGCGGGCATGCGTTTGCAGGCTGTGCTGAACAAACTGAATCCCATCGCCTCTCCGCTCGTGGCTGCGGAGCGAAAACCGGCAAACGACAAAGCAGCCAAACCGAAAAAGAAGAAAAAGCCCGCGAAGTAGGGCGAATCAATCTGGCGCCAGAGAAGACGAGAAAGGAGATGTCGTGGCTGCGAAACCAGCAGGCGTCATCACGTAATTCCGCCCCCGTCCACCGCTGGCACTGTTAACATACCATGGCAAACGGTTTGACGGCGCGCAAACCGGTCGCGTACGACGCGGCGCACAAGGAGCGTCCCACTCTCGATCGAGCTCCCAGTCACCCACCCCAACCTGCTCTTTCAGCCATGAGAAACCGAATCGCAGGCCTGTTCACTGCCACATTCTTGCTTTGCCCCGCACTCGTCGCGCAGTCGGTGGCGACAAACTCGACCGCGGCGACGACGACGCGCGATCCGGAACCGGTCGTCGTGCTCTCCCCATTCGAGGTGACGGCGGACAACCACGGCTACTACGGCGCCAACACGACTTCGGGCACGCGGCTCAACACGAAGATCGCCGATCTCGGCGCCTCGATCACCGTCATCACGAAGGAGCAGATGGAGGATTTCGCGCTGCTGAATATCAACGACATCTTCGCCTACGAGGCCGGGACCGAGGGCATCCACAACTACACCGAGTATGCGGTCGACCAGAACGGCGCGGTTACCGACAGCACCAACCTGAATCCCCAGGACGCGAACCGCATCCGCGGCATCGGCGCCGCGAACATCACCTTCGGCAATTTCGAGACCAGCGGCCGCGTGCCACTCGATCCGACCGACGTCGACGCCGTGGAGATCAGCCGCGGTCCGAACTCCAGCATCTTCGGCATCGGCAACACGTCGGGCACGGTTAATTCGATCCGGCGCGGCCGAACGAGGAGGGCAGGCTGCACGCGACGGGAAGCCTGAAATTCGGCCAGGTGATCCAACACACGCTGTTCACGACGTTCGACGACAACACCACGCAGAGCGCGGTGCGTTTTCTCCTGCGCTATCGCGAGGCGACGAAAGACTCGCGCCACCCGCGCGACCTGGGAATCGAAGAGTCATTGGAGCGGGGGCTGCGCGGAATGTTGCGCGCACAGTATCCCAACGGTGCCTGGCCGCAGCGCTATGGCGGCGAGCCGCGCGACCCGGCGGTGCATCCGGTGAAGAAGGCGGCGATTCCGAAAGATTATCCGCGCACGTGGCCGGATGCGGACTACACGCGTTTCTACACGCTCAACGACAATGTGCAGAGCACCTGTGTGCAGACGATGCTGCTGGCGCACGGGCTGCGCGGGCGCGCCGAATATCTCGAGTCGGGCGCGTCGCGGCGCGGATTTCCTCTTGCTGGCGCAGATGCCGGAGCCGCATCCCGGCTGGGCGCAGCAATATGATTTCGCGATGTCGCCCTCTTGGGCGCGGGTGATGGAGCCGCCAGCCGTCTCGTCGGCGGAAAGCGGCAAGGTGATCGACGCGCTGCTCGATATTTATCTCGAGACGGGCGAACAGAAGTATCTCGACGCGATTGCGCCGGCGGCCGCGTGGTTGCGGCGTTCGACGATCGGTCCTGAGCGTTGGGCGCGGCTTTACGAACTCGGGACGAACCGGCCGATTTACGGCGATGAGCGCGGCCGAATCTTTTACAGCAAGGCCGAGATCAGCGCGAAGTTCGCGCGGGATTACAACTGGGAGAGCGCCTACAAGAATCCGCAAACGCTGGCGAACTACGAGCGGGTGCGGCGGGAAGGTCGCGATGCGATGCGGGCCGCAGCGACACCGAAGCGGGAAAAACTCGCCGCGCTCGAGAGGCGGGTCGACGGAGTCCTCGCAGCGCTGAACAGCGACGGACGCTGGATCGTCCAGGATCGCTGGCAGAAGGGCTCGCCCCTGGAGCCGTTCATCACGACATCGGCGTTCATCGCCAACGTGCGGGTGCTCACGGAGTATTTGCAGCGCGTCGACGGGGCGGTCAAATGACCGGCATGTGGCGAATTCTTTCCCTGGTGTTGTTCGTGACTTTGGGCGCGCGCGCCATGGCGGCGGAACGTCCGGTGCACGTCGTACTCGTCGGCGACTCGACCGTGACCGATCAAGCGGGCTGGGGTGCCGCGTTCGCGAAACGTCTGCGACCGGAGGTGCGTTGCACGAACAAGTCGCGTGGCGGCGCGAGCACGAAAAGTTATTACGAAGCCACGGCGCTCTGGAAGGAGACGCTCGCGCTGCGGCCGACGCACATCCTGATTCAGTTTGGGCACAACGATATGCTCGGCAAAGGGCCGGAGCGGGAAACGAACCCGGCAACCACGTTTCGCGCGAACCTTGTGCGATATATAGCGGAGGCGCGTGCGACGGGCGCAAAGCCGATCCTCGTGACCTCGGTCACTCGACGTAATTTCAAGGACGGCAAGCTGGTCGATTTACTGGCTGACTACGCGGCGGCGACGCGTGCGGTGGCGGCCACCGAAAAGGTGCCGCTCGTGGATTTGCACACGGTGAGTATCGCGGCGGTGACGAGGCTCGGTGAGAACGGCAGCGCTGAGTTCGGTCCGATGAAAGACGGCAAGCGCGACACCACGCATTTCTCACTGACCGGCGCGGCGTGGGCGGCGGAAATGGTGATGGCGGAGCTGAAGCGCGTGTTGCCGGAAGCAGCAGCGTGGATTGCGGCGAGAATCCCGCGAGACTAACGATCTGCGACGGCGTAGCGTGAACCGGCATCGATGCGGCGTATCAGCCCAAGCCCACTGAGAGCTGCCTAACGGCAGAAATTTGTCTCACACCGGTTCCCGGATTCCGCTTGCTTTAGAAACGCGGCCGTGCACGTTTCTGCGAACATCGTTAGAGAAAGCGTTAGATGACAGTATCTGGTGAGTCGTTGGCTGAGCGTTTGGCTTAAGTGATGATTTCGAAACCCAAGTTGGGAACGGACTGCCAGCAGACGGTGGATCTACGAGACATCACATGAGTAACTCCAAACTGTACGTCGGTAACCTGTCGTTCAAGACGACGGAAGACGAGCTCCGTTCGGCCTTCGGCCAATACGGGTCCGTGACCGACGTTTACGTCGCTATGGACAAGATGACCGGTCGCCCCCGTGGCTTCGCGTTCGTCACCATGGGCACGGCCGAAGAGGCCAAAGCCGCGGCGGAAAAAATGAACGGCCTCGACCTCGGTGGCCGTCAGCTGACTGTTAATGAAGCCCGCCCGAAGGAAGAGCGCCCAGGTGGCGGCTTCGGCGGCGGCGGTGGCCGTGGTTTCGGCGGCGGCGGCGGTGGTCGCGGCTTCGGCGGCGGCGGCGGTGGTCGCGATCGCGATCGCGGCGAGCGCCGGTACTAATCCGTTTTCCTAACAAAACGATTTCGCGGGACGAAGCTCCTTCGGGGCTTCGTCCTTTTTGTTTTATAGCCCTCAGCGGTGACGCTTCTGCGATGCAGACGCCGCCGCTGAAAGTGGCTTTCGCAATGGGGCTCCTGCACGGCAGACGCCCGACGTTTCCCAGATCTCATGCCTTTTAAAGCTCTCAAACTTTCCGATTCAGTTTTTCGCGGTGTCCAAGCCGCGGGTTATACCGATCCCACGCCCATCCAGTTGCGCGCGATTCCCGTCGTGCTCGCGGGCGGCGACCTCATCGCCTCCGCCCAGACCGGCACGGGCAAGACCGCGGCCTTCGCGCTGCCCATCCTCACCCGCCTCGTCCAACACGGCCGCGTACCGCGCGTACTCGTGCTCGAGCCGACGCGTGAGCTCGCGGCCCAAGTCGAGACTGCGTTTCGCGATTTCGCCCGTTTCACCGACCTGCGCCCGGTCGCCATTTTCGGCGGTGTCGGTTATGGATATCAGCGCCAGGAATTGAAGCGCGGCGTCGACATCATCGTGGCCACGCCAGGCCGGTTGATGGACTACCTGAAGGAAGGTACGATCAACCTGCGTGACATCAGCATTCTGGTGCTCGACGAGGTTGATCGGATGCTCGACATGGGCTTTCTGCCCGTGGTGAAGGACATCATCGCCCGGTGCCCACGTGAACGGCAGACGTTGTTTTTCTCAGCGACGGTGCCGCCGGAAATCGCGGAAGTGGCGTCGTTTGCCCTGCGCAACGCGACCCGGGTCGAGATCGGCGTGAGCCGCTCGGTCAACCAATCAGTGAGCCACGCCCTTTACCCGGTGGCCTTCGACCAGAAGTTTGATCTCTTGGTCGCCCTCCTGGAAAAGACGGATTTCGACAGCGTGCTGGTTTTTTCCCGCACGAAGCACGGCGCCGACAAAATCGCACGGCGGCTCAAAGCGGCGAACCACAGTGTGGCCGTACTCCATGCCAACCGCTCGCAGAACCAGCGCATCGAGGCACTGGCTGGGTTTAAGAGCGGCAAATACGAAATCATGGTCGCAACGGACATCGCATCGCGTGGCATCGATGTCGCCGGCGTGACGCACGTGATCAATTACGACGTGCCGGAAAACCCGGAGGATTACGTCCACCGGATCGGCCGCACCGGACGGGCACAGGCAGTGGGCGACGCGTTCACGCTCGTGACACCAGAAAACGCACCCGAGATTCGCGACATCCAGCGGTTCATCGGTCAAAAGATTCCGGAACTTCAGCTTCCCGGCTTTGATTACAAGC
>JBBRCR010000496.1:0-6514 GCA_038204695.1 Opitutales bacterium | reverse complement strand
GGTATCGCACGGGACTCTTCGGCAAACTCCATTTCGGCGGGGTTTTCGAGAACAACGCCGCTCGGGAACCGGACTTCACCAAGCCGATGAAGACCGGCCCGATCCAGTGGGGCTTCAATTACTCGTGCGTGTTGCTCGGCGGTCACCAGGCGCCTCCGTATTTGTTTTTCGAGAACAACCGCGTGATGGGTGATGCGACGAAAGTCACCATGCTGGCGGCTGGGCCGCGCAACGGTGGGGTTGTTCCTCGTGATGGACCCGGGCTGCCGGACTGGGACAGCCGCAACGTCGGAGAAACCCTCGTCGCAAAGGCGGCCGGCTTCATTGACCAGGACCCGGGCAAACCGTTCTACATTCATCTTTCCACCGACGGTGTGCATAGTCCCTATACGCCGCCGGATCAGTTGCGCGGCACACCGATCAAGGGTGTGACAAAGATCACGCCGAAGACCGACATGGTGCTGGAGGTGGATGTTGTCGTCGGGAAGATCGTCGAGGCGCTCGAGGCGCGTCGCCTCATGGAGCGGACGCTGATCGTGGTGACCAGTGACAACGGCGGCATTCCGACCGAGGTCGATCGCGCCGCGGGACACGATGCAGTGGGCGGATTGCGGGGAGCCAAATCCTACATGTGGGAAGGCGGTCACCGCGTGCCGTTCGTCGTCCACTGGCCCGGCCGCGTGCCAGCAGGCACGGTGCGGCACCAGTTGATCGGCACCCATGACATCGTCCCGACCTTTGTGGATCTCGCCGGTGGAAAGTTCGACGCCGATCAGATGCTAGACAGTGTCAGTCTCGCGCCGGTCTTGCTCGGTCGGCGCGGCGACGATCAACCCGTGCGGCAGACGTTGCTCATCCAAAGCAGTCCTGGACGCGATGCATTCACCGAGAGAGAGCCCGTGGCTGAGGACGTTGCCGGTTCAAAAGCTAAGAAGAAGGGTGCAAGTAAGACGAAGATGACGGCGCAACAGCGTGAAGCGGCGAAGAATCAGGCGTGGAATACGGCGGCGAAGAAAGGGGCGGACTCAGGGAGCCACGGCATGGCGCATGCGTTGCGTGAAGGTGCGTGGAAGCTTGTGCTCGACATCGATCACGATCGACCCGCGGCGTTATACAATCTGGCAGAGGATCTGACGGAGCAGAAGAACCTGATCGCGGATCCCGCACAGACCGCCCGGGTTAAACGAATGGAGCAGCTTTACCGGGAGATTCGCAGGTCAAAGCGAAGCACGCCATCCGCGAAGCCGTGACAAGTCGTTTGTTTTTTCCCCTGCTCGAGTGATGACGCACACGAACCTCCGTCGGCGGCGATTCCTGAAAACGTCTGCGTTGCTCGTGAGCGCTCCGCTGATCCGGCCGGCGCGTGTCTGGTCGCAGGCGAGCGCGCCGAGCAAGCGACTGACGCTCGGGTGTGTTGGCCTGGGGATCATCATGAAATCGCACCTCGGCAATTTCCTGGCGCGTGATGACGCGCAGGTGCTGGCGGTGTGTGATGTGGACACCACGCGCCGCGACGCGGCGAAGCAGCGCGTGGACGCGGCGTATGCCGCGAAAACGGGCACGACGTATCGCGGTTGCGCTGCGTATAATGATTTTCGCGAGCTGCTCGCGCGCCCGGACATTGACGCGGTGGTCATCGGCACACCGGATCACTGGCACGCCTATATGGCCATTGCGGCGGTGAAGGCTGGCAAGGATGTCTATTGCGAGAAGCCGCTCACCCACAATATCCACGAGGCCATCGAACTGGTGAAGGCGGTCCGCGGGACCAACCGCGTGTTTCAAGTCGGTTCGCAGCAACGTTCCTCCATGGAGGTGAAGCTTGATCGCAGCACGTCACATTTTCAGAACTTCGTCGATGCGGTGCATACGCGCCGGCGCCCGATATGTGACGTCGAGATTGGCGCGAGCTCCGTCATCGCGTGCCACGTGATGAACTTCGGGTATCATTATGGCGCGAATTTGAAGTGGGACCCGACGAAGAATCGTTTTGCGAGTGGGGGGGATTCCCGCTGGCTTACGCGCGAGTATCGGCAGCCTTGGCCGGTTTGACTTCCACGTGCCGGCGTTCACCCGCCACGGAACTGACAAAAGGTAACATGCGGTGGCTTTGACAGCCCGGAGTGGCGCAAGCGCGCGACGATCATCGATGGCGCGTTCCGATGTCCAGCGCTATGCACAAGGGTTAAGTGCGGGCCCACGCGGAGCGCGGTCAGTGCCTCGGAGTTCGGTCGAGTTTTGCCGGGCAAAAAAAAGGGGCGGGCTTTCCGCCCGCCCCTTTGTGAACATCAACACCCCTATGTACGTTTCTGTTGCCCAATCTTTCCGAGCGGGTTGCAGATTACTTCGTCGTATTCTGCGTGAGCGCTGGAACGACCGGCGAAATCAGGAGCGTACAATGACATCATGCACGGACAGAACTCATCACACGACCGTCCAAACTCAAAAATCACACCTGTTGCAGTCGAATCCGATGGCCGCGGATCAGAGGAGCAAACGGCACTTGCGCCATTAGTCACCTTTTCCGCTGGCTGAATCGGCTCTTGCATTTGGCGCGGTTTTTGAGGCGGGAGTGTGCCGGAAGTATTTCTCCGCGTCATGGGCAGCGACTGCGAACAGCGATGCGTAGTGTCGCATAGATGTTGGGAGCTGGGTTTCCTCCGGATGCGTATTGCTCCGGTGGCCGGGAGGACCACTACTACCACCGAACTGAAGGGACCGTCCTCCGAACGCGCGTGCGTCGGCGTCAGCGGTCCGACCGGCGGTCCAGCTGTAGCGCGTGCAGATGGGTCATCGTGGTGACGAAGAGCACACCGTTGGCTGCGACCGGAGTGGCACTGATCGGGCCCGCGAGGTGCGTTTCGCTGATCAGCTTTTTTTCCCTGCTGGCGGCGAACACCAGAAACTCCCCTCGTCGGGTGGCGCAATAGACCCGCCCGTCCGCGACCAGCGGCGACGCCCACACCTCGCCCTTGACGTCGTGCGTCCAATGCGGGCGGCCCGTGTCGGCATCGACACAGTGAATGCGACGCCCGGAGTCGGCCACAAACAACAGTCCATGCGCGATCGCCGGCGTGGTCATGGCGTGGCGCTCCAGTGGATACGTCCAGACTTCCCCACTGCCGGTGATGTCGCCCGTTCGCGTGGCGTCGATGCATTTGAGCCACGCCTGATGTTTTCCCCACCACAGGTCGCCGCCGACGGTCACGTAAACGCGGTTCTGATACACCACGGGCAAGCCCTTGATGTTACTGGGACTTTCCTTGCGATTGCTGATGAAGCGGTGGACATCCTCCTTGGGAGCGGCGGGGTCGGGATCGAACTGCCACACTTTCTTCAACTTCGCGACCTGACCGTGCGGTGGCGTCGTCGTCACTGGTTCGAAGGCGTACACGACGCCATCGCCGCCGCAGAAGATGATCAGCGGGCGGCCGTCGATCTGCGCCAGAGCTGGCGACGACCAAGTGCAGTGGAAAATCCGCGGCCCGATGCGTTCGCCATCCGTCGCGACCAGCCGTCCCGTCAGTTTGTCCAGCACCACGAGACTGGGCGCGTCGGGTGCGGCGATGTGGCGGTGGGTGTCATCCACGCCATTCGAGGTATTCACGTACAGGAACTGCTGATACACCAGCGGCGAACCATGGGCCGAGTCGTGCTGTCGTACGCCGACTTCTTTGATCAAATCGAACTGCCACAGAATATCGGCATCGTTCGCCGCCGGCTCGATGGCAGGTTCACCGGCGGGAGCCTGATGCCGTGCTTCGTCCAGGAACTCACCCTGGTTGCCATTGGTCATGCCGGCCGGATCGAGGCAGAGGACCTCTCCTCGGCTGCTCACCACATACGCTTTTCCGCCGTCGATCGTGACGGGAGAGCAGAGCCCCGCATTGGGCCAGTCCCAGAACTTGCTCGTGGTGATTTTCGGTACGATCAGTTGCCAGACCATCTGCCCGGTCTGCTCGTCGAAGCACATCAAGACGCCGCGGTCACCGCGGTGACGCGGGTCGCGGGGGGCGTTGTTGTTTGTGCCGATGAACACCCGGCCGCCGGAGATAACAGGCGTGGCATGGGTTTCGGTTCCGAGCCGGGCGGACCACTTGACGTTCGTGCCCTTCTCAAGGTCGAACTCGCTCGGCAGACCCGTCTCGCTCGAGACCATGTTGCGGGTGAAACGCTCTCCCCATTGCGGCTGGTCGGCCGGCCACAAGGGCGCTGCGCTGACGCAGAGCGCGATGAACACTGCGGCCCTACAGGGCATTCGACCCACCATTCGCCTCGACATGGCTGCACGTGTCAGCGCCCGACGCGCGGAAGGCAAACTGAATTGTACACGCGCGTTGGTGCGGCTCTGCGAGGATCAACCCGTCGACTACCTGCACCGTGCGTTGCGGAAAGCCGTGCGCCCCGGTCGCCGCGGGCTTGTCTGTCGCCTATTTCGACGATTCGAACCATCGCCTCTTCTTGGGCTGGGGCTGTGGTTCGACGATCTGCTTTTGCGCTGCTTCCAGGCGCGCCTGCAGGTCGGCCAGTTCAGCTTTGCCGGCCTCTGCCTGCTTTTGCAGTTCGCCGGTTCGGGCTTTCGCCTGGGTCAACTCCTGCTGCAGCCGTGTCACCGAATTTTGCGCTTCACTCGCCTGCTTCTGCAGTTGGGCACGCAGCTGATTCGCCTTGGTGGAATCCTGGTCGAATCGCGATTTGAACTGCGTTGATTCAGCCCGCACCTGCTCCAACTGCTGCTTCAGCTGCTCTTCGAGTCGGGTCGCTGCCGCGTTTGCCTCGGTCAGCTCGGACTGGAAGCGGGTCGCCCCCGTTTTCGCGTCGGCGAGCTGCTTCCGCAAGTCGGCTGCCGCGGCCTCCGCCGCGTCCAAACGCTGCTGCACTTGGGTGGTTTCACTCTTGGCGTTTTTGAGTTGAGACTCGGTTTGCGTCAGCGATGCGTTGGTCGTGCGCTGCTGGTTCCAGAAAACCACGGCCACAACGATCGCGGCGGCGGCGAGAAGCCCGAGAACGACGGCAGCTGCCGATCCTCGTCGGGATGTGATCATAAGGGTGTCGCTCATAGCGCGACATGGTAATTCCCAATCGCGCGATGGTCAAATGAGCGGGCCGGCATTTTGCGACTTTCGCCACGCCCACGAACACGCGCGAATGTTCGCGACCGTGTGGCTGCCGGATCATCCGGCAAGATTCCGCCGCCGACTTGCTTCACGGCAAAATCAGAGCGGTTTTTCGTCTAGCCCGCCCATTCACGTTCGAGCCGGGAGAACACGATTTTTGTTTCGCCGGCAGCGCGCACGAACGGGAGACGCCCGCGTTTCCCCTCGCGCGTTTGACTTGTGAGGCATGTGCTCGGCCCGGCAGCGCCAGGCTGGGGCGCGCGCGGCCGAGTGTCGGTGGCGTTTACGTTTTCCTGGCCTACGTAACGACCGTTTGAAGATAACGAATACCCTTCTCGCGCGTTGCACGTGCGTTAGGGCCGGGGCGCAGTGCGGGCACAAGGGTTGCTTAACGAAGCTCAAGCTTCTTTTCCCCATGCGTCTCCCCTGTTCTCTTCGCGAATGCGCCAGTGCCAACGCCCGCGCGGTCTTCGCCCACGTCCTCCGTTCATTTCGCCGCACCGGGAAATTCGCGCAGGCCCGATCCGTATTGCGGAACGCACGCATCATGGGAACGTACCCGTCAAATTCGCAACCGAACCACCTCGGGTTTCAGCCGTATCCCTCCCGCTGAATTTGCCGGCCGCTCAGGTTTTCCGATAGTGGTCGACCACCTGATACCGTCGCGCATACAGGCCAAAGGCGAGGGCGGCGGCAAAGGCGACACCGGCGAAGAAAAACATCTGGAAGGCGGTGACGCCAAAACCGGTGGACTCGATGAAGCTGGTGACAGTGCCGTTTTTGACCGCGGCATTGACGATCAGGACCCACAAGGTTGCCGATCGTCACGGACAGGCTCCAGAAGCTCATCAAAGCGCCTTTCATCGACGGCGGCGCCTGGCTGTAGGCAAACTCGAGCCCCGTGGCCGACACGAGCACCTCGCCCAGCGTGAGCAGTGCATAGGGTAGCACCTGCCACGTGATCGAGAACGCCAGCCCGCCGTCGAGCACCACCTGCATTCCGCCCACGACAATCCATGAGAGTCCGGCCAGCGCGATACCGATCGTCATCCGACGCAGTGCCGTCATCTCCCAGCCAAAACGTCTCAGGGCCGGCCCGGTTCGCGTCGAAGAGCGCGAGGCACAAATGGCCGCCGCAATAGACGAGGCTGAGCCAGAATATCGTGTTGTATTTTCCGAAAAACCGGTCCGCGAGCCAACCGCCGAGCAGCGGAAATAGATAAACACCGATGACGAAGGTGTGAAAAATGTCCTTGGCCGACCTGCCGCGGTCCGACTCCGGAAGATATAGCAGCAGTGACGACACCAGGAACACCGTCAGGATGTTGCGCATGCCGTAAAAGCTGAAGCGTTCGCATCCCTCGTTCAGGATGATATACGGAATTTGACGCGGGACT
>JBBRCR010000495.1:0-6516 GCA_038204695.1 Opitutales bacterium | reverse complement strand
GACACGGCGGCGATGGAGGATCATCTCAAGTTTCTCGTGGTAGACGACAATGCCGATGGCCTGCGCCTGCTTGTCCGGACGGTGCTGCGCAAGTTTCCCGACGCGTTGGTGGCGGGCGCGGACCAGTTTCTGAACTACGATGAATGGCTGCGCCTCGGCACGGTCATGGCTGGAATTATCCGCGCCGGCTGCCGCCGGTAGTCGTTGACCGATCGGTTCGTTGGCTGCGAGCGCCTGCGAATGAATTGGGGAAGACGCATAAGACTGGGAACACATGGATGACACAGAAGATCTAAGCCACTCGCTGGCGCTCGCAGCCACTGGATTGTAGTTTTCATGGTCGATTAGTATTCGCGGGCTTGCGGGCGGCGTGAAGGCATCCGTAGCTTGGCGATTCCCGCATGAAAAAGGCTCTCATCACCGGCATCACCGGCCAGGACGGCTCCTATCTCGCCGAACTGCTGCTCGACAAAGGCTACGAGGTGCACGGCGTTATTCGCCGCGCCTCGACCTTCAACACCAGCCGGATTGATCACCTTTATCGCGACCCGCACGTGAACGGCGTGCGGCTGTTTCTGCACTATGGAGATTTGGCGGACTCGGTTCAGATGGTGAAGCTGCTTTACGAACTGCAACCGGACGAAGTCTACAATCTCGGCGCGCAGTCCCATGTACGCGTGTCGTTCGACATTCCCGAATACACCGGCGATGTCGATGGATTGGGCGCGCAGCGGATCCTCGAGGCAATTCGAGAGGCGGGGCTGGTGAAGAAGGTGCGTTATTACCAGGCATCGTCGTCCGAAATGTTCGGCAAGGTGCAGGCGGTCCCACAAACCGAGACGACACCCTTCTGGCCGCGGTCGCCGTACGGCTGCGCCAAGGTGTACGCCTACTGGCTCACCGTGAATTACCGCGAGAGCTACGCGCTGCACGCGTCGAACGGGATTCTTTTCAATCACGAGAGCCCTCGCCGCGGCGAGACGTTCGTCACTCGGAAGATCACGCGGGCTGCGTCCCGGATCAAGATGGGGCTCCAGGACACGGTTTACCTGGGCAACGTCGACGCGCGGCGCGACTGGGGCTTTGCCAGGGAGTACGTCGAGATGATGTGGCTGATGCTCCAGCAGGATAAACCCGATGATTACGTCGTCGCCACGAACGAGGCCCATAGCGTGAGGGAGTTTTGCCAGGAGGCATTCGGTCTGCTCGAACTCGACTGGGAAAAATACGTGAAGCACGACTCGCGTTACGAACGACCCGCGGAAGTCGATTTGCTGATTGGCGATGCAGCGAAGGCGCGCCGGCAATTGGGCTGGGAGCCGAAGGTGCGTTTCAAGGAACTCGTCCGGATCATGGTGGAGCACGATCTCGCGCTGGCGAAGCACGAGGCGCAGGTGGCGGCGCTGCCGGTGCTGGCACGGACGGCGTTCGCATGAAGCTTTTCATCGCGGGCCATCAAGGGATGGTGGGTGCCGCGCTGGTGCGCCGGTTCGAACGCGAGCCCGGGGTGTCGCTGTTGTTGCGCACCCGGCGCGAACTCGATCTCACCTGCCAGGACGCGGTCGACCGCTTCTTTGCGGCGGAAAAACCCGACGAGGCGATCATCGCCGCGGCCAAGGTCGGCGGTATCCAGGCCAACAACACCTACCCGGCCGAGTTTCTTTACGAGAATCTCGTGATGGCGGGGAACGCGATCCATGCCGCGTACCGTCACGAGGTGAAGCGATTGTTGTTTCTCGGCAGTTCGTGCATTTACCCCAAGCAAGCTCCGCAGCCGATGCCCGAGGACGCGCTCCTGACGAGCGCGCTGGAGCCGACGAACGAGGCGTACGCGATCGCGAAGATCGCCGGGTTGAAGCTGTGTCAGTATTACCGAAAGCAATACGGCGTCCTGTTTCACTCGGCCATGCCGACGAATCTCCATGGGCCGGGCGACAATTACCATCCGCAGAACTCGCACGTGCTGCCGGCTTTGCTCCGGCGTTTTCATGAAGCGCGCGAGCAGCAGCGGGCCGAGGTCATTGCATGGGGCACGGGCTCTCCGCGGCGCGAATTCCTCCATGTCGATGATCTGTCCGATGCGTGTGCTTTCCTGCTGAAGCTCGATCACCCGCCCGACTGGATCAACGTCGGCACCGGAAGCGACGTGACGATTCGCGAACTGACGGAAACCGTGGCGGCGGTCGTCGGGTATGCCGGGCGGATCACATGGGACGCGTCGAAGCCGGACGGCACGCCACGAAAGTTGATGGACGTCTCGAAGCTTTCTGCCCTCGGGTGGAAGGCCAGGACGGGATTGCGCGAGGGGATTGAGAAGACCTACGCGAGTTTTCTGGCGGAAAAAGCAGCTGGCGTGCTCCGGGGTTGAGGAGGTGATGACCGGGCGTGGCGGCGTGTCACGGGTCGTCGGCGCGCAGCAAAGCTCGTTTCGCCTCGCGCGAACGACGTTCGCGATATGATCTCGGACTGCTCGCCATGAAAACCAACCTCCTGCGTTTGCTGTCGCTGGTCGCGGTCCTGACCTTTGTCGCGGCTGGCACGGCCGCCACTCCGCCGGCCCGCCCGAACATCGTCATGATTGTCGCTGATGATCACGGGACGGACGCGCTGGGCTGCTATGGCAACAAGGTGATCAAGACGCCGCACCTGGACGCGCTGGCCGCCGACGGCACGCGTTTCACGAATGCGTTTTGCACCACGGCCAGCTGCAGTCCCTCGCGCTCTGTAATGCTGACCGGGCTGCACAATCACCAGAATGGCATGTATGGACTCCAGCATCAGGTGCATCACTTCCAGTCTTTCGATCACGTCAAGAGCCTGCCGGTGCGCCTGGGGGAGGCGGGATACCGGACGGCGCGGATCGGCAAGTTCCACATCGCGCCGGAATCGGTATACGCGTTTCAGACGGCCCTGTCGGGCGGTGCCGCCAACGATCCCGAGAGTCTGGGGCGCAGTCCGGCGGAGATGGCGGACCAGGCGCGCGGGTTCATCGAGGCGAAGGATGCGCGGCCCTTTTTTCTGTACTACGCGAGCGACGATCCGCACCGCGCGAATATCGTGCTGCCGAACGGCAGACCATCGTTCGAAACGTATCCCAAACCCAATCCGTTCGGCAATCGCCCGCAGGGTTATCCCGGCATCACGCCCGTCGTCTACCGGCCGGCCGAGGTCGTGGTGCCGTCGTATCTGCCCGACACGCCCGAATGCCGGGCCGAGCTCGCCGAGTACTACCAGGCGGTGTCGCGGCTTGATCAAGGGGTTGGCCAGCTCGTGCAAATCCTGAAAGCGGCGGGTCAATATGAACGCACGCTCATCATGTACGTCTCCGACAACGGTCCCGCCTTTGTGGGAGCCAAGACCACGCTCTACGAGCCCGGCATCCGGTTGCCCATGATCGTGCGCGCGCCGGAGCAGCGCCGTCGGGGCGGAGTGCAGCCGGCGATGGTTTCGTGGGTGGATCTCACCCCGACGCTGCTCGACGTCGCGGGCGGCCTGCGCGCGGATGCGACGTTCGACGGGCGATCGTTTCGCGCGGGTTTGGACGGCTCTCCGTTGCCGGACCGGCAGGAGATCCATGCCTCGCACACCTTCCACGAGGTCACGATGTATTATCCGATGCGCGTGGTGCGGACGGCGCGCTACAAATTGATTCACAACCTGGCCAGCGGCCTGGCGTATCCATTTGCCCTGGACCTGTTCCAGTCGCCGACGTGGATCAGTGTGAAAAAGGCGGGCGGAACGACCTATGGCAAGCGGCCCATCGAGCACTTCATTCACCGGCCGGAGTTCGAACTGTACGACCTGACAACGGACCCGGATGAAATCGTGAATCTCGCGGAGAGCGGGCCGCACCAGGCGGTGAAGGAGGAACTGATTGCGAAGCTGAAGACGTTCCAGGCGGCGACCAAAGATCCGTGGATCAGCAAGTGGTCGTACGAGTAAATTCACTTCAGCCGCCGATCGTGAGGGTCCTCTGATCCGGCGCCCGCAGCGTCCTAATTGACGCACTAATCGCGCGAAACGCGCTGCCATCAGCTGGAGATTTTTCCGAATTCGCGCAGGGTGTTCGATGGTGCCATTTTCCGTACTCGACCTTGCGCCGATTGTGCAAGGCGGCAGCGTGGCCGACGCGTTGCACCGGAGCCGCGACCTCGCGCGGCACGCCGAGGGATGCGGTTACCGGCGGTTCTGGCTGGCCGAGCATCACAATATGCCGGGTATCGCCAGTGCCGCGACCGCCGTGGCCGTCGCCCACGTTGCCGCCGGCACGTCGACGATTCGCGTCGGCTCGGGCGGCATCATGCTGCCGAATCACTCGCCGCTGGTGATTGCCGAGCAGTTTGGCACCCTGGAAGCGCTGTTCCCCGGCCGCATTGATCTCGGACTGGGCCGGGCGCCGGGCACCGATCCGCTCACCGCCCATGCGCTACGTCGTGGGAGTGCGGATACGGCAGACACGTTTCCCCAGGACGTGATCGAGTTGCAGGCGTATTTTCGTCAGCCCGCGCCCACGCAGCGTCGCGGCACGCCCGGGCCGTTGCCGCCACCCGTTGAGAGCATGGCCGGGCGATGGTCCCGGAGCGAAGAGGCCACGGTGGAACACGCGTTTCGGGAGGCGGTGGTGGGCTCGCCCGCCACCGTGCGCCGTGGGATCGAGGCATTCCTGAACCGCACCTCCGTGGACGAATTGATGATCACGGCGGCGATCTTCGACGATGTCGCGAGGCACCAGTCCTTCGAACTGGTGGCCTGGGTGCGGAATGTTCTCGCCAGCGATGCGGGCGGCGGGGGCGAAAGTGCGTGAGAGGACATTGCGGCGAAAGATCAACCTTGCCGTCAAGGTGGACAAACGGGCAAAGAGACTGCTCCCGAATACGGGTGACGTCGCGCTGCTGGTGAGGGCGGGGCGCTGCCTCTAGACCGCATTTTCCACACTCTTCCTGCCCTTCAATGTCCTGTTGTCATCGAACGCGGTTTCGGTTTTCGCGGCTCTCCCGTCCATGCGGACTAAGCAAAACCGCCGGAGCGGTTTTGCCTCAGCCGGGAAATCGAGACGGACACGTTGGCCGACAACGCGCCCGAACATGGCTCTGGGCCATCGCGCTGCTCGGCTTTATGCTCGGCGCGGGTGCCGTTCGCGTCGAGGCCGCGGCTCCGGCCCGGAAGAACGTGCTCTTCCTGATCGCGGACGATTTGAACAACCTGCTGGCCTGCTATGGTGACCCGCAGGCCAGAACTCCCAACATCGACCGGCTGGCCGCGCGCGGGGTGCGTTTTGATCGGGCGTATTGCGCTTATCCGCTGTGCGGGCCAAGCCGGAACTCGATGCTGACCGGCCTGTATCCAAACAGCACCGGCATCCTGCAGAACGCCCAGATTTTTCGTCAGACCATCCCAAACCAGTTGAGTTTGCCGCAAACGTTCCGGCAGCAGGGCTATTTCGCCGGCCGCATTGGGAAGCTCTATCATTACAATGTACCAAACTCCATCGGCACTGACGGCCACGATGATCCCGCCTCGTGGGAGATGGAAATCAATCCGGCGGGTGTGGATCGCACCGAAGAGCACCCGCGGATCTTCACCCTGACGCCGGGCTCCTTTGGCGGCACGTTGAGCTGGTATGCGTCACCGAAGAGCGATGAACATCACACGGACGGTAAAATTGCGGCGGATGCCGTGTGGGTGCTCGAGCGTTTTGCGAAACAAAAGGACCGGCCCTTCTTTCTCGCGGTGGGTTTCTTCCGGCCGCACACGCCGTATGTCGCGCCGAAGAATCCCTATTTCGGCCTGTATCCAGAATCCCAGATGCGCGTCGTGCAGGGCGTGAAGGAAGACCAGGCCGATCTGCCGCCGGCGGCCCTGATGAGCTACAAACGCGAGCAGGATGCGATGACCGACGACTTGCGACGGCAGGCGCTGCAGGCCTATTACGCGAGCATCAGCTTCATGGACGCGCAGGTCGGCCGGGTTGTTTCGGCTCTCGATCGGCTGGGGCTCGCGGAGAGCACGGTGATCGTTTTCACCAGCGACCATGGGTATCATACCGGCGAGCACGGATTGTGGCAGAAGAGCAGCCTGTTCGAGGAAAGCGCCCGGGTTCCGCTGCTGATGGTGGCGCCGGGCGTTTCGCAGAAGTCGGCCGTCGCGAAGTCGCCGGTCAGCCATGTTGATCTTTTTCCCACCCTCGCGGAGCTGTGCGACGTCACCCCACCCGCCAATCTCCAGGGGCAAAGCCTCGTGCCGATCCTGAAGAACGCAGCCGTCATCGGCCGCGGGTGGGCCATCACTCAGGTCGTGCGAGGTGGCATTGCCGCGACACCGGGCGCCGGCAGGAGGTCGGGCAAGGGGAAAGTCGCCGCCGGGGCGAAGACGAATGCTTCGGCAACAGCGGCTCCGAGCGGGCGTTTTTTTGGGTATAGTCTGCGCACGGAGCGCTGGCGCTACACCGGGGGGGCGGGCGGCGCGCAGGGGGGCGGACGGTGCGGCCCCGACGCGGGCCCCCAGGGGGGCACCCCC